>PMYJ01000254.1:4791-22309 GCA_003170875.1 Candidatus Dormiibacterota bacterium | reverse complement strand
GCGGCCAGGGTGTCCCGCCGGGCACCGGGCCGGGAGGCCGAGATGGCGTCGGCACAGATGGTGAGCATGGCCAGGTCGGTCGACGGCTCCACGTCGAAGTGGTGGGCCTTGACCGCATGGGCGATGGTGGAGTCGACGCCGAGGACGAGCAGCAGCTCGCCGCCGATGATGGCGTGGGACCCCTCGACGTCGTGGTCCACCGCCTTGCCGATGTCGTGGAGGGTGCCCGCCTCCCGGGCGGCGCTCTGGGGGAGGCCAAGCTCGGCCGCCAGGACGCCGCAGAGATAGCCGGTCTCCTTGCAGTGCAGGAGGGCGTTCTGGCCGTACGAGAAGCGGTAGTGGAGGACGCCCAGCAGCTCGGCCAGCTCCGGGCGCCCCTCCATCGCCATCTCCCACATGGCGCGCTCTCCGAGATCCTCGATGGCTGCGGAGAGGCGGCGGCGGGTGCGGAGCAGGAGGGGTGGGACGTCCTCCGCCTGTACGCCGCGGTCGAGCACCTCGATCGAAGCCTGCCGCGCGATCTCCCGCCCCACTGGGTCGAGGCCGCGGAGGGTCGCCTGCTCCCGCTCGTTGTCGACGCCCAGGTCGGTACCGGTGGACTCTGCGACCACCTGCAGAGCGGTGAGGAGTCGCTCGCGGCGGGTCTCGTCGAGTCCCTCGAGATTGATGGGGGAGAGCCGGGGTGCGGTGTCGACGTGGCTCTCGGACTGCCGCTCGACCGCTCCCACCAGGAGGGTTCGGACCGCGGCCTCGGGCTCGCCGGCCACCTCGGTGACGAGCTGGGCCACGCGCTCCGCCCGCTCCGCTTCCAGCTCGGCCTCCAGGCTCTCCAGCACCAGACGCTCGGCCGTGTCACGGTCCGCCGCGGCTCGCTCGGCAACCGTCTGGCGCACCTCCTCCCGAACGGCCCCGACCTCGGCGACCCGCGCGTCGATCTCCTCTCTGCGCTTGCGGTGGGCGAAGCGGCGCTCGTCGAAGATGGCCCGCCGGTCCCGCCAGGTGCGCTCCCGCTCGGCCAGGGCGGCCTCGCGGGCCTCCAGGGCGGCGCTGCGCACGGCGACCTCCTCGGTGGTCGCCTCGCGGATCGCGAGGGACTCGGTCCTGGCGGCGGCCACGATGGCTGCGGCCTCGGTGCGGACCTGAGTCGCGCTGGGAGGGGCGGCCGCCGCAGGCGGTGCCGCGACCCGGCTCCGGGCGACGAGCACGATCGCAATCGTGGCGACGACCAGGACGGCGGCGGCGGCGAAGAGGACTGCGGCCATGACTGGTGGCTCAGTCTACGGTGGCGACGCCTGCTCAGCCCGCCCCGCCCGGGCGGGCCCGACACTTTCCCCCGTTAGAATCGGCCGGGCCAGTCGTGCAGGAAGCCGCCAGCAGGAGCCGGAGTCCCACCAAGTGATCTCTCACCTCACCGACCGCGTCTGGACCGACGATCTGAGCGACCGCGTCGGTGAGAGGGTGCAGCTCAAGGGCTGGCTCCACCGGCTTCGCCGGCTCGCGGGGGTCAGCTTCCTCATCCTCCGCGATGCCCGCGGGACCGCCCAGGTGGTCGTTCAGGACCCCGAACTGGTCGAGCGGTTGGCCCGGCTGCAGAACGAGTCCGTTCTCGGCGTCGCCGGGGTGGTGGTCGCCGAGCCGCAGGCGCCCGGCGGGGTCGAGATCCACGACCCGGCGGTGACCGTGATCTCGGAGGCCGACGAGGCTCCGCCCTTCGACCTCTACCGGCCGGTGATCAAGGCGCAGCTGCCGACCATCCTCGACAACGCCCCGGTGGCGCTCCGCCATCCCCGCCGCCGTGCCTACTTCGCCATCCAGGCCGCCTCCATGGCCGGTTTCCGCAGCGGCCTGCACGATCTCGGTTTCACCGAGATCCAGACGCCGAAGATCGTCGGCTCGGCCACCGAGTCGGGGGCCACCACCTTCGCCCTCGACTACTTCGGCAAGACCGCCTACCTGGCCCAGAGCCCGCAGTTCTACAAGCAGGTGATGGTTGGGGTCTTCGAGCGCGTCTACGAGGTGGGCCCCGTATTCCGGGCCGAGCCGCACGACACCGCTCGCCACATCAACGAGTACGTCTCCCTCGACGCCGAGGTCGGATTCATCGAGAACGAGTACACGGTCATGGCTGTGCTCACTGACACCATCGCCAGCATGCTGGCCGGCGTCGAGCGGGAGGCGGCCGGGGCGGTGGCCCTGCTCGGACTGGAGTTGCCCAAGGTCCCGCAGCCCATCCCCGACGTCCACTTCCTGGACGCTCAGGCCATGATCACCGCCGCCACTGGCGAGGACCTGAGCAACGAGCCGGACCTCTCGCCGGCCAACGAGCGCTGGCTCGGGGAGTGGGCACAGCGCGAGCACGGCTCGGATTTCCTCTTTGTCCGCGGCTTCCCGATGAGCAAGCGCCCCTTCTACACCCACCCCGACCCGGAGCGGCCGGGTTTCGCGGCCGGTTTCGACCTCCTCTTCCGGGGGATGGAGCTGGTCACCGGCGGCCAGCGGCTTCACCGCTACCAGGACTACGTCGACGCGCTCGTCGGCAGGGGCGAGGACCCCGAGAACTACGCCGGCTACCTGATGGCCTTCAAGCACGGGATGCCTCCGCACGGCGGTTTCGCCATCGGGTTGGAGCGCTGGGTCGCCCAGCTCGTGGACGCATCCAACGTCCGCGAGACGACCCTCTTCCCCCGGGACCTCAACCGCCTCGCCCCCTGAGGGGTTGGGGCGGCTCCGTGCTGTGGACCACCGCTACGCGGTCACGCCGACCAGCCGCTGGAACTTCCCCGGCCTTGGAGCCCAGGGCCCGGAGAGGATGCGGGTCGAGCCGCCCGCGGCGATCCGGACGACGTCCACCGTCTGGCCGTCCTCCGCCCCGGCGGTCTGCAGCATCTCGGAGGCGAAACCGCCGCTGGGCAGGGAGATCGCGGACCCTGGAATCGAATACCAGCCTGGCAGCTGCGTGACCGGCGTCACCCCCTCCAGGCTCGCGATCACCAGGGTGGATGACGGGGCGAGTGTGTCGGAGTCGATGAGCACGCTCCCGTCGTCGGCGACCGCCAGGGCCATCGCGTTGTCACCTGAGGGAGCCGTGTATGCGGGGAGGAGGGAACCGCCGGCAGGCCCGGCCGTCATCGTCGCGCTGCCGTCCGTGATTGCCTCCTCGGTCCCGTCAGGGCTCTCGACGCTGAGGGCGGGACGGAACCCTGTCCGAGACGGCGCGAGCCATCCCGCTGACGTCAGTCGGTGATGCCGAAGAGGTCTATGCCCGCGCTCGGCTGGATCATGGTCACCGAGCCGGTGTCGGAGATGCGCACCACCTGTTCCTCACCGGCACCGCCAGCTGTATCCGGCGACATCTCGAGGGCGAACCCGCCACCGGGGAGGGCTGGGCTGGAGGCTGTGGGCGCCGAGAACGCCAGACCTGCAGGGACGTTGACGGGGTACACGCCGCCGCGGCTGGCCACGTAGGTCAGGTAGGCCGGCGGCCCATTCGGCTCGGTTGAGATCACCTGGAACAAAACGCTGCCGTCATCGGCAACGCCCAGTGGCTCCGGAGTATCGCCTGCTGGCGCCGCATACACGGTGCGCAGCGTGCCGTCCGTCGGGCCGGCGCTCACTGTCTGGACGAAGTCCGAATTGCCGGAAAAGTAGTAGCGGGCCTCCTGAGTACCGTCTGGACTTCCAGAGTCGAAGACTTGCACGTACGAGCTGGAGCCGGCGGGCCCGGATCCGACCTGGAGGAGGGTACGGACCGTGCCGGTGGCGGGGCTGACCAGGTAGTCGCACGTGCTCTGTGAGTTCACGCATCGCTGCACCGAGTGGATGCCGTCGCTCAGCCACGCGGGCGCCGACTCCCCAATATTCAGGGGGGTGGCACCGACACGCGGCTGGAGACGGACGACGGACCCCGTGACGAGGTCGACGATGTCAAGAGCCGGGATCTCGGTTGGCGCGAGGATGATCGGGACCGCGACCCGCGTCCGGTCAGGGGATGGGATGATCCCGCCATCGATGCCCTCGAGCGGGAGCTCCCGCTCGGTGCCGGAGCCGAGGTCGAGGACCTCGAGCCCGGCCCCGGGACCGTTGGGGTCCGCGGCCGTTAGGGCGACGATCAGGTCACCCACCAGCTTCGGGGTGCTGCCGCACGCGTAGTCCATCGCAAAGCTGCGCGACATGCTTCCGCCCACCGAAGTCGTCTCGAACCGCGAGGAGCACTTGGTGGACGGGGGCGTCGCCGAAGTGATGGATCCGGGCAGAGTGGAGGTCAGGAAGACAAGCTCCCCCCCCGAGGTGCTCGCGGTTCCTCCACCCGAGTGCGTCAGGTACAGCGGCAGTGCGATGGCCGCTGCCAACGCCGCCGCCAGCAGTCCCTCCAGGATCCGCCGCCGGTGCGAGGGCGGGATGGGCGGCGGGACCTGAGCGGTGGCAGCCAGTTGAGCGCGCGCGATCAGCCCCGCGGGCAGTGGCGCGTGCAGATGGCGGAGCCTCTCGTGCAGATCGTCGGTGGTCACTGTCCTGCCTCCTGGAGGGCGCTGCGGAGGGTGGCGAGGGCGCGGTGGCAGGCCATGACCGCAGCCCCTCGTGAGGTCCCCAGTGCCCGGGCCACCTCCGTGAAGTCGAGGTCGGCGCCGTAGCGGAGCGCGATCACCGAGCGCTGGAGGCGGGTTAGACCACGAATCCCGGCGAGCAGGCGCTCGTCGGAGATCCCGGCCGGGATGTCGTCGGGGGTGGCCCGGGGACGGTCGATCGCGACCAGCCGCCGCACGAGCAGCTCGCGCCGCCGCGCCGCTCGGCCGGCGTCGCGCGCGGTGTTGACCACGATCCGCCACAGCCAGGGCGCCGGCTCGCCCTGCCGCGGGTCGTAGCGGGGAAGGGCTACCAGCGCCTTCTCGAGGGCGGTCTGGGCCAGGTCCTCAGCCTCCAGGGAGCTCCCCGCGACCATGGTGGCGAATCGGAAGACCAGCTCGGCATAGCGATCGCAGAGGTCCTGGGGGGAGAGGGCCACCGCCGTGTCGCTGGGGGAGACTCGCTCACTCATTGCCATCGCCGTGATCGAGGGCGGAGGGCACGTCATGCCTCTAGTACGGACGGGCCTCGTCCGGGATAACGCGAGGGCTCCACCAGGAGCGGCGCACGTGTGAATGGTCCTCCCACCTGGTCGACGAGCCAAGCCGGACCGGCGCCTACCCGCTGGCGGTGCGGCTGGCGGGTTCTGTGACCCCCTCGACGATCCGGCGGCAGAAGAGCTGGGCTGCCGGTGGCAGGGTGCGGCGCCGGTCCCATGCGATGGCCATCGTGCGGGCGATGGGGGGGTCGCGCAGCGGGATCACCACCACCCGGCTGGAGGGGGTGGGCAGGGGCATCGGCAGGAGGGTGATCCCCAGCCCGGCCTCGGCCAGCCCCTGCACGATCGCGAAGTCGTCCCCCTCGTAGGCGACGTGCTCGCTCAGCCCCTGCCGGGCAAAGGCGTCGTCGATGACCCGCCGCAGGCCGGTGCGCGACCGGGGGAGGATCAGCGGTTCGGAGGCAATGTCCCGGAGGGTCACCGACGATCGGCCCACCAGGTGGTGCTCGAGGGGGACCACGACCGCGATGCGCTCGCGGAAGAGCGGGACCAGCTCCAGCTCCGGGGTGTTGGCGGGCGGGGGTCCCAGGATGCCCAGGTCGAATCTCCCGTCCAGCACTCCGGCGACGACCTCGCCGGTGGTCCCCTCCTCGAGGATGAAGCGCACCCCGGGGTACTGGTCGAGGAAACGGGCCAGTCGATCGGGCAGCCAGCGGGCGCCGACGGTGTGGAGGAATCCGAGGTGGACCTCCCCGGTCTCGGCCGAGACGGTGCCGGCGGCCTCCGCGACGGCGTCGCGCATCTCGCTGAGGATGCGTTCAGCCCGGCCGACGAAGCGCCGTCCGGCCTTGGTCAACCGGATCGACCGGCCGATCCGCTCGAAGAGGGGCACTCCCACCTCGTGCTCCAGACGGGCGATCTTGCGGCTCACCGTGGACTGGTCGTTTTGGAGCGCTTCCGCCGCTCGTCCCAGATGCTCCAGGCGCGCCACTTCGATGAAAGTTCGCAAGAGATCGGCATTAATGCGATCCATGCATCAATCTGACACCAGCGTGGCTGTTGATGTCAACGACCGATCGGGATAGCCTATGGGCGGAACCGCGGTGCGGCGGGTGTCGCGGGTCACAGGGAGAGACGCATTGCTCATTGAGAACGCTACCCAGGAGGTCCACCGCGCCCGGCGACGCCACCACCTCGAGGTGGTGGAGCGGACGCGGCTTCGCCGGCTCGTGGAGCGGGTGGACTCGGCCATCGAGCTCTGCGAGGAGACGCACCTCCAGGGGATGAAGGAGGTCCCGCCGGATGTCGCCGTGCGCGCCCAGCGGGTCTTCACGTTCGCGCGCAAGGCGGTTCGCCTCACCGGCGATGAGACCGCATGCCGTCAGGTCGACGAGACCCTGGCCCGCCGTCACGTCAAGATCACCGAGATCATGGACATGCTCTGGACGATCCAGGAGATCGTCTTTGATCTCATGCTCCCCTGGCGCACTGAGCTCCCCGAGGACGTCGAGATGGACGACGACGAGCCGGGGGCGGGGGAGTGGCGCCACTTCAACCCCGCCGCCTGATCGCGGCGTCCATTTCCGCCCAGCTCGGCGTCTGCTCCGCTGCTCAGTCGGTCGTGCACTTCAAGTGCACTCCCTTCCTGCGCTGCTTGATCCTTGATCTGAGCGGCCTGGACGCCGCTCAACGTTGAGCGTGAGGTGCACTCCCTCGCCTTGCTCCTCGCCTCCTTGCTCTGAGCGACCCGGCCGCCACTCCACGCTGCCGTGACCAGCCCGGGGTCAGTCGCCCTCTCTGGCCGGCTTCGCCTGTAGCGCGTTCGCTTCCGCTGCGCTGTCCGCTTCCTTGGCGTGACCGGGCTTCGCGTGCTCTGCCGGGGAGAGGCGATCGGCGACCTCGCCGAGCAGGCGCTTCCCGAGCTCGTCGGGGATCGGCGGGATGGGCCTGTACTCCCAGTCGAATTCACTCTCGAACGGCTCGGGGAGTCGCCACCACCGGATGGTGATCAGGCCACCGGCGGGCTGGGGCGGGTGCGAGGCGGGGTCGTCGTGGGCGGCCTTGGGCATCCGGGTAACGCTACCTGATCTCACCTGACGCACTGTCACCGATCGCCGTCCCGCCCCGGACAAGAGAACGGCCCGCCGGTCGAAACCGGCGGGCCGTAGGTGTGTGGGGGCTCAGTTAGCTGTCGTGCTTGGTCATCTGGGCGATACCGACCGCCGGCACCGACCCCGCCGCACTGAAGGCGGGAGCAGGCACGAGCGCGGGCCGGGTCTCGCGAGCCTCAACGCGCCAGCGCCAGAGCTCGAAGATGAAGGTGAGCAGGACCACGCCCGCGGCGATGGTCAGCCCGATGGCGGCGAAGAGGGCGTAGGTACCGACCGTCCACCATCCGTAGGCGTTGAGCAGCATCCCGCGGAGGGTCGTGCCCTGGAAGACGGTGGCCTCAGTCTGGGCGTCGACGGTGCTGGTCGGGTTTGCCCGAGCCAGGCCGCTCGCCGCGTCGTAGGTGGGCATAGCGCTGAGGTGGACCTTGATGTAGTCGTTGGCCCAGACCTGCGCCTGGTCGCCGGTGGTCATCACCTGGCCGGCGTACTGGTTCATGGCGGTGGCGTCGGCCTTCGGCAGGGCCAGGATGGACGCGCTGTTGTAGGCCGGGAACGTGATGTTCTGGGCCGCGAGCTGCGTGGTCACGGAGCTGTGGGTGAAACCGGCCGCCCAGAAGGCAAAACCGGCGACGAAGCCGAGGATGAGGACGAGTCCCGCCTGAAGTACGAGGACCCGCCAGCGAAGTGCATTGGTCATGGATTGGTCTCCCTAGTGGTGTCAGGCCGTTATGCCTCCATGTTGGGAGTAACCCCCGAGCCCAACCAGGGCCAGCCGTCATTAGCCAAGATGACCGGCGGCCCTACTGTCAGAGGGTCTGCCGCTAGGCCGATGAGTGACTTTGTCCTCCGGTGCCGATCGCCGGGATGCGGGCATGATGGTTGGGTCAGGTCAAGCGAGGGGCCCGGCCCACTTCACGTCATCAGCTGAGGAAGCGGCGGTGGCAAGGGCCGCCGGAGCGCCGCGGCCCCTCCACCTGGCACCTCCCGATCTCGCGCCCTGACGTCCTGCCCGCCTCTCAGGGCGAGGCCGGAACCCGCCAGGTGACGACCGTTCCACCGCCGCGGCGGGCACTGAACTCGCAGACGCCTCCCAGCGCCTCCGCGCGGGCCTGCATGTTGTCGAGGCCGTGACCGCGTTGAGCGTCCTTCGAGAGGCCCACCCCGTTGTCCGCGACGCGGAGGGTGATTGTTCCCGAGCCGGCGCGGAGGAGCACCTCGACCCCGCTGGCGTTCGCGTGCCGGGCGACGTTTGAGAGGGCCTCCCGCAGGGTCTTGAGGATCTCCTCCTGGATGGTGGCGTCGGTGGCGGCGTCGAGCGGCCCGTCCATGTGCACCCTCGGCTCAAAGCCCAGGGCTGCCGTCGCCTCGCTGGCCAGGGCCAGCACCCGGGCTCTCAGGCCCTCCTTCTCGGCATCGCGGGCCTCGAGGTCGAAGATGGTGATGCGGATCTCGCGGATGGTCTCGTCCAGCTCGTCGACGGCCTGCTGCAGCCGCTCGCTCAGGTCGCTGCCCGCCATCCGGCCGACCAGGCTCTGGAGCCCCATCCCGGTGGCGAAGAGCCTCTGGATGACGGTGTCGTGGAGGTCGCGTGCGATCCGCTCACGTTCGCCGAGGACTGCCAGTTGCTCCAGTCGCTGGTGGAGCCGCGCATTCTCGATGGCGACCCCGGCAGCGCCCGCGAGTGCCACCACCAGCTCCTCGTCGGACTGGGAGAATTCCGCCGCACCCTGCTTCTCGGTCAGGTAGAGGTTGCCGAAGACCTCGTCGCGCACCATGATCGGGACGCCGAGGAAAGACTTCATCGTCGGGTGGTGCAGGGGGAAGCCGGTGGAGGCGGGGTGGGCAGCGATGTCGGCGATTCGCCGCGGCCTGGGGTCGGTGATCAGCAGCCCAAGGACCCCGATGCCCTGGGGGACACGGCCGATGGCCCGGATGCCCTTGGCGTCGATTCCGGTGGTGACGAACTCGACCAGGCCGTGTTCCAGATCGGACTGGCCGGCCCCGAGCACGCCCAGGGCAGCGTACTGCGCTCCGCTGACCGCCGCCGCCGCCTCCACGATCCGCTTCAGGACGTTGGGGAGACTGAGATCGGCGGAGAGCGCGACGACGGCATCGAGGAGTCGGGAAGTCCGGGTCACCTCGGTCATCAGAGGAAGTCTAGGGTGAGATAGGTCGGGGCAGGGGCCATCGGCCGGGGGCGGCCGGCCCGAACGTCGCCGGTCCGGACACGCCCGACAGCCCTGGGTGCGCGGTTCGGGCCGGCCGCGGTCCAGAAGCGACCCCGTTCTCGGTATGGTGTTCGCAGATGAGGGCGACGACGAGGAGGAGCCGATGACCACCAGCCAGAGACCGCTCCACGACCTCAACAGGAAGGAGTGCCTCGAGCTGCTCCAGTACCACTCTTTCGTGGGCAGGCTCGGCTTCGTCCTTGACGGTCGGCCGATGGTGCTCCCGGTCAACTACCTGGCCGACGAGGCCGCCGTGGTCTTCTGCACATCCGAGGGCACGGCGCTCGGCGCGGTGGGGGAGGGTCACCAGGTGGTGTTCGAGGTCGACGAGAGCCATCCCCTGGAGCGCACCGGCTGGAGCGTCGTCGTCCGCGGGACAGCGAGCGTGGTCACCGATCCCGGTGAGGTCGAGGCTCTCCGGCGCGGCCCCCTCCACTCCTGGGTGACCAGGGCGCCCGAGCGCTGGGTCCGGATCACCATCGAGGAGGTTACCGGCCGCCGTCTCGGTCAGCGCTGATTCAGATCGCCGCCAGGAAGACGAAGCCGAGCAGGGCGACCGCGGTGATCACGAGCAGGGCGGTGAGGACGGCCCAGGCGACGTGGTCGAGGCTGTGCATCAGATGAGCCATGGACGCATGGTCGATCCGTGCCGCCCCCGGCGCCAGTGTCCGTGGGCCCCTCCCGTATGGGCCGTTGGCGACTTCCGTAAGGGCCTGTTGTCCGCCGTCCGCAGGCTCGCGTAGGGCCGAAGGTCCCGAGACGAGCGAGGCGACTGCCCCTGGCCCGGGCGGGTTCCCGGCGGGGATGCTGGGGATCCATGGAGCGCCCTCTCTTCAGCCTGCGTGAGCTGTCCCGTGCCCGCTGCTTCGACCTGCTCGCCACTCTGGCGGTCGGGCGGGTCGGCGTGAGCGTGCGGGCGCTTCCGGTCATCCTCCCCGTCGGTTATGTCGTTGCCGGGGAGAGGGTGGTCTTCCGGACCGCGCCCGGCGCCAAACTGGACGCGGCGGTGCATCGCTCCGTGGTCGCCTTCGAGACCGACCGGTACGATCCCGCAGGCGACTGGGGCTGGAGCGTCCTGGTCCAGGGGGTGGCGTCGGAGATCTCCGGCGTGGCTGAGCTGGACGAGGCCCGGGCCATGCTCGGCCGCGATTGGCCATTCCTCACCGAGGACCTGGTGCGCTTCATCTCGATCGAGGGCACCTTCGTGAGCGGTAGGGCCTTCGGGGCGGTCCCCGCGCCCTGACGAGGGGTGGGCCTCAGGACGCGCTCCGCCGGAGCGTCGCCGTCGCCGCGGCGATGAGCGCGACGGCGAAGACCACCACCACGGCGATGTCGACCAGGAGAGGGCCGGAGGTGAGCCCGTTGCCCTTCAGCATCACGTCGCGCAGCCCGTCGACGCCATAGGTGAGCGGCAGGATCCTCGACACCACCTGGAGCCAGCCCGGCTCGGTGGCGACCGGAAAGACGATCCCGCTCAGCAGCACCTGGGGGACGATCGCGAGGGGGATGAACTGCACCGCCTGGAACTCGGTGGTCGCGAACATGCTGAGGAAGATGCCGAGGTTGACCGCCACCAGGGTCATCAGCAGAGTGAGCAGGACGATCAGCGCCACGTTGCCCTGGTCGTGGACGTGGAGCGCGTAGAGGGTGAAGACCACGACCTCCACGGCCTGCACCGCCGCCACCACCATGAAGCCGCCGATGTATCCGACCACGATGTCGGCGCGCCGCAGCGGGCTCGCCATCAGGCGTTCCAGGGTTCCCTGGCTGCGCTCCCGCAGGAAGGCGATGATGGTGACGACGAACACCAGCAGAAAGACGACCAGCCCGATGAACGCACCGCCGAAGTAGTCCAGGGTGTCGAGACCGGGCCCACCGTGGAGGTAGTCGAGGCTCGGTTCGAGCGCCGGCACCCGCATTCCCTCCGCGGCTGCCAGGCTGCGGGAGGCACGTGTCACCGATTGGTCGAGGGCCAGCAGCACCGGCTGGGTGAGAGCGGGCTGGGTGCCCTCCAGATGGACCGTCGGAGCGATCACATCGTCGCTCAGAGCGCGTGCCGAGAGGTCGGCTGGCAGGACGACGTAGGCGGCCACTGTGTCGGCGCTCAGGTCGCTCGCCGCCTGGGCCTCCGTGGTCGGGGTGACGCTGATCTCGGTGGACCGGCCGAGGTCGGCGGCGAGGACCGCGCCCAGCGGGCCACGGTCGAGGTTGACCACGTCGACCGCGGGAAGGCTGGAGCCGCCGCCGGTCAGGAAGTAGAAGAGGCCGAGCAGGATGATCGGCGCGCCGAAGAGGAGCATCAGGGTGCGCCGGTCGTGGCGGAACTGCTGGAGGATCCGGAGGCTGATCGCGCCGGCGCGGCGCCCGTTCACGACTTGCTCTCCGAGAGCACCAGGAAGGCGTCCTCGAGCCGCTCGACGCCGGCCAGCCGCCGCAGCTCCGCGGAGGTGCCCTCGGCGAGCATCCGGCCAAAGCGCACGAGCCCCAGGCGTCCGCAGCGCTCCGCCTCGTCCATGACGTGGCTGGAGACGATGATGGTCGTGCCCTCGCCCGACATCGTGGTGAACCGCTGCCACAGCTCGGCGCGTAGCTGCGGATCGACCCCGACCGTCGGCTCGTCGAGAAGCAGCAGGCGCGGCCGGTGGACCAGCGCGCAGGCCAGTGAGACGCGCTGGCGCATCCCCCCGCTCAGCGTGGCCACCACGGAGCGCCGCCGCGACGTGAGGTCGACGAGCTCCAGCGCGTCGACGGCGCTCTGGGCGCCGGTGCGCCGGTCGAGATCGTGCACTGAGGCGAAGAAGCGGACGTTCTCCTCCACGGTGAGGTCGGCGTAGAGGGCCGGCGCCTGCGGCATGTATCCGACCTCGGCCAGGACGGTACGGTCGGGCAGACGGCGGCCGAGCACCGTGACGGTTCCCGCGTCCGGGTTGACCAGCCCGACCAGCGATCGGATCAGGGTGGTCTTGCCCGCGCCGTTGGGACCGAGCAGGCCGTAGATCTCCCCGGCTCCGACGGTGAGCGAGACGCCGTCCAGGGCGCGGATCGTCCCATAGGCTTTGGTCAGGCCTTCGACAGAGACTGCCACCGGCTGAGCTCTGATCACCGCGTCTCCCCGTCGGGCTTCATCGCTCGCAGCCATGCGGATGACAGCTCATTGGCGACCGTCTCCAGCGGGGCGTCGAAACCAAAGGCCCGCTCCACGAGCTCCCGGGTGATCAGGTGCATGATCAGCGGGCCGACGAAGGCCATGAGCGCGAGCACCGGATCCATCCGCCGCAGCCGGCCCTCCGCCATCTGCGCCGTCAGATACCTGGCCAGCGGGGCGACCGTCTCGGAAAGCGCGAGCTGGCGTGCGAGCTCGGCGTCGACGTCCGGCCCCGAGACCTCGACGAGCAGGGTGCGGACGAGTCCCACGTGCCCCTGCGCGCTGCGGAGCAGGGCCTGGGCGATCGCGGGCAGGAGCCGCTCCGGAGGGTCGCCTGCGTGCTCGGTGAAGGCGAGCGCGACGGGGACGAACGGGGCGTAGACGCGCACCACCTCCCGGAAGACCGCAGCCTTGCCGGGGAAGAGCCGGTACAGGCTGGCACGGGATACGCCGGCGTGGTCGGCCAGCTCATCCATGGAGAGACCCGCCAGGCCATGGGCACCGAAGAGCGTCACGGCCTCGGCCAGCACCCGATCACGAGCGCTGGGGTCGGGCTCCACCTCCAGGAGCCGGAGCAGCTCGCCTCGCGACGCGACGAGACGGTACAGGGTGGTCCGGGAGACGCCCGCCTCGCTCGCGAGCGCAGAGAGCGGCGGCAGCCCCCCGGCGCTCAGGGAGCGCTGGGCCGCCCCGAGGATCCGCTCACGTGCACCCTCCCCGTGGGTCGCGCTGACCGCCGGCGTTCCGGCTTTGGTTGTAGACAATAATACGATACTAGACGAGACGTCTCGTCTTGTCTAGTATCGCAGGGCCGCAAGGCCACCGGGCCGCCGGGAAGCCATCGTGTTCCGAGGCCGCCTGCCGAGGATCGCGCGCGAAGTACGGCGCGGAATGGGCCACGGGATGGGCGTCCCGTAGCTGGGCCACCAAAGTCGGGGGCGCTTGCTTCGGGAAGCCTCAGCCGACCCGGACCGGGTGGTGGTGCTCGGCCCGCCGGAAGACCTGCACCGCCCAGCTGCTCGCCCGCTCCTGCTCGCCCTCCATCAGCTCCGACACCTGACCGGGCTTGACCAGGAAGCTCGCCGGGCGGGTGACCAGGTGGCAGCCCCGGCGGCGGAGGGCGCGGTAGAGGGCGAGGGCGGCGGTTCCGTTGAGCACGCGCAGACCCGGCTCCCGGGTGTCATAGGTGGCGGCGGAGAAGCTCGGCCGCACCGGGAGGTGGTCCAGCCAACCCCGCACCCCGCCGGTCGGCGGGTGGAAGTCGCGCAGCACGTGGGCCGCGCTCGGGGTCCGGGCCACGTCGGCCCAATCCTCCCAGTGGTGGGTCGGGCCGCCCACGACCAAGAACTCGACACCGTCGAGCTCGGCCAGCGGGATCTCGTGCACCTCTCCGACGATGACCGGGCCGTGCACGGCGGCTTCGGCGGCGATGATCCGGGCCACGGCCGCGCTGCTGCCCTGCGTCCCCTCGTACACGATCGCGGTGCGCATCAAGCCGATCCTCCTAAGGCATCCCAGGGTGGCCCCTGCGTCTCCCGCGCACCAGAGCCCAACGGCCCCTTTCCACCGATGTCTCGGGCCTCCCTCTGGACGGTGGTCTCCGGGCCCGTACGGCGATGATGTTCGGGCCAACCCTGACAGCGACCTGGCGCCGGCCGGGCGCCGGCGCGGTTCCGCCCCGTGCCGCGGACGCCCCCGCGCCCTATCCCCGGCGGCCGCTCACTCCGCCCACGGGTGGCCATCCCGAGCGGACCTTGTCGAAGGTCCCACGACCTCCACCCAGATCATCCGCGCGGTCCCGGGGGCGAGGGCGATCGCGTGCTGCCGGCCACCCACGGCCAGGGTGATCTCATCCGCGCTCCCGCCGGGCTCGACCGTGACCTCGACCCCGGTGCGCACCCCCGCGGCCGCGAGCGTGCGGAGGAGTTCGAAGGATTCGTGCTCGATGATCTCCGAGATGCGGCGGACCGCCGCCACCGCGCCGGGACGGAGGTCGGCGAGCGCGACCAACTCCCCGTAGGGGGCCGTCCGGCCGGGGATGGTGTGACCGTGCGGGCAGGTCCTCGGCTCGCCGAGGGAGATGTCGAGCCGGGCGAGGACGGTGTCGGAGAGCGAGGCGGAGAGGCGGGTCGCCTCCAGGTGAGCGCTCGCCCAGTCCAGTCCGAGCAGGTCGGTGAGCCAGCATTCGGCCAGCCGGTGGCGGCGGACGATGGCCTCGGCGGCGTCGCTGCCCGCGGCGGTGAGGGTGACGCGCCGGTCCAGCTCGGTCTGGATCCAGCCTCCGGCCCGGAGCCGGCGTAGCCCGATGCTCACGGTGGGGGCCTTCACCCCGAGCCACTGGGCGATCCGACTCGGCCGGACCGGCTCGTCCTCGGCGGCGATGCAGAAAATCGTCTCCAGGTAGCGGTCGATCGCGACCGTCCGCAGGGGCAACGGGCTGACCCCGTGAGATCTCCCGTGCGTCCGGCTGCGTGGGAAACTCCTCGGAGCACCGTCACCGTGGCCTCGAGCGTCCGTGCGTCCGGGTGCAGAGGGCTCCGCCAGGCGGAGGTCCGGCGATGTGTCCGCCCCGGGCATCACCCGCCGGTCACCCGACCGCCCGTGATGCACCGGCGACTCGCACTCGCGCCTGAGCGGCGCCGTCGGAGAATCGCTCGACGACCCGGGAGAGGAGGGCGCGCACGCTGGCCTCGGCCAGCCGGTGGAGAAGCATCCGGTCCACCTCCCGCCCGAGCGGCCCCAGCGGCGGCACGTAGCGACCCATGAAGCTGATCGAGGTCATGGACGTCCCCATCGGGGTGAACTCCAGCTCGGCCACCATGGCGGGGAAGAGGCCGGTGGCCCCCGACGCTCTCCAGCGCAGCGGCTGCGTGACCCGGTCGGGCTTCACCACCATCGCGTCCAGCTCCGCCCAGACCCGCTTACCGACCCGGATCGGCCCGATCGACGAGATGACCCGGAGCGAGAGCTGCTCACCCTCCTCGTAGGCGGCGACCAGCGACTCTCCGAGCCAGGCCGGCCCGGAGGCCACCAGCTCGTCACGCACGGCGGTGAACGGCCGGTCGATCTGGACGAAATCGGACACCATCATGCATCGCAGCATCTCCGGCCGGGACGGATGGGGATAGGGGCGAGGGTCACCACCCGATTGGGCCGTTGGCCCCTCGTGTGCTACGACCTCGGGGTTCCCGTCTCCTCATCGTGGTGGGCGTGGAGCTCGTGCTCGGCGGCGCGTCGCGCGGCGCGGCGCTTGACGCCGGCCTGCAGCAGCTTCTCCTTCTCACCCTCCAGCGGGACGCGGTGGGAGGGGCGGGCAGGGCTGATCACCTGGTTGCGCCCCTTGCGGCGCGGGCCCGACCAGAGTGCCGGCGGCGCGTCGAGCCAGAGGGCGAGCCCGTAGGCGGCGGCCTCGTAGTTGACCCGCCAGCCGTGGAAGTGCTTCCAGGCCTCGTCCTGGCCTCTCTCGAGCTTCCACCCGACCGAGCGCAGCCGCTCGACGGCATCATCGAACTCGGCGCGGGAGAGCTGGATGGGGTCCGCGGGGTCGGGGTCGGGATCGACGGTGATCCCCAGCGTCTCGGCCAGATCGCGCAGGGCCACGTAGCCCATGCGCAGGAGCGGGCGGGCCGACGCCGGCGTCGTGATCGGCGAGAGGCTGAGCTGGAGCGCCGCCGCATCCATGACCGCGAGCAGTCCGACGACCCAGGAGCGGAGGGCCTTGGGGGAGCGGAAGTAGAGGAGCTGCGGGTAGGTGGTGTGGGACTCGGAGACATCCGCGGCCCACTCCGTCCAGCGCTCGTAGAACCACCCGAGCCGCTCCTTGTTGTCGATCAACTCGTGGCGGATGAGGACCTCCGGGCCCCAGGCCGGGACGCCGCCCAGGAACGCGAGCATGGTCACGAGCGTCTCCCGGCGGTTGAACGCGGCATAGAGCGTTGGCAGGTAGGCGATCTGGAGGGCGACGATCACCAGACCGCTCATGGCGCAGAGGAAGGCGAGCGCGACCGGGGCGGTGCCCCGGGGGGTCTCGAAGCCGAGCGTGAACATCGACGACCCGGTGATCTGGAGCGCGCTGCCGAAGCTGCCCACGAAGGGCCAGAAGAGGAGCGTGTAGCCGAGAAAGACGAGGCCGACCCAGGCCACCAGAAGGCCGATCAGGAGGGCCGGGCCGTTCAGGGCCTCGATCCGATCCCGGGCCAGGTAGTCGTCCACCCGGTCGGTGACCAGCAGGAAGCACCGCCGGACCGCGCCGGTGATCAGCACCGTCAGCCGGGGCGCGGTGGCCCGGGGGACGACCAGCGTCCCGAAGACGCTCGCCGCGGTGAGCAGGAGGATGGCGATGCCGGCGGCGAAGCCGGCCCAGCTGACGGCGGCCACGCTTCCGAGGATAGGGGGCTCCCCGCTTCCGCCGCCTTGGCGGCCCGGGTCAGAGCGCCGAGGCGGCGCCCGTCAGGTAGCGGATGACGTCGTCGGCGCCGTAGTCGTCCCGGTCGGCGGGGAGGAGGCCGACCAGCCGGCCCAGGTCGTCACCGCTCGTGACGATCGGCGGCTCGACCGTGCCGTCCTTCTGTACCTGGGGGTGGCCGCAGGTCGCCAGCAGGCCGTTGCAGAGGCAGCGCCGTCCGGCCGTGTCCTCCTCCGAGCCCCCCTTGGCGACGTAGGCCGCCACCGGCTCGGCCGCGCAGCGGTAGGCGATCGAGCCCCCACCGGTCGACACCGGCTCGCGGAGGTAGCCGTTGTCGCACACTCGGGGCCGCGCCTCGTACACCTCGGGTACCGCGACGCTGCCCTCGACCTGGACCACCTTGAAGGGATACCCCGTCGAGGAGGCGCGGGGATCGGTGCGGACCTCGGCCCCACCCTCGCGGGCGTCGCGGATGATCTTGACGCGCAGTTCGGGGTCCATGCCCGACTCTCGGGAGAAGGCGAAGAGGGTGCCCAGCTGGATCCCGGTGGCTCCCGCCTCCCGCGC
>PMYJ01000254.1:0-4767 GCA_003170875.1 Candidatus Dormiibacterota bacterium | reverse complement strand
GCCAGCGGGCCCTCGACGATGAAGCCCTCGACGCTGCCGGTCGAGCGCCGCAGCAGCATGGCTGCCAGCGAGTCCGCGGAGACGATGGGGAGGAAGGCGGGACGGGAGAGCAGGGCCGCGCCGTAGCCGACGCCCTCGGGGTCAAAGCGGAGCATCGGCGCCGGCTCGTCGGTGGTGGGACCGTCGAGGAGGCGCAGGCTGGCGCCCCGGCCCTCGGCGAAGGCGTCGAGGACGCCGGGGATCTCGCGGGGGATGCCGGCGCCCATCAGGATGCAGTCGACCCCGGCGAGCATGGCCCCGTAGAGGGTCGGCAGGGTCGGCGCCTTGACCTTGGTCAGCAGGTTGATCCCCACCCGGCCCCGGTGCCCCTCGCGGGCCAGGACCACCTCGACGAAGGCGGCGAGGACGGTGAGGTCGCGCACCAGGGGCCGCTCCACGTGGGTCTGCATCCCCACCCGGCGGTACGGGGTCGCCGCCTTCTTGCCCATCGGAACGAAGAAGCGGTCCAGCACGCGCCCGGCCACTCCCTGGTCGGGGAACGCCTCGATCGCGCGGCGGAGGTGACCGCCGGTGTCGCCGTCCTGGAGCCGGCGCGCCACCACGCTGTCGAGCGCCGTGCCCGAAACGACCCCCATGCAGCCGCGGTGCGAGGCGACCGTGCGTGCGAGCCGCCATCCCGAGATGGCGACTCCCATCCCCCCCTGGATGATGCGGACCTGGCGCAGCCAGCCGTGGCGGCCATGGGTCTCGTCGCTGACGGTACTCACTCGCCTCAATGTTCCCGGCTCGCGCGGCGCATAGCATCGGCAACCAGGGCCAATTCGTCCTGACACGCAGGGCCATGGCCGGCCTTTCGAGCGGGGCCATTAGGGCCGAATGGCACTTGACGGATACGGGCTTTCAGCCCGTCAAGAAGGGACCGCGGGCTCCGTAGTCCCTCCGTTCAGGGTCCTCCCGGCCCTGCCGACGCGGCGTTTTCGGGCCGCTGCAGCGCGCGTGGTGAGGACCTTTGGTCCGCGCTAACTGACGTCTCTCGACCCTGTCGCCGCGGCTACGTTTCTGATTGACTCGTGAGGTCCGAAATCCAGGCAACGGGGTCGCTTCGCAGCGGCTCGTGCGGCGGAGGTGACACCCAACTTTGACTAGATCCGCGCGCATCTGCATCGATGGCAACGAGGCCGCCGCCCGCGTGGCCTATGCCCTCTCCGAAGTCATTTCGCTGTACCCGATCACGC
Source organism: Candidatus Dormiibacterota bacterium (assembly GCA_003170875.1). GTDB lineage: Bacteria > Chloroflexota > Dormibacteria > Aeolococcales > Aeolococcaceae > Changshengia. The sequence goes on along the minus strand of PMYJ01000254.1, from coordinate 3,532 downwards.
CATCCTCTCCGATGGGCGAGCACGCCGACGATTGGGCCGCCGCTGGAGTCCCCAACCTCTTCGGCGAGGTCCCCGACATCGTCGAGATGCAGTCCGAGGCCGGTGCCGCCGGTGCCCTGCACGGCGCCCTCCAGAAGGGCACGCTGGCGACCACCTTCACCGCTTCGCAGGGGCTGCTGCTGATGGTCCCCAACATGTTCAAGATCGCCGGCGAGCTGCTGCCCGCGGTGATCCATGTCGCGGCCCGCAGCCTGGCCACCCACGCGCTCTCCATCTTCGGCGACCACTCCGATGTGATGGCGGTGCGCTCCACCGGCTGGGCGATGCTCTGCTCCGCGACCGTGCAGGAGGCGCAGGACCTCGCCCTCGTCGCCCACGCCGCCACCCTCACCTCGCGGGTGCCCTTCCTCCACTTCTTCGACGGCTTCCGCACCTCGCACGAGCTCGCCAGCGTCACCCCGCTGGACAACGACGACCTGGCCGCGCTGATAGACATGCAGGCCATCGAGGAAGCGCGCCTCCGGGGCATGAGCCCGGACCACCCGGACGTGCGTGGCACGGCGCAGAACCCGGACGTCTTCTTCCAGGGCCGCGAGGCGGCGAGCCCCTTTTACCGTGAGATCCCGGGCATCGTCGCCCATGCCATGGAAGAGCTGGCCCAGCGTACCGGACGGCGCTACGGGCTGGTCGATTACGTGGGAGCTCCCGACGCCGACCGCGTGGTGGTGCTGATGGGCTCCGGCTGCGGTGCCGTCGAGGAGACGGTCGAGGTGCTGCGGGCACGCGGCGAGCGGGTCGGGATGCTGAAGATCCACCTCTACCGTCCCTTCCCGAGCGCGGAGCTGGTCGCGGCCCTGCCGCGCACCGTGAAGAGCATCGCGGTCCTGGACCGGACCAAGGAGCCGGGCGGGGTCGGCGAGCCTCTCTACCTCGACGCGCGGGCCGCGCTCGACGAGGCGATGGACTCCGAGAACCCGCCCTTCACCGCCGCGCCGCTCGTCGTGGGTGGGCGCTACGGGCTCTCCTCCAAGGAGTTCACGCCGGGGATGGCCAAGGCGGTCTTCGACGAGCTGGCCAGCCCGAAGCCCCGCCGCCACTTCGCCGTCGGAGTCAACGATGACGTGAGCCTCTCCAGCCTGGCCTGGGATCCGGAGTTCACCGCCCCCCGCCCCGAGGGCGAGCTGCAGGCGATGTTCTTCGGGCTCGGTGCCGACGGCACGGTCGGGGCCAACAAGAACAGCGCAAAGATCATCTCCGACGGGACCGGCGCTCACGTCCAGGGCTACTTCGTCTACGACTCCAAGAAGTCGGGCTCGATGACCGTCTCCCACCTCCGCTTCGGCCCGCAGCCGATCCGCTCCACCTACCTGGTCACCGCCGCCGACTTCGTCGCCTGCCACGCGCAGGGCCTGCTCGACCGGGTCAACGTCCTGGAGTGGGCCAAGCCGGGCGCGACCTTCCTGCTCAACTCCCCGTATCCGGTCGACGAGGTCTGGGAGCGGCTGCCCGAGACGGTGCGGCGCACCCTGGTGGAGAAGCAGATCGAGCTCTGGGTGGTGGATGCGCAGCGCATCGCCTCGGAGGCGCATCTGGGGACCCGCATCAACACCGTGATGCAGGTCTGTTTCTTCGCACTCTCCAAGGTCCTGCCCGTGGACGAGGCCATCGCCGACATCAAGGGGGCGGTGGTCAAGACCTACGGGCGCCGCGGCCAGACCGTGGTGGATCACAACATCGCCGCCATCGACTCCGCGCTGGCCGGGCTCACCCGGGTGATGCCCTCCCAGGTGGTGGCCGGCGGGGCGGACGGCTCCGGCATGGTTCGCGACTTCCGCGACGCGCCCCGTTTCGTGCGCGAGGTCACGTCGGTCCTGATCGCCGACCGGGGCGAGACACTGCCCGTTTCGGCGATGCCGGCCGACGGGAGGTTCCCGTCCGGCACCGCGCGCTACGAGAAGCGCGCGATCGCGACCGAGATCCCGATCTGGGACGCCGCCATCTGCAGCGACTGCGGCAAGTGCGCGATCGTCTGCCCGCACGCGGCCGTCCGGATGAAGGTCTATGCCCCCGAGGCGCTGGCGGAGGCTCCCGCCGAGTTCCCCTCCAAGCCCTTCCGCTCCAAGGAGCTGGCCGGCCACCTGCTGACCATCCAGGTCGCGCCCGACGACTGCACCGGCTGTGGCCTCTGCGTGGAGGTCTGCCCCGCGCGCTCCAAGACCGAGGCCCGGCACAAGTCGCTCAACCTCGAGCCCGTCCTCGAGCATCGCGATGTCGAGCGCACCCGGTGGGACTTCTTCCAGTCGATCCCGGAGCTGGACCGGAGCCTGCTCGCCCACAACACCGTCAAGGGCGCCGCCGTGCTCGAGCCCCTCTTCGAGTTCTCGGGGGCGTGTGCCGGATGCGGCGAGACCCCGTACCTGAAGCTCATCTCCCAGCTCTTCGGCGATCGCCTGCTGGTCGCCAACGCGACCGGCTGCTCCTCGATCTACGGTGGCAACCTTCCGACCACGCCGTGGGCCGCCAACCGGCAGGGGCGCGGCCCGGCCTGGGCAAACTCGCTCTTCGAGGACAACGCCGAGTTCGGCCTCGGCATCCGCATTGGCCTGGAGGCCCAGCAGCGGGCCGCCCGGTCACTGCTGCACGGACTCTCGGCGGCGGTCGGCGAGCCCCTGGCGGACGCCATCCTCGGCGCCACCCAGGCGGACGAGGAGGCGGTCTTCGCCCAGCGCGAGCGGGTCGCCTCGCTCAAGCAGCGCCTCGCCACCCTGAGCCCCGCGGGCAACACCCTCGCACGGCAGGCGGGTCAACTGAACGTGCTCGCGGACAGCCTCGTCCGCAAGTCGGTCTGGATCGTCGGCGGCGACGGCTGGGCGTACGACATCGGCTTCGGCGGGCTGGACCACGTGCTCGCCTCCGGTCGCGACATCAACGTCCTGGTGCTCGACACCGAGGTCTACTCCAACACCGGCGGGCAGGCCTCTAAGGCCACCCAGCGCGGCGCCGTCGCCCGCTTCGCGGCCTCCGGCAAGAGCACTCCCAAGAAGGACCTGGGCGCCATCGGTCGCGCCTACGGCAACGTCTACGTGGCGCAGATCGCCATCGGGGCCAACGACGTCCAGACCATCAAGGCGCTCATGGAGGCGGACGCGTGGCCCGGACCGTCGCTGGTGATCGCCTACTCGACCTGCATCGCGCACGGCATCGAGATGTCGACCTCCATGACCCACCAGAAGGATGCGGTGCGCTCCGGCTACTGGCCGCTCTACCGCTTCCATCCCACCGTGGAGGAGGCCGGCCAGCCGCTCACGCTCGACTCGCGCGAGCCCTCCATCCCGGTCGCCGAGTTCGTCAAATCCGAGGTGCGCTTCTCGTCCCTCGCCCGCAGCGATCCGGAACGTTCCCGTGAGCTGATGAAGCTCCTGGAGCGCGATGCCACCGAGCGCTGGCGCTACTACAGCCAGCTGGCCGGAGTGCACCGGACGCTCGTGAGCGACGGTGTCGAAGCCGACCCGGAGGAGGACGGCGAGGGCGC
>PMYJ01000147.1 GCA_003170875.1 Candidatus Dormiibacterota bacterium | reverse complement strand
CCAACGACGAGGGTGGCCACCACCTCCGCGACAAAGGTGGTTCCGTCTTGGCGATACGTGCTGACGTCGTTGCAGTGCGAGCGTCCGCCATTACGGACAAGCTGATCGATGGTTATCTCAGCGGAGGTCAGCAGCTGATCGATCGTACAGTTCCTAAGCGCTGCCGGATCGTAGCCGAACAGCGCTCCCGCGGCCCGGTTGGCGGAGGCAATGTGGCCGGTGTCGTTCACCGTGAGCACCGCCTCGCCCACGTTGTCGAGAATGGCGGTGAGGCTGGCGGTTGATGCCTGCAGCCGCTGCTGATGGCGCGCGTGCTCATGGAAGAGGAACCCGAACGTCACCCCGAGGAGCGCCGTCACTGCGAATTCCACTATGAGCTGCTCGCCCAGCTGGGGGGCGGCGAGACCGCGGAAGCTGACCACGGTCACGATCCTGTCCACGCAGAAACACGCCAGGGCCAACCACACCCCCTGGAACTCCCACCTTGCCGCCGCCAGAAGCAGTACGGGCAGGAAGGCGATCCACAGGGGACTATCCGGCCGCTCGTACGCCCAGATCTGGAGGAAGGTCAGGGCGGCCTGAAGAGTGAAGAGGACAAGCTGGAACCATGCCCGAGTCAGCAGTGGAGATCGGCGAAGGACGGCTATCCCGGCGAGGACGATGTAGAGGGGGACGATCAGCTGGGAGGTCAAGGCAACCACGGGCGCGCGGCTCGGCAAGAAGAGCCAGCACGCGACCATCAACGGCGCGGCGGCCGCCGTGAGCGTGATCAGGAACCGCTCGAAATGCCAGGCGGTCTCCTGTGCCGCGGGGGAAAGGGAAGGTAAGGGCGGACTAGCGGTGCCGCCGGCCAGCCTGAGCGACATCGGGTGAGGGATACCTCGGGATGCAGAGGATGCTTCCCGCCTAGGCTAGGCGAAACCCTGAACCATTCCGCCTAACCATACGGTGACGGCTTGGGGACTGCCCGTCGCGGCCCTGTGGTCTCGACCCTCCCCGTCGCGAACACGGTCAGCCGGAGTCTGTTCCGGATGGCCTGGGACGCGGGTGCGGGGGACGTCGAGCGATACTCAGGAGGGGTATCGATCCTCGTACGCACCGCCCAAGGGACAGATGTCGCCTTCGTCATCAAGGGCTTGGACATCGGTGTGCTGCTGGCGGCGATCCACGGAGAGGACGGGATGCCGTCGTCTCCGCCGAAGATGCCCCTCATGCGCAGGACCGCCGCGGCCGCTGCGGGCTGAACCTCGGATCGGGCTGCGGGTGCAGGGCACGGCGCGCCGGGCTACTGATTGACACTCCATCTGAGCCGTCTCTATAGTGTCGAACCGCTCCCCATGAAGGATTTTCTCGGCACCAAGGTGACCCTCGACGAAGTGGCGCAGGCGGCGGGCGTCTCACGGTCGACGGCGTCCCGGGTCCTCACCTCCGACCCTCGAGTGAGCCCCGACGCCCGGCGGGCCGTCGAGCGGGCGGCGAGCAAGCTCGGTTACGTCCCCAACCAGGCGGGACGCGCCCTCTCCACTGGGCGCAGCGATGCGGTCGCGCTGGTGGTCTTCGAGCCCACCACCCTCCTCTTCGGTGACCCGTTCATCCCCCGGCTCCTCCGCGGTCTGGGCGACATCCTCAACTCGCGCGACATGCAGCTGATCCTGCTGGCGCCGCAGTCGGCGCCCGATTCCGACCGGGTGGAGCGCTATGTCGCCGCCGGCCACGTCGATGGCGCCCTGCTGGTCTCGCTGCCCAGCTCTCATCCGCTCCCGGGGCGGCTCGCCTCCCGGGGCATCCCCGTCGTCATCGGCGGCCGCCCGACCGAGGCGGACCGGTTCAACCACGTCGACGTCGACAACGTGGCCGGGGCTGCTCACGCCGTCGCCCACCTCGTCGCCGGGGGACGGCGGACGATCGCCACTGTCACCGGGCGCAGGGATGTGTCCGCCGGGCAGGACCGGCTCGCCGGCTACCGGCAGGGGCTCCAGGCCGCCGGTCTTCCCGCCGACGATGCCCTGATCGAGGCGGCCGATTTCACCAGTGATGGTGGTGCCCGGGCGATCCGGTTCCTGCTCATCAAGCGCCCCCGGCTCGACGCCGTGTTCGTCGCCTCCGACCTGATGGCGGTGGGCGTCCTCCAGGCGCTCGCCGAGGCCGGACGGCGGGTCCCCGAGGACGTGGCGCTGGTGGGCTACGACGACGACCCCATGGCCGCCGCGCTCCAGCCGCCGCTCACCAGTGTCCGCCAGCCCATCGAGGAGATGGGACGGGAGATGGCACGGCTGCTGATGGACGTCATCCACTCACCCGACCGGCCGCCGCGGAAGGTGCTCCTGACCACCCGGCTCGAGGTGCGCTTCTCCTCGGCACCCGTCGCTCCGAAGCTCACTGAGGGGTGACCGACATCGCCAAGCGGTGGAACGCCGGCGGGGTGCCCCCGGCTTCCAGCACGGCATCTTGAGGCCGATCCGACAGCCGATGTCCTCAAGTTCTTCCAGCGAATCGACGCCAGCGTGGCGCGAGGACTCGAGATCCACGTCGTCTTCGACAATCTCTCCGCGCACAAGGCCCCGGAGATCTCCGAGTGGCTCGGCCACCCCTCGCCGGAAGCGCTGGCACCTCAACTTCACGCCCACCTCGAGCTCTTGGGTCAACCTGGTCGAGCGGTGGTTCAAAGAACTCACCGACAAGCGGCTACGCCGCGGTGTCTTCACCAGCGTTCCGGATCTGATCGCAGCGATCGAGAAGTGGGTCGAATATTGGAATGACGATCCCAAGCCATTCGTGTGGCACAGACCCGCCGCCGAGATCATCGAGAAGGTCCAGCGCGGGCGCGCCACCCTCCACCAGATCAAATCGACGACGGACCACTAGGCGCGTTGTCAGGCCCTGCTCGAGCGAGTACTGCCGGAGGGCCTCCAGGAAGTGCCCATTTGCCTTGAACCCGTAAGGCATCGGGTCGCCCGCCGAGACGGTCATGGCGCCCGGTGCGACGTAGTCGAAGGCGTCGGCCCGTAGCTGTGCCTCGCCGGAACGCTTGGACTCGACGAAGGCATCGTAGAGATTCTGTGGCAACCACGGGTAGCGCTCCACGAGCGCTACGACGTACTACAAGGGTGTGGTTGATTGGGTAGATGCCGGTCTTCGCTATGTAGCGGATCCATTCGGCCACCGGGTCCGGGAAGAGCTTGCGCACACGGGGGTCGTGCTCCAGGTCCGCGCTCGAGCGGTCCACGATGGTACCGCGGACGTACATCCCGAGAGCATCCAGGTCCCCGCGCAGGTTCATTGAGCCCAAATCGTTGCCGGCGGGCACATGGTGCACCGTGACGCCCGCCGGGAACCCGGAGCCTGTCGCAGCAGCGTGGCTGAAGTCCCTGGATCTGCCCATCCACCACTCCATTTGCCCGGGGCTGACGCCGAACTCGTGCTGGAGGGCGGCCCGCACCCACAAGGCGCCGGTCTGCTGGTACTCGGGGATGCCGATGCGCTTGCCCGCAAGGTCCCCCGGACCGTCGATACCGGCGTCGTCGCGGACGAGGATGTCGGTGTGCGCGCTGGCCCAACATCAGGCCTTCCACGGGGTTGCACCAGGACGGCCCGGCTCATCCAGTGGGCATCGTCATGGGAGAGGCAGGGCTATCGGAGCTGAGTCGCCGGCGGCGTGCTGGTGACGCCGCGAGGGCAGAGCTTCCGCGTACGCTTATTCCATGGCGACGACGGCGCGTGCGGTCGGGATCACGAGACCCGGCGGCACCGAGGTGCTGGAGGTCATCGAACGCCCGGTGCGGGAGCCGGGGCCAGGGGAGATACGGCTTGCCGTCCATGCTGCCGCGGTCAACCCGACCGACATCGGTCTGCGCGAGCGCGGGGTCGAGGATCTTCCCGCGCCCTGGGTGCCGGGAATGGACGCGGCCGGCACGGTCGAGTTGGTCGGCGAAAGCGTCGACCGCCTGACGCCGGGTGATCGGGTCATGGTGGCGGTATCGCCGCGTCGGCCTGAGGGCGGTGCGCAGGCGGAGTTGCTGGTCGCCCCGGCCGTCTCGGTCGTGCCGGTTCCCAATAGCGCGACGCTCGAACAGGCCGCGACCCTACCGATGAACGGGCTGACCGCGCTGCTCGCGCTCGAGTTGCTTGACCTGCACCCGGGGCAGACGCTCGCCGTGAGCGGCGGCGCGGGCCTGCTCGCCTCGTACGCAATCCCACTCGCGAAGGAGCGCGGCCTGCGCGTTCTCGCGGACGCGAAGCCGGAGGACCAGCCGCTTGTCCGCAGCTTCGGCGCCGACGCCGTCCTTGTTCGAGGTGACGGCTTTCCGGCCGCGGTCCGCGCCGAGACGCTGGGCGGCGTCGATGGCTTCCTTGACACGGCGCTACTCGGCCGCGCTGCCTTCCCTGCGCTCCACGACGCGGGTGTGATGGCCGTCGTCCGGGGCTGGTCAGACGGTGAGCCCGAGCGGGGAATCGAGATCCGGCGGGTCTGGGTGAGTACCGTGCTGGAGCGGACCGCGTGGCTCGACGAGCTGCGCCGGCTCGCCTCGCGCGGGCGGCTGCAGCTGCGGGTCGCTGGCACCTATCCGCCGGAGTGCGCGGCCGACGCGCACCGAGTGATGGAGGCAGGCGGCCTGCGCGGCCGCGCGGTGATCGTCTTCTGACGTTGACACGGGTTTCACGAAAGTAATGGCGGAGCACCTTCTGATAGGTCACTAAAGACCTTGGTTAATGGGGTTGATGGGATCCGCTGAATGGTCCGGCATGTGCTCTACTCCCGCGGCGGCACGACTGAGGTCTGCAACCTCGTCGTCTCCTGCCCCAGCTGCAACTACGCTAAGGGCACAATGGGCGACGCCACCTTCCGACGCCGGCTTGCCCAGTACGTCATGGGCTGGCGGGACCGCCTCGCGAAGCGCGGCACGCCCCCGCCCGGAGATCGGTCGTTTCGCTGAACGCGGGCCGCGCCAAACCACGCTGAAGGCGCGAATGGCTCATAGCGCGGCGTGGCATCCCCGTACAGCGGTCCGGGCCTTGACGACGCTGATAGGAAGCAACTGTTCCGATTGCGTCAGGCGATCGGGTACGCCTACCCGACGGCCAGCAAGGTGGGCGTGGCCGTGAACCGTCTCATAGAGGACCTCGGCGAGTTGTTACGTAAGAGAAGCGGGACAGAGTAGGCGTGCCCCCGTGCAACAGAGCCGACCGGATGATGTACCCCGCGATCATGGGCGCCGAAGCATCAGCTTGTATCCGATCCCATCATGGGCAGGGCGGCCCAACCACGTATGGGCCCGGAGAGATACAGGCCGACTCATGCGCCAAGCCTACGCGTGCCATGGGATTCGTGGTCGACGGATCCACCCCGTCTCCCGGGCTGCTTCGAGGCTAAGGCGGACCAATGGCACCCGGCCGAGCAGTCGGTCGACCACCAGTCAAGGCCGGGAGGCCAAGATTATCTCTAAGGGCGTCCAACGGCTGAGCTGGCCCGGAACCACCCAAGGCCTGCCCCAAGAGCGCTGAGCGCTGCGAGGGCCGACCGAGAGGAAAGCCGCCGGCGCCGTATTTTTCGTCGTTGATACGCCGGTCAGCCTGAACAGCCCCTTGACGCGGTCACCACAAAGGCCCTCGGCGGTCGCATGTGCCCGATACAACGACGGTTGAGCACCGTCATCGCCTCATCGCAGGCGGAACCGCGGCGCGGGGCTAAGGTGGGGGTGAGGTGGTGATCACCGATACGCGGTCACCACGGGCATGGGGTGATGGGCATGGCGTGGCTGAGAGGGAGCCGGGGAAGCCGAGGGACGCCGCCCTCTGGGGACGACTGGCTGAGCACGGCGGAGNNGCATCCCGAGAGGCCTGGTCATCCGAGCTGCAGGTCGCAGCACCATGGTGCCTACCTCCCCCGCCAGCGTGGAGGAGGCCTTCCAGGGGCTGGATCAGGTGCTGGGCAGCGACAATCAGGCCGAGCTGCGGCGGCGCCAGCTGCGCGCCCGGATGAGGAGCGTGATCGACCGCGGCGTGATCGCCGTCTTCCAGCCGATCGTCGACCTGAGCACCGGCGGCGTTGCCGGCGTGGAGGCCCTCTCCCGCTTCGAGCGCGGTTCGCCCCGGCAGTGGTTCCGGGAGGCCGCCGACGTCGGCATGCGCGAGGCGCTCGAGACGGCCGCCATCCGGGCGGCGGTCGGCGTCCTGCACGAGATCCCGGAGGACGTCTACCTCTCCCTCAACGTCTCGCCGATCACCCTGCGACGACCCGAGACCCGACGGCTGTTGCAGGCCGCTTCACTCTCTCGCATCGTCATCGAGATGTCCGAGGCGGCCATGACCCTCGATCACATGACGGTGAGCCGGATCCTGCAGCCTCTGCGGCAGGCGGGGGCGCGGCTCGCCGTCGATAACGCCGGCTCGGGGAACACGAGCCTGCGCCAGCTCCTCCTCCTGCACCCCGACATCATCAAGATCGACACCTCAGTGACCTGCGGCATTCAGCACGGCCGAGGTCGGCGCGCCCTGGCCGGGGCGCTGGTGGCCTTCGCCCGAGAGACTGGGTCTACGGTGGTCGCCGAGGGCATCGAGAGCGAGGCAGAGCTGGAGGCCGTGCGGGAGTGCGGAGTGACCCACGGGCAGGGTTTCCACCTGGCTCGCCCTACCGCGCCGCCGCTGGACCTGAGTGCCGTCTCGGCC
>PMYJ01000119.1 GCA_003170875.1 Candidatus Dormiibacterota bacterium | reverse complement strand
ACTGGGCGCGAGGTCCCATCGCTGCGTGATCGTGTATACGTACGTCTGGCAACTGCGGTCCTGGATGGTGACCGTCCCGCCCACCGCCAGTTGCTCGATGTTCTGGTAGTCGGGCTCACGGTGAAAGGCGATGATCACGTTGCCCTCTCCACCCGGCGCCGGGCTGCCATACCAGTGCACCATCGAGCGGTCGTCGAGCTGCGTCCAGTCGCCGTTCACTGCCACCCCGACGTATCCATCCTGGGGCAGGCCGGTGAACTCGACGAGCGCAAAGGCGTCCGAATCACTCCCACCTCCGCCGCAGGTGCTGGCGGCCGTGGGGGTGGTCGACGCGTCAGTCGGCGAGGGGCTGCTCGATGCCGCCCCGGCCAGCCAGCTGTTCACGGCGTTGACGTCGTTCTGCCCGCGCGACGCCACAGCCTGCTGCACGCTCGCCTGCTGCATCAGGCCGTGCACGGTGATGCCGACCCCGGCCAGCACCAGCAGACAGCCGACCGCGAGGGCGAGACGCCGCCCCCGGAAACGCCACATCAGCGCGCCACTGGGATCAGTGAGGCGGGGCGGAGACCATCGCAGCCATCTCGTCCGCAACCTGGTCGAGCGTGGCCTGCATCACGCCGCGGATCACGAGGCCGCGGATGTCGTCGATGAGGGTCTCCAGCGGCAGGTGCTGGGCGACCGCCTCGTCGATCATGGTTTCCACTCTAACAGACGAGCGCTGGAGGCGAAGTCGGGCCACCTCCTTGAGCGCGTCGGCCATCGCGGCGACGGACGGGGTGGCGTGCCCGTCGTCGTCGCCATTCTCGAACACCTCGAAGGGGTTGAACGGCTCCGCCTGGGCGGTCGCCGCGCGCGAGTTGGTGGGCGCGGGCGGCGCGGCAGCAGGCGCGGCGGGCGGCTCGCCCCCGGCCTCGGCGCGCCAGAGCGGCGTCGTCGACCAGTCGATACCGACGCTGATCGGTGCTGGCTTGAGGGTCGGCGCCGCCGGCTTCTCCTTCTCCTCAGCTGCCGGGGCCGGCTCGGGCGGCTTCGGAGCGGGGCTGGCCACCGGAGTTGCGATCGGCTTCACGACGGCCGGGGCGGTCGCCGGCTCGCGACGGACCCAGATCGTCCCCCGCTTGGTCGCGGCCAGCGGATCCAGCAAGCCCTCGGGACCGAGCTCCGGATGGGCCTCGGTGTAGGTCGCCACCTGGCGTCCGTCGAGGATCAGGGTGACCCCCCGGCCCATCGGCGTGTCCAGTTCGACGACAAACAGCCCGTCACGGCTGCAGAGGTCGGCCAGCAGGCCCTTCCAGTCGGTCCACTCGAGCCGGATGTCCTCGTAGCAGGGGGTGCCCCGGTAGAGGGAGGGCGCCACTGCCACGACGATGCGGTCCAGCTGATAAGCGCTCATGGTGGCGTCGGTCCAGCTCGAGATGAGCTGGAGCGCCTTCTGGCCCTCGAGCCTCTTGCCACCCTCGAAGGCGTACACCTCGAAGAGGCCCGCCTCCTTGATCAGGATCACCCCCACCGACCCGGATCGCCGGCTCACGAGAGCGCCGTCGCCGATCACCGGCCCGAGCGCCTCGATCACGATCGCGGGCGCCGGGATGCCCTCAAAGAGGGCGGTGCCGCGCGGAAGGATCGGGATCAGGTCGTGGGCCCCCGGGGTCCAACCGGCGAACTTGTCCGCCGTGGAGCCCGGCTCCACCTTGACTCCTTCGCGAGCCAAGGTCTCTGGCTTGGGTCCGCCGGTGGCGGGTTGGCCTTCGTCCATCGCAGATATCGTAGTCTGACTTTGGCGCTGGAGGCGGGCGTTACGCGCCTGTCGCCAGAGCGCACGAGATCAGCACGATTTTGCCCAGCTTGCCCCCGCTCTGGAAGCGCGCGTAGGCGTCCGAGGCGCTCTCCAGGGCAAATACCTCGTCGACGATCACCCGGAGCCTGCCCGTCTCCACCAGCGGCAGCAGTTCGGCCTCGACCCGCCGCGCGGTGAGTGCCTTCTCCTCCAGGGAACGGCTGCGGAGCGTCGAGCCCATGACGCGGGCACGCCGGCCCATCAGGGTGAGGAGGTCCAGGGCGACGCGGGGGCCTCCGCCCACCCCGATCACCGCCATCCGGCCTCCGATGGCGAGCGCGGGTAGGTTGGCCTCGAAGCTGGGCCCGCCCACCAGTTCCAGGACCACGTCATAGGGGCCGTGCTCTCCGGCCTCCGACGGATCCACGACCTCCGCGCCCAGCTTCGCCACCGCGGAGCGGAGGGCTGGCTGGCGGACGCTGGCCACCACCCGGGCGCCGATCGCGAGGCCGATCTGCACCGCCGCGGTGCCCACTCCGCCGGCCGCCCCGGTGACCAGGAGACGCTCCCCACTCTGGAGCTGGCACTGCGAGGCGAGGGCGTCATGGGCAGTGGTGAAGACCTCAGGGAACCCCCCGGCCGCCGGCCAGTCGAGCGCCGCCGGCACAGGCATCGCCACGCTCTCGTCGACGATGGCGAGCTCCGCTTGGGCGCCGCCTCCGACCAGGGACATCACCCGGTCTCCGGGGTGGTAACGGGTCGATCCCTCTCCGAGGGCCACCACCTCCCCGGCAAGCTCCATCCCTGGGATGTCGGCGGGCACACCGGGTGGCGCTGGGTACAGCCCGCGCAACTGCATCATGTCGGCGCCGTTCAGCCCGGCAGCCAACACTCTCACCAGGAGTTGACCGGTGCCAGGGACCGGATCCGGCCGATCCGCGACCGTGATCCTCCCGTCCGCGATGGTGACCGCGCGCATCCCCACGGTGTACCGCATCCCG
>PMYJ01000070.1 GCA_003170875.1 Candidatus Dormiibacterota bacterium | reverse complement strand
CTCGCCACCCGTGACCTCGCCACTCCCCGTCCCGCCGCCGGCCCCCCGGCCTCCCATGGCGTTCCACCTCGACGGGGGAGCGGGGTCCGCGCTGGCCGCCGCCCCACGCGTCTCCGCTGCCCCGCCGATGCCCGCCACCACCAGCCCACCCGCACCGCCCGCCGTAGCCGCGACCAGTCCCGCCTCCTTCCCGGCGGCTCCCCCGGATGCCGGCGGCCGTGGCTGGGGCGTTCGCGAGCAGAGGCCATCGCCGTACCCCACATGGACCCCTATCCCCGCCACGTCCGGCTCGAACGGCGGGCCCTCTGCCGGCGGCGCCTACGCTGGTCTCGGGGCGTACCCGGGGTACGGCTACCCGGCACAGCCGGCCGCCAGCGCACCCCGGGTGGGGCGGTCCCGCGCCGCCCTCCGCGCCCTCGTCCTGCTGGTCTTCGTCGCCCTGGTCGGGGCCGGCGCCTTCCTCTACCTGAGCAGCGAGTCGTCCCAGGGCCTCGGTTCGGGCACGCACACCGTGTCCGCTCCGGCGACGCTCGGTGGCTTGCCGCAGGTCACCAGCAGCTCCACGACCGCGATCGGCTCCCAGATGAAGTCCGAGATGGACGGTGCCTCGGGGGTCACTGGATCCGCCTACGCGATGTACGGTTCCGCGACCTTCGCAGGTCCGGCCTACGAACTGGCGATGGGGAGCGCTGATCACCCGGTGGCCGCCTCCCGCCTGACCCAGTCCGTTGTCGGTTTCAACACCGGGGTCATGAGCTTCGACTTCGCCACCGCAACGGTCTCCAGTGCCAACGGCGTCGATTTCCACTGCGGACCGCTGATGGTGTATTCGGTGGCCATGGGCACGATCTGCATCTGGGTCGACGGCAACGTCATGGGGCTGGTCTTCGGTGATCCCGAGGCGGGCAGTGCCGCCACCCTCGCGGCCGCCGAGGGGGCGCGCACCACGGCCGAGCACTGACCGGCAGGCGAGCCGAACCGGCACTCAGATCTCGACCCCGCGCCCGCCCTCCGGAGGTGCCGTGCCCTCGCATCCAGTAGGATCGGTGTGATGCCCGAGGAACGGCGTGCGGTGAGCCGGCTCGTTGCCTCTGCCGACCGCCGGCGGATCGCGGTCATCAGCCTGCGCGGGGTGATCGGCGGGGCGGTCAGGACCGACGAGACCCTGCGGACGCTCGGCGATGCCCGCCGCAACCCGAGGGTGCGGGCCGTCCTCCTCGAGATCGACTCCCCCGGTGGCAGCGCGACCGAGTCCGAAGCCCTCTACCTGGGGGTGCGTCGGCTGGCGCGCGAGAAACCGGTGGTCGCCTGGATTCGCAGCACCGGGGCATCCGGTGCCTATTTCGCGGCCTGCGGAGCCAGCCGCATCCTCGCCTTCCCCTCTGCGATCGTCGGCTCCATCGGGGTGATCTCGGTGCGACCCGTCGCCGTCGAGGCGCTGCGCCGGCTGGGCGCCTCCGTGCAGGTCACCAAGACAGGGCCGTTCAAGGACCTCGGAGCCCCCTGGCGCGAACCCACCGAAGAGGATCAGGGCAAGGAGCGGGCGCTGGTCGACGCCATCTTCCGCCGCTTCACGGGGGCTGTGGCTGACGCCCGCGGCCTCGACGACGCGCAACTCGCCCGGGTGACCACCGGAGAGGTCTGGCTCGGCACCGAGGCGGTGACCCTCGGTCTGGTCGACCGCGTCTGCGAGGACGAGGACGGGGCGCTCCGCGAGGTCCAGCGCCTCGCCGGCCTGCCCCACCGGCGGATCGTACGCATGGGCCCGCGGCGGAGCGTGCTCCAGCGCCTCGGGGTCCCGGGAGCCGGCATGGGACCGCCCGGGGTCCGCTGGATCGCCGAGATCGAAGGCTGGCTCCGGGCTCCGCGGGCGACGCTCTGATTCGACGCTCGGCCGGGATCTCGGGGGAGATAATCGCGTACCACGCGCATGCGAACCTGCCGCCCGGTTCTTGGTGGGCTTGCGGTGATTCGCATGCGAAGGCCCGGACAGCTCCCAAATTGCCTGAGCGGGTTGCGTCGCCCCGCACCGGTCATGCCGGAAACGGAGGCTACCCTCCGGAATGCTAGAGTGGAGGAAAGCCTCCACATACGGAGTTGAGAGGCCCAGTCGTCCGTCCGTAGCCCTTCATCAGAGACCAGAGGGAGCCGCGATGCGAGCCATCGTCATTGACGACTACGGAGCCACACCCCACCTTGCCGACATTCCGAGCCCGGACCCGGGTCCGGGGGAGGTGCTCGTCCAGGTCCATGCCTCATCCATCAACGGGTTTGACGTCGCCGTGGCCGCCGGCATGCTCAAGGGAGCGATGGAGCACCGTTTTCCCGTGGTGCTCGGCAAGGATTTCGCCGGCGTCGTGGCCCGAGTCGGAGAGGGAGTCTCACGGTTCGCCATCGGCGACCCCGTGTTCGGCGTGGTCATGAAGCCCTACCTCGGCGATGGAGGCTTCGCCACCTACGTGACGGTCGGCGAGGCGTACGGGATAGCCCCGATGCCCGAGGGTCTCGACCCGGCCTCCGCCGGTGCGCTCGGTCTGGCCGGTGCCGCCGCGCTGGCGGCGCTGGCTGCGGCGGCGCCCGCCCCGGGCGACATCGTCCTGATCTCCGGGGCGACCGGCGGCGTCGGCGCTCTGGCAATCCAGTACGCCCGGACTGCCGGCGCCACCGTCGTGGCCACCGCTCGGCCGGGTGAGGAGGCGGACTTCGTCCAGGGCCTCGGTGCCCACCACACTCTCGATCGCGACGGTGACCTCGCTGCCCAACTGCGAGCGATCGCTCCGGATGGCGTCTCAGCCGTCATTCACCTTGCCGGCGACGCCGCTCAGCTGACCCCCCTGCTGGTCTCCGGCGGGCGCCTGGCCTCAACCGTCGGCTACGGTGTGGACCAGCATCCGGCGGCGACCGCGGTGATGGCCAATCCGGACAGCCACGCCCTGGACCGTCTCGCNNCGCCGCCGATGTTGTGGCTGGCCGGCTGCGGGTCCCGATCACCCACACCTACGTCCTCGACGAAGTGCCTGTGGCAATCGCCGATTTCCGCGCCGGGACGTTGGGGAAACTCGCGGTCGCCGTCCAGTAGCAGGCTTCGATCCAGCGTGCTCGGGTGACATGAGCGAACCGTTGCCTGGCCCAGTGTTGGGGAATGACACGTGAGGCAGGGGTTCTGGACGGAGCGACACCCGGCTTCGGAGACGCCGCCAACCTCCGCCTCCATTTCACCCGCTACAGCTAGCGGGGCACGTCCCTGCAGCGGTATCGTCGCGGCTTCCGGGAGCGCGCGGCATGAGGGGTGGTCTCCGGCACCTGCTGGAGCGGAGCAGATCGGTAGTATCCGGTTATGTCTCGCCACATCGGCGTCGTCGCCGCCGCCGCCGCAGGCACGTCACGTTGCGGTGACCAGTCAGCCGTGGCGTGGCCGCGATAAAGATGCTCTCCGTCGAGATGGTGCGCCAGTGGGCGTCGCGCTACGCCCGTGCCTGGGAAGAGGGTGACGCCGCCCTGGTCGTCGAGTGCTTCACATCAGCGGCGTCGTATCGTTCGTCCCCGTTCCGCCCTCCCCACGTCGGGCACGAGGCAATTCGACGCTACTGGCAGCGAGCGGCTGGCGCCCAGACCGGGACTCGCGTGCTTGTCGGTGACCCCATCGTCCGCGGCGATCGTGCCTGCGTGGAATGGTGGGCAACCTTCCGCGAGGCAGATGGCCACCAGGTGACCCTCCCCGGGGCGCTCATACTCACCTTCGCGTCCGATGGGCGATGCTGTGACCTCCGCGAGTACTGGAACCTCGAGCCCGGTGACGTCGAGCCATTTCCCGGCTGGGGAAGCTGACCTCCACCAGTCGCCCAGCGCGCGGCTGGTGAGGTCTGTGTCGGCACGATTCACTCTCGGCTGCCCAACCGAGGCGACTT
>PMYJ01000022.1:223-4323 GCA_003170875.1 Candidatus Dormiibacterota bacterium | reverse complement strand
CACATCAGCTTCGCCCAGACGTCGTCGGCGATCACCCTCGGCGCCGGGTTGATCAGGGCGCTGATGCTGCGCCGCACGGCGAAGCTCCGTGGCGGATTGAAGCGCCGAGGAATCCACTCCCACTCCTGGGCGTCGCGGAAGGCAGTGCTCAGAGCGTGGAGTGCGGCGGCCTTGGAGCGGGGAGAAAGCGGGCGCGTGGCAGCCTGGGAAGGGCCGGGACGAGTGGCCGTGAACTCGCCGACGTGCATCTGGTCGAGGGCCGCGACAGCCTCAGCGGCGAGCTGCCGCGTCCACTGGGCAGGACTGGTGACGTCGCGATGAGTGGAGTGAAGCGACCTCCCCACCTTGAGCAGCCAGTGCCGGCTGGTGGCGCGGGTCTTTGGTGCCAGGGTGGAGGTGGCCTCCCACCGACTCACCCAGGCGGCCCAGTCCGATGCCATCCCCACCGCGCGGGCCTCGGCGAGCCGTTCAGTGGCAACCTCCTGTTCGCGAAGCGGCTCCTCGAGGGTCCCGAGGTGGACGAGCGCCCGGCTCAGGCAGCNNGCCCAGCCAGTTCGGGGGCTCCATGGGCGAGCATAACCCGGGCGACGACGCTCCTCAGGTGGCGGCGCGTGTCCGGTGAGTACCCCCAGCTGACGACAACCGTCTCGATCTGGGTCAGCTGGGAATCGACGCGCACGGTGCCGAAGACCTTGCGCGCCACCCCTCGCCAGTCGGCGTTGACCACCACTGACGGATCGGGCAGACAGCCGAGCACGTACGCGGTGGCGATCATGTAGTGGCGGCTCGCCCCCGCTGTCGTGGGCCGGTTGGCGGTGAGGAGTCGGCTCCTCTCCGGAGCCAGGACACGGCGCCAATGCGCCTCGTCCCACCCCCAGAAGCTCTGGCCTTCCCAAAGGCAAGCGCGCAGCAGGGCGAGCAGCGCCCGGTCCTTCCAGTAGGGGTTGCCTTCGGTCAGGGTGAGTGCGTCACGCAGCGGGTGTACCAACCGCTCGGCATCGCCGAGCTGCTCCAGGATCGTCTGGACAGTGCGACCTCCCCACCCGTGAGCCGTGCCGAGGACAGAGAGCGCCTCTCGCTCCGCCACCGTCAGACACGGGGATGTGTCGTAGCCAGCGACGCCGAGGCGTCCAGAAACTCCGTCTCCTGCGTGAGCGAGCGCGGCAGTCCTCACGCCCCGGCCTCCTTCGCCGCCACTGGCTGCGCGAGAGCTTCGACGCGCCAGGCATGGATCTGAGCCATGCCGCCGGTGAGGCGCGACGCCAGGTCGCGGCCAGAGAGATGAATGTACTGGAGCGTCGTCGCGGTGCTGCGGTGACCCGCGAACTGGGCGATCGCATGGATCTCCCAACCGCAGCGCGCCAGGTCGGTGAGGCAGAGGTGGCGCAGAGTGTGCGTGCTGAAGCGTGGGAGCTCCGCCCTCTCGGCGAGACGGCGCACCACCTTGGACCAGGTCCAGACCGTGATCGGCTGACCGAGGTTGCGCCGCGATTCCGAGACGAAGAGGGGGCCTCGCTGCCTCGTCATCGTTCGCCGGTGGTCGAGATAGAGGCCGAGCAGGACGCCGGTCGCGGCAGAGTAGGGGATGACGCGGCCGCGGCGGCTCTTGGTGGTTTCGGCCCTGAGCCGCAGGGTTCGGTGGGCCGGATCGAGATCGTTGGTGGCAAGGGAGCAGAGCTCCTCCCGCCGGAGAGCGGCGTCATACGCCATGGCGAGCATCAGCCGGTCGCGGATGGGGAGAGCCCGCGCCAACTCAAGGACACGTTGCCACTCCGGGTCGCTCGGGATCCACGGCAGCGGCGTGAAGTGAGGGATCAGCCCGCGGCGGCGCTCACCGTCGAAAGCGTGCCCGGGGGTGAAACGGCCCCGGCCGACCGGGTTAGCTGCGCAGACGCCGTCTTCGACGAGGTGGTCGTAGAACAGCCGAACCGCGACGAGGCGCTGGCGCAAGGTGGCGTTGGCGAGCCCGGCTCCCGAGCTGAGGGCGACCACACCGCGTCCTCTGGGATGCGGTCGCGCCGTGAGATGGTGGACGTAGCGGGCCACGTCAGCGCGGCGAGCGCTGAGGGGGTCGATCCCTTCGCGGCTGCAGACTGCCAGATAGTCGGCGAGGGCCCGACCGTACGCCTCCACGGTGCGGGGCGCCAGACCGAGGTTCCGCTGCACCTCAAGCCAGGCGCGCGCGTGGGGCAGGCCACCCAGGGCAAGCTGCCAAGCGGGCTCGGGAGGTAGCACTGGCACCGACTTGTCCCCGTCCTCCACACTTTCCACAGAGAGGGGTTCCCCCGCGCCCCCTCCCCAGAGACTACTACGACGGAGTGGTATTCCCCATAACATGGATGAGGAGGGTGTTGCCCCAGCTGTACCGGTGGAAGCGGCGCTGCACGTCCAGCCAGGCGCGCCAGGCGGTGGAGTTGGTGAGCTCCGCGACGCCGTCGGCGAGGGTGGCGAGCAGCTCGGTTGCGGTGGTGCGCTCCATGGGACGGTCCTCCTGTGGGTGGGGCTGCGATGCGCAGCGACACGGCGGAGGCCGAGCGAGCGGAGGGAGGAGCCGCAGGCTCCAACGCAGTGGTGCCCGGAGCCGAGCAGCGAGGCCGGAGCACGCTGCCCAGCAGAGCAGCCCGTCCGCAGGGGAGGCTGATCCGGCAGGGCGTCGCATCGGGGGCGCGCCATCACCGGACGCGGCAGCCAGACCGCCTCGGCAATACTGGCCGCCGATCATGCAGCGGCACAGCCCTGACCAGCGCCCGCTGGACCCGGTCTCCGCAGAGGCGCGGATCAGGGCCCTGCTGAAGAGGACGCGTTCTCTCGGCCAGGCCGCGAGCCGGCTACCTCCTGACCAGGCTCAGGGGTTGCCCGATGGTCTGGTGGTCTCGCTCGACACCACGATCATCCAAGTCCTGGAGCTGCGGGCCGTCCTCCTCGCCGGGTCAGACCGGGCGCCCGAAGCAGCCCGCAGCGCCCGGAATGCGCTCATGGTCCGCGACTACGCCCGCGGGGATCCCCTGCAGGAGGTCGGTGAGCGGCACGGGCTGAGCCATCAGCGGGTTCGCCATCTGATGCTCGCCTTCGGCGCCTGTCGAGTACCGGAGCCGCCCCGGCGATGCAGCATCTGCCCGGAGCCGGTCGAGGCCTTTGACCTCTGCCGTTTCCACTACTACCGCCTCCGAAAGTACGGGGACCCGGAGTTCGTGCCCCGGCGAGGGGTGAACGCGGACCACGGGACCGTCAGTCGCTACTGGGCTGGATGCCGATGCGCCGCCTGTCGCGCTGCCAACGCCGCGCTGCACCACGAGGGCAGGGAGCATCGCCGCCGGGCGCTTGCCACCGCGACGGTGACCCATGGGTCCGCCTCGACATACCGGAATTGGGGCTGCCGCTGCGAGCCCTGTCATCAAGCGGCACTGGCAGGGGCCGCGCTGGCGAGAGCTGCCCGTCGGGCACGTCGCCAAGCGCAAGCGCCAGACGCCGCGTACGCGACCCTCACAAAGGTCCGGCCCGAGGTCATCCGTGTAACAGTTTCCTGAGAATATTCAACGCCGCGTACGCGCCTGTACGCGCGAACGCGGCGCGAGGATCGCGTCTGTACGCGCACACGCGCCGACCCATCGCATCTGTACGCGCGGTCGCGTCACAGCGCGCTGATCGCGTACGCGGCGTCTGGCGCGTACGCGGCGACGTCCCGGTAGGGGCCGGGTCGATTCGTACGCGATTCGTACGCGGCCGCTGGTGGGATGGGGCGCATGCATCCGCCACTCACGAGGCCGCTCACCATGCTCATCCTCCCCGAGCTGATCCCGCTTCTCCATCCCTTGCTGGCGGCGACGAGCACCGGCTCGGACCCCAGCTTTATCAACCCGGCACCCGACCCCACTCAGCTCCCCGGCTCCAACCAGATCCTCGGCCTGGTCGCCGGGCTGCGCTGGGCAGCCCTGGTCTGCTGCCTCGTCGCCCTGATCATCGGTGCCGCCGTCTGGGCCTTCAGCTCCCACAGCGGCAACCCATACCAGACGTCCAAGGCCAAGGTGACTGTCTTCGGCGCCCTCCTGGGCGTCTTCGTCATCGGCGCGGCCCCCGCGCTCATCCAGTGGCTGTACACC
>PMYJ01000022.1:0-215 GCA_003170875.1 Candidatus Dormiibacterota bacterium | reverse complement strand
GCGGTGGCCTCGCCGGCGGCGGTTCGGGCGGACCCCGCCCCCTCGACACCCACGCCGACCGCGACCCTCGCCGCCACGCCGCTACCCACCGCCTCGTCCACCACAGCGCCCGCGGTCACGCCGCTGCCGGCGGCCTCTCCCCACTACTCGGGCGGCGGAGGCATCATCACGAGCCTCATCTTCGGCCCGGCCATCGACGCGGTGGCGGGCTGGAT
>PMYJ01000016.1 GCA_003170875.1 Candidatus Dormiibacterota bacterium | reverse complement strand
ACCCTCTTCCGGATCATCCAGGAGGCGATGAACAACGCCAGGAAGCACGCCCGGGCCAAGAACGTGGAGGTGGTCGTCGCCTTTCAGCCGCATATGGTCTCAGCGATCGTCCGCGACGACGGTGTCGGCTTCGACGTCGCCGCCGCCGAGGGGCGGCTGGATTCCGGCAAGCACCTCGGCATGATCTCGATGCGGGAGCGCGCCGACCTGGAGAAGGGCCGCCTCGAGATCCGGTCGCAGATCGGCAAGGGCACCGAGATCCGGGTGAGCTTCGAGCACTGATCGCTACAGAAGTGCGGTGACCGGCGAGCGCCACGCTCGCCGGGGAGTCGAACCGGCGCTGTCGATTGACACAATGGGTAGGTGCGGTTCCGCGTTCTGGCTTGCGACTTCGATGGAACCATCGCCACCGAGGGCGTGGTCGCTCCGGCCACCCTGACGGCACTGGAGCGAGTGCGGCGTAGTGGCCGCCGCCTCCTCCTGGTCACCGGACGCACCGGCCCGCAGCTGGAGATGGTCTTCGGCAGCTGGGACCTCTTCGACCGGGTCGTGCTCGAGAACGGGGCGGTCCTCCTCGACCCCTCCGCCGGCACCGAGCGGCTGCTCTGTGCCCCGGTCTCCAGCCGGCTGGAACCGGAGCTGCGCCGCCGCGGCGTCGAGCCACTTGCGGTGGGGCGAGCCATCTATGCCGGCTCGGTCCGCCACCTGGAGGTCATCCGGGAGGCGATCCGGGATCTCGGTCTCTCCCTGGACATCGTGGTGAATCGTGGCGGGGTGGTCATCCTCCCCGAGGGCGTCAGCAAGTTCTCGGGCGCCACCGCGGCGCTCTTCGACATCGGCGAGACCGCCGCGGCGTGCGTCGCGGTGGGCGACGCCGAGAACGATGTCCCCCTGCTCGCCCTCGCGGGGTGCGGGGTCGCCGTCGCCAACGCGCTGGACGAGGTCAAGGCGGTCGCCGACCTGGTGACGCTGCGGCCGAGCGGCGAGGGCGTCGCCGACCTCGCCGACGGTCTCGTGGCCGACGACCTGGCTGCTGAGCTGGCCGCTGCCGGGGGCATGGGGGCGGCGCGGCACTGAGCCGTCTTCGCTGGTGGGGTGCTGCCTGGCGTCAGAGGGTTGGGCGCCATCAAGAGATCGGGGCCGGCACGTCGCGGACCCGTGACTGGCGGAGCATGGGGCCGTCACCGTCGCGGACTGATGATGCTGGAGGCCGGGTGGCGCCCGTGGCGTGCCGGCCTCAGGATCTGCCCTCCCTTCCCAAGGGCCGCCGGCGACGTCAGGTCATCGGCGGCCCCTCTCTTTTCGGGGCGATTCCGCCGGACTGCGGCCATCACGAAACCGTTACGCCGCAATCGCACCAAGGCAACTGATTGTGGTCATCGTTCATCGCGATGAACACCTCCCTCCTCGCCTCGCTGCTCCTGACCTCGACCGGGCTCACGACGGGGGTCGCGGCGCTCGCCGGCTGCCTGATCGTCTACCTCGCATACAAGCTCGTCTACCGCCCCGACTTCGGGATGCCGGTGAGGCGGCGCCTCCTGGCCACCCACATCCGCTTCCGGCGCGATCAGTTCGCCGACGTGCCCGTCTGGTGGACCAACCTCCAGGTTCAGCGCGCCATTCGCGGCCACTGGAAGCAGAGCCTACGCGACACCGTGATCCGCCCTCACGAGCCGGTGGCGGAGCTGCAGGGTCACGGGGCTGAGATGACGGTGCGGGCCGCGCTCACCGCCGGCTGGCCCCGCGTGGGGCGCTAGGCGGGAGCGATCAGATCCGGCGCCGTGAGGTGCCGGGATAGGGGATGAGCCCTCCGGCGGCAGTGCCGCCGGAGCGCGGGGGGCTCGATGCCCCCCGCGCTCGCGGGGTCAGAGGGCTCCGGCGCCGTCCGCAGCCTGGGGCGCGTCGTCCGCGGCGCCGATCGCGGCCGCGGGCTCCTCGATGATCACCTCACCATCGGTGGTCACGGCGATGGCCGCACTGTCGTCCTCCTCGTAGAGGCGGACCGCCTCATCGCGGAGCTTCTGGTAATAGTCGAGGCCGGTCCCTGCGGGGATCAGCTTGCCGATGATCACGTTCTCCTTGAGACCGCGCAGACGGTCGATCTTGCCGGAGATAGCGGCCTCGGTGAGCACCCGGGTGGTCTCCTGGAAGGACGCCGCGGAGAGCCACGAGGCGGTGTTGAGAGCGGCCTTGATCAGGCCGAGCAGCACCGTCTGAGCGATGGAGGGCTCGCCGCCCTCGCTCAGCGCCTTGGCGTTGGCCTCCTCGAACTCGAACTGGGAAACGATCTCGCCGGGCAGCAGGTCGGTGTCGCCGGAGGCGTCGACGCGGACCTTCCGCATCATCTGCCGGACGATCACCTCGATGTGCTTGTCGTTGATGTCGACGCCCTGGTTCCGGTAGACGGACTGGACCTCGTGGACCAGGTAGTTCTGGACGTCGTCGCGGCCGCGAACCAGGAGCAGCTCCTGAGGGCTGATCGAGCCCTTGGTGATGCGGTCGCCCGCCTGGACGTGGTCCCCATCGCGAACCACGAGCTCGGACGAGGCCGGCACCGCGTACTCGCGGGCTTCCTCGTCGGTGGTGCGGACGGTGACCTCGGCCTTGCCGACCTTGACCACGCCCGCGTACTTGCTGCGGATGGAGATCTCGCTGCCGTGCTCGTCGGTGCCCCGAATCAGCTCGGTGCCCTCGCTGACCGGCATCCCGTCCTCGACCATCACCGAGTGCCGCGGCGGGACCGGGTACCCGGAGTCGAAGACGTCGCGAGAGAAGATCTTGACCTTGAGCGACTTGCTGTCGCTCCGGATGATCTCCACCTCGCCGTCGATCTCGCCGATCAGGGCCTTGCCCTTGGGGACACGGGCCTCGAACAGCTCCTCCACCCGGGGGAGACCCTGGGTGATGTCAGCGCCTCCGGTGGCGACACCACCGGTGTGGAAGGTCCGCATGGTCAGCTGGGTGCCCGGCTCGCCGATCGACTGGGCGGCGATCACGCCCACCGCCTCGCCGATCTCGACCATCCGGCCGGTGGCCAGGTTGCGGCCGTAGCAGGCGCGGCACACGCCTTCACGGGCCTTGCAGGTCATGATGCTGCGCACCTTGACCCGGGGCAGGCTGCTCCGCTCCGCGAAGATGCGCCGAGCCACCTCGTCGCTGATCTCCTCGCCGGCCGACAGCAGCAGCTCGTCACCCAGGGTGATGTCCTGGGCGACGATACGGCCCGAGTAGCGCTCGAAGACGCGCTCCTTGAGCTCGTCGTCCTCCAGCTCGATCCAGATCCCGGCCGTGGTCTCGCAGTCCTCGATGCGCACGATCACGTCCTGGGCGACGTCCACCAGGCGCCGGGTCAGATAACCGGAGTCGGCGGTCCGCAGCGCGGTGTCCGCCAGCCCCTTGCGGGCTCCGTGGGTGGAGATGAAGTACTCGAGGACGGTCAACCCCTCGGAGAAGTTGGCCTTGATGGGCAGGTCGATGATCCGGCCGGTGGGGTCGGCCATCAGGCCGCGCATGCCGGCCAGCTGACGGATCTGCTGGGTCGAGCCGCGGGCTCCTGACTGGGACATCATCAGGACGGAGTGGAACTTGTCGAACGACGACATGGTCACCTTGGTGACGTCGTCGGTCGCCTTGGTCCAGATCTCGACGGTCTTCAGGTAGCGCTCGTCGTCGGTGATCAGTCCGCGCCGGTACTGGAGGTCGATCTCCTCGACCGCCTTATCCGCCTCGGCGATGATCGGCGCCTTCCCGGCCGGGGTCTTGATGTCCATGGCGGCGATGGTCACCCCGGCCTTGGTGGCGTAGTGGAAGCCGAGCTTCTTGATGCTGTTGACGATGACGGCGGTGCGTCCCGAACCGTAGAGCTCGTAGCACTCCTTGACGATCTGGGCGAGCTTGCGCTGGTCCATGGTCTCGTTCCGGAAGACCATGGAGGGGAGGTTGCTCTCGGTGGCGATGTCACCGATCGGCAGCACGGCGTTGAAGATGAGCCGCCCCACCGTGGTGACCACCAGCTCGGTGCCGGTGGGTTCCTCCTCACCCTGGCGGCGGGCCACCAGCAGCTGTCGGGGTAGCCTGACCCGCGCGTAGTGGTGGAGGAAGATCTTCCCGTGCTCGTAGGCGATCTCCGCCTCCTCCGCGTTGGCGAAGGTGTGCAGGTTGCGGATTACCTCGGGATCCGTGGGCCGGTCCTCGCCCTCCTGGGTGAGGTAGTAGGCGCCGAGGACGATGTCCTGGCTGGGTGCCACCACCGGCCGGCCGTCCGAGGCGCTGAGGATGTTGTTGGACGACATCATCAGGTTCTTGGCCTCGGCGATCGCGCCGCTGAAGAGCGGGACGTGGACCGCCATCTGGTCGCCGTCGAAGTCGGCGTTGAAGGCCTTGCAGACGGAGGGATGGATCTGGATCGCCTGCCCCTCGACGAGCACCGGCATGAAAGCCTGGATGCCGAGCCGGTGAAGGGTGGGCGCCCGGTTGAGGAGCACCGGGTGCTCCTTGATGACCTGGTCGAGGACGTCCCACACCTCGGGACGCACCCGCTCCACCATCCGCTTCGCGCTCTTGATGTTCTGGGTGTAGTTCTGGGAGACCAGCTCGCGCATGACGAACGGCTTGAACAGCTCCAGCGCCATCTTCTTGGGCAGGCCGCACTCGTGCAGTTTCAGCTCCGGACCGACCACGATGACCGAGCGCCCGCTGTAGTCGACGCGCTTGCCGAGCAGGTTCTGGCGGAACCGGCCCTGCTTCCCCTTGAGCATGTCGGAGAGCGACTTGAGCTTGCGGTTGCCGGTGCCGGTGATGGCCCGACCGCGGCGGCCGTTGTCGATCAGGGCGTCGACAGCCTCCTGCAGCATCCGCTTCTCGTTGCGGACGATGATCTCGGGGGCGCCCAGCTCGAGCAGCTTCTTCAGCCGGTTGTTGCGGTTGATGACCCTGCGGTAGAGGTCGTTGAGGTCACTGGTGGCGAAGCGGCCGCCGTCCAGCTGCACCATCGGACGCAGCTCGGGCGGGATCACCGGCAGGACGTCGAGGATCATCCAGGTGGGACTGGTGGCCGACTTGCGGAAGGCCTCGACCACGCGGAGACGTTTGATCGCCTTCTGGCGGCGCTGGCCGCTCGTGGACTTGGACTCCTCACGGAGGAGCAGGGATTCCTGGGCGAGGTCGATCTGGTTGAGCAGCTCCCGGACCGCCTGGGCACCGGTGCCGGCCTTGAAGACCTTGCCGAACTTCTCGACGTGCTCGCGGTACTGCGTGTCCGTGAGCAGCTCGCGAGGCGCCAGGGCTTCGAGCTGCTGGCGGCTGCTCTCTATCTCCTGACGGAGGCTCTCCAGTTCGCCACTGCCGGCGTGCGCTGCCTCCGCCCGTGCCCCTTCGGCGTCCGCACGCCACTGGGCGACCTCTGCGGCGGCCTCGTCCTGAGCGGACAGGGTCCGGCGCGCCGTCTCCTCCTCGAGCGCCTCGCGGCGCTGGGTGAGGCGGTCCTGGACCATGAGGGCGGCGTCCTCGTCGAGCACCTTCCCCTTCTCGAGCACGACCTCGTCCTCGACACCGTCGCCGAGGATGAAACGGGCGGGAGCCTTTTTGCCCTTCAGCTGCTGGATCCGCTCGTCGAGGTCGGCGGCCGCGTGCTCCAGGGCGGCCAGGCGTTCGTCGCGCTCGGCCTGGATGCGCACCACTCGCTCGGCCACCGCGGTCTCGTTGGCCGCGACGCGCTCGGAGAGGTCCGACACGCCGCTGTCGCCACGGAGCTTCTCCCGGAGGGCGATCATGCGCTCGTCCGTGTCCGGATCGAGCTTGGCGAGCAGGTCTTGGCGTGCCTTCTCGTCAACCGAGGTCACGATGTGGTTGGCGAAGTAGAGGACTTTCTCGAGGTTGCGCGGGCTCATGTCGAGGAGCAGTCCCATGCGGGAGGGGATGCCCTTGAAGTACCAGACGTGAGACACCGGCGAGGCCAGCTTGATGTGGCCCATCCGCTCCCGGCGGACCTTGCTCCGGGTCACCTCGACGCCGCACTTGTCGCANNCGGTAGTTGATCGTCTCCGGCTTGGTGACCTCGCCGTGCGACCAGGAGAGGATCATCTCCGGGCTGGCGATGGAGAGTCGGAGGGCGTCGAAGTTCTCGAGTTTCAGCATCACTGACCTTCAGTAGCGTTGGGCAGGTGTCGCCGGTTGATCGCGGCAGGAATTGCGGTGGGTGTGGTCGCGGTGGAGGAGAAGCGGGGGTGCGTGCGCAGCGCAGGCTCTGCGCAGGCGGCAGTTGCCATGCCGCCGAGCAGAGGCCGCGCAACGCCAGTCAGGGCGTTGCGACGGCCGGGCCGAAGCGAAGCACCACCCCCGCTTGTCCGGCCGAGGTGGTGCGGTCCCTGAACGCTCAACGACCAGCCTCGTCGACGTCGTCGCGCTCGTCCCGTTCGAGGTGGATACCGAGGTCCAGCGGGATGTCGGGGATGTCCTCCTCGCCGAGGATGATCTGATTCTCGTCTTCGGACTGGATCTCGACGCCCAGGGCCAGNNCCCTTGACGATGGCCTCGTACGCCTTGACCCGGCCGACGATGTCGTCCGACTTGACGGTGAGGATCTCCTGGAGGATGTGGCTGGCGCCGTACGCCTCGAGGGCCCAGACCTCCATCTCTCCGAAGCGCTGACCACCAAACTGCGCCTTGCCTCCCAGCGGCTGCTGGGTGACCAGGGAGTAGGGGCCGGTGCTCCGAGCGTGGATCTTGTCCTCGACCAGGTGGGCCAGCTTCAGCATGTAGATCTGACCGACCGTGATCTCGCGGTCAAAGAACTCGCCGGTCCGGCCGTCGCGGAGGCGCACCTTGCCGCTCGACGGCAGGCCCGCGCGTGCCAGCTCCTCCTCGATGAGCGCTTCCGACGCGCCGTCGAAGACCGGCGACGCCACCTTCATGCCGAGGGCGTGGGCCGCCCAGCCGAGGTGGGTCTCCAGCACCTGACCGAGGTTCATCCGGCTCGGGACGCCGAGCGGGTTGAGCACGATGTCGACCGGGGTGCCGTCGGGCAGGTAGGGCATGTCCTCGATGGGGAGGATGCGGGCGATGACGCCCTTGTTGCCGTGGCGTCCGGCCATCTTGTCGCCCTGGGCGATCTTTCGCTTCTGGGCGACGTAGACCCGGATCAGCTCGTTGACCCCGGGGGGCAGCTCGTGACCTGACTCGCGGCTGAACACCTTGACGTCGACCACCGTGCCCCGCTCGCCGTGGGGGACGCGGAGCGACGAGTCGCGGACCTCGCGGGCCTTCTCACCGAAGATGGCCCGGAGCAGCCGTTCCTCGGCGGACAGCTCGGACTCCCCCTTGGGGGTGATCTTGCCGACCAGGATGTCGCCGGGCTGGACCTCGGCGCCGATGTAGATGATGCCGCGGTCGTTGAGGTTCTTCAGCGACTCCTCGGCGATGTTGGGGAGATCGCGGGTGATGTCCTCGGGGCCGAGCTTGGTGTCGCGGGCCTCGATCTCGAACTCCTCGATGTGGATCGAGGTGTACCGGTCGTCCTTCGTCAGCCGCTCGCTGATGAGGATGGCGTCTTCGAAGTTGTAGCCCCCCCAGGGCATGAAAGCCACCAGGACGTTCTGACCCAGCGCCAG
>PMYJ01000090.1 GCA_003170875.1 Candidatus Dormiibacterota bacterium | reverse complement strand
ATCACGGTCGCGCCGCGGAGCACTGTCATCGGCCGGAGGACGGTGTCGGCGCCCACCCTGACGGCAGCGTCCACGTAGGTGGTCGCGGGATCCTCGACGGTCACACCGTCCAGCATCAGAGCGTCCAGCAGACGGCGCCGCAGCGCGGTCTCGGCGGCGGCGAGCTGGCGGCGGTCGTTGACACCCAGCGCCTCCTCGGGGTCGGTCACGAGCACCGCCTCGACCGCGGGGGCGAGCAGCGCGACCACGTCGGTGAGGTAGTACTCGCCCTGGGCGTTGTCGGTGGAGAGGCGCTCCAGGGCCGGCCAGAGGTGCCTGCCCGAGAAGACGTAGACGCCCGCGTTGCACTCGTCGGGCACCGGGACATCGTTGCCGGGGAGGTCGCGCTCCTCGACGATGCGCAGGACCCTGCCATCGCTGCCACGGACCACCCGGCCGAGCCCGTGGGCGTCGGTGCAGACAACGCTCAGGAGCACGCAGGCCGCCCCGGTCGCCTCCTGGGCACGCAGCAGGCCGGCGATCGTCTCGGCCCGGATCAGGGGGAGATCAGCGTAGAGGACGACGACCGGGCCCTCGTCACGCAGCTCCGCGGGAAGGCTGCGCAGGGCATCACCGGTCCCGCGGGGCTCGGGCTGGACCGCCACCCGGGCGACCCCCTGGACCACCTCGAGCACGGCCGCCTGGTCGGGGCCGAGCACCACCACCGGGGGCGCCCCGGTGGCGGCCGTCGCCGCCTCGACGATGTGGAGGAGCATCGGCCTGCCGGCGAGGGGATGGAGGACCTTGGGCCAGGCGCTCTTCATCCTGGTGCCCTGCCCAGCGGCGAGGATCACCGCACGCGGTGCATCTGCCATCTGCGCCGGAGTATACGGGGTGCCCGCTCGGGCTTCGGGGGCCGTGGGGTTCCAGGGGCGCCCGGCTTCGGCAACCGTCTGGCACCGGGGCTGTCCCCGAGAGGTGGGCTGACGTGCGGGCATCCTCCGTCTGACCGCCGGCCGGGAGACCGCAGCCACGGTATGATCCGGCCCGTGGCCGATCAGAGCGCCTCGGAGCGAGGTTCCGACCGCCGGCCCCGGGCGAGCCGGTTGGCACGCCTGGACCGGCTCACCGCGATCCGCCGGGGCTGCGGCTGCCGCCGTCCTGCGGCGGGCCGGCCCGGCTGCATGCGCCTGCGCATCCCCCGGGTCCACATCCAGGTCTGANNCCACTGGGGAGTAGCCAAGTGGTAAGGCAGCGGACTTTGGATCCGCCATTCGAAGGTTCGAGTCCTTCCTCCCCAGCGATTCCTCCCTCGTCCGCGATGTCCCCCCGGGGGGTCGTGCCCCACCGGATCGTGGATTCCTGTCTACCGACGCGGCCGACCCCTGATGGCGAGCAGGGCGCCGCCAAGCCGGTGGTCAGGGAGGCGGCGTGGGCTCCGCCGGGAGGGCCCGGCGGACGGACGTACGGGACCGACCAAGGGGAAGGTCATCGCATTGATCCTGATCGATGCCAAAGGGGCATTTCTTCGGCGGTGGACGAGCCGGCATCGCCCGTTAGGGTGATTTTTAGTTCGGGCTGTTGACAAACCCCGAAACTTCCTTCCACAATCCGGTCGCCGCATCACGAGACGTTCGCAACGTGATGGGGAGGGAGCGGCTTTCTGCCGCCCCCATGGGCTGGCTTCGCGAACGAAATCGTTCAACGTGTGGAGGGCAAGGTTCAAATGCGTACGCAACAGATCCTCGGGGGCCAGGGGTCCCACAAATTGCGGAGGATGAGCCAGCTGAGCCTGGTGGCGGTAGCCGCGATCGGCGCCGCGGCCTGCGGCAGCACCTCCGGCGGTACCACAACCTCGTCGTCGTCGGCGGCCGCGCATAATCCCGGCGTCCCCTCGAGCCTCACGCTCAGCTCCTTCACCCCCGACATCGCGTCGACGATGAGCCTGCTGAAGCCGCTGACCACCTATGCGACCAAGGGCTCCACCAGCCTGCTGGTCGGGGTGGTCCTGCCCGACACCACGTCGTCGACCCGCTGGGTGCAGAACGACGCGCCGTATCTGACTGACGCCTTCGCTGACGCCGGATTCACCTCGGCACAGTTCAACGTCCAGAACGCGCAGGGCAGTGACCCGACCCAGATCGACGACGCCACCGCTGACATCAACCTCGGGGCCAAGGTCCTCGTGGTGTGCCCGCTGGACGGGCCGACCGGTGTGGCCATCGCGGCGCTCGCCGCTGCCCACAACGTCGTCCTGATCGACTACGACCGGGCGATCTTCCCCTCGTCGGGCAAGACCTACTACGTGAGCTTCGATAACGAGAAGGTTGGGGAGCTCATCGGCAATGGCTTCCTGAGCTGCCTTACGTCCGAGAAGGTCACCGCCGGCCAGACCTTCGTCCTGAACGGTGGTGAGGACACCGACCCCAACGCCATCTCCTTCGCCAGCGGATACAACAAGGTGGTCTGGGGACAGGCGGCCAAGTCGGTCACCGCACCCGCGACCAGCACCGCCGGTGGAGCCACGCTGGTGGGCGAGAACTTCGCTCCCGGGTGGAACAACACCCAGGGCGGCACGATCTTCCAGCAGGCGTACACGGCCAACCCGAAGATCAACTCCTCGATCGAGGCCAATGACGGGCTCGCCAGTGCGGTGATCACGGATCTGCAGACGGATGGCGTGAAGGCCGGCACCTTCCCGACCACCGGCCAGGACGCGACCGTCCAGGGCATGGCCTACATCCTCGAAGGCTGGCAGTGTGGCTCGGTCTACAAGCCGATCTACCTCGAGGCCCAGGACGCGGTGGTCATGGCCACCATCCTGCTGTCCGGTAACACGGTTCCGCCGGCGATCCTGAACAGCACCACCGTCGACCCGACCAGCTCGAGCATCAGCGAGCCGGCGTCCCTGCTGACCCCGACGTGGGTCACCAAGGCCAACATGGAATCCACAGTGGTCAAGGACGCTTTCGACACCGCCTCTGCCATCTGTGCAATCGCGGGAGCAGCGCTCTGCACCACAGACGGAATCTCGTAATCGGCTGACGGAGCGTTCCCACAAAGATCCTCCTCGGTGACGAATCCGGGCCGCCCAACGGGGCGGCCCGGATCTCACCCTCCGTCGAGTTGCGGCGGGCACACGCCGCCCACTGCAACTCGACGGACGCAGATACGGACGCAGATCTAGGTCAATGAGATGAGTGAACAGTTAGAAGCTGCCGGCGGCCCCCCCGCGTCGACTCCGGTGGAGCCGCTTCTGAAGCTGCGGGGGATCGACAAGCACTTCGGCCCGGTGCAGGCGCTGTACGGGGTGGACCTGGATCTGCCGGCGGGGCAGGTGACTGGGCTGTGCGGCGACAACGGCGCCGGGAAGTCCGTGCTCACCCGGTGCATCGCCGGGGTCCATCAGCCCGACCACGGGCAGATCTACTTCGAGGGGCAGCCGGTGCACATCCGCGGTGCCCGTGACGCCGCCGCGCTGGGCATCGAGACGGTCTACCAGGACCTTGCTCTGGCCGACAACCTGGACATCGTCCAGAACATGTTCCTCGGCCGGGAGCGCACGCACCGGCAAATGCTCGACGAGGACAGCATGGAGAGGGCTGCGGCGGAGACCCTGAGCGGCCTTCGGGTGACCTCGGTGCGGTCGATCCGGCAGCCGGTGGCCTCGCTCTCCGGAGGTCAGCGGCAGTCCGTGGCGGTGGCCAAGGCGGTGATGTGGAACTCCAAGGTGGTGCTCTTGGACGAGCCCACCGCTGCCCTCGGCGTGGTTCAGACCCGGATGGTTCTGGACTTGGTCCGACGGCTTCGCGACCGGGGCCTGGCGGTGATGGTGATCACCCACAACCTCAACGACTGCTTCGAGGTGGCGGACCGGCTGGCGGTGCTTCACCTCGGGCGGATGGTGGTCCAGGGACCGGTTTCCGGCTTTGACCGCCAGAGCGTGGTGGAGTACATGACCACCGGGGGCTCGCGCGGACGACCCCTGGAGCAGGCGGCTGGAGCCGCCCCTGGGAAGGAGGCCTGAGGCCGTGACCGGGACCCAGGGCGACCTCAAGCCCGGCACTCCAGGCGAGACAGCCGCCGAGGTCCCTGCCGACGTCGACCTGACCGCGGCCACCGAGGCCGCCGCCGCCGCGGTCCCCCTCGAGATCGTGGCCCAGTCGCTGGGCGAGTATCTCCGGGGCTGGTGGCAGAAGCTCAAGAGTGGCGACAGCGGGCTGCTGCCCGTGCTCGTCGCGATGGTCATCGTGGCCGTCGCCTTCGAGGTCCTGACTCCCGAGAACGCCTACCTGCGGCCCAGCAACCTGGTCTACATCTTCGCGTTGAGCACGGTCTATATGGTGCTGGCGATGGGGGAGATCGCGGTCCTGCTGCTCGGCGAGCTGGACCTCTCCATCGGCGCCGTGGCGATGATGGGCGGGACCATCGCCTACAAGCTGGTTCAGCAGCCGAGCCCCAACTGGCCGTGGTGGTTGGCGATCCTCACCAGCCTGGTCTGCTGCGGTGTCATCGGAGCCCTCCAGGGCACCCTGGTGGCGCGACTCAGGATCCCCGCGTTCGTCGTGACCCTGGCCGGTTTCCTGTTCTTCACCGGGATGCTCGTCGTCATCCTGGGGGGTGCTGACGCATCCCTCGGAATCAGCTGTCAGGTTCCCAACCAGTGCCCCCTCTACAACCTGGTCCAGGGGAACATCGATCCGGTGGTCAGCTGGGTGATCCTGGCGGTGGTGGTCGTGGGGTTCGGCACGATGATGTGGATGCGCGCGTCGGGGCGTCGCCGTTCCGGCCTGGTCGCCCCGCCGGCGAGCCTGACCGCCATCAAGATCGGCCTCATGGCCGCGGTCGGGGTCGGGGTGCTGATCATCTGCACCGTCAACCGGGGCGGCGTCTTCGCGACCATCGAGGGTCTTCCCTGGGTGATCCCGGTGCTGATCGTCATCCTGGGCCTGTGGACCGTGCTTCTCCAGACGACCCGCTTCGGGCGCTACGTCTACGCCATCGGTGGCAACCCTGAGGCGGCGCGCCGGGCGGGCGTCAACCTGGCCGGGATCCGCACCTGGTGCTTCGTGCTCTGCTCGGCAACCGCCGGGTTCGCGGGCATCCTGCTCGGCTCCTTCTACTACGGTCAGTACAGCACCAACGTCGGTGACCCCGGTCAGCTCGTGCTCTACTCGGTGGCCGCCTCCGTCATCGGCGGCACCAGCCTCTTCGGGGGCCGGGGAAAGCCGATTCACGGTGTCCTGGGCGGGCTCCTCATCGGCGGCATCGCCTACGGGGTCTCGCTGATGAACCTGGGGTCGCTGTCGATCCCGCTCGAATACATCCTGCCAGGAGCAGTCCTGCTGCTTGCCGTTCTCGTCGACGTCCTGTCGCGGCGTGGGGCCAGGACGGGGAGCGTGATCCGTGTCTGAGAATCTGTATCTGTCTGAACATGTCAGGGTGAGTGATGGCCCGGATCGATAGTGACCCGCTGACAGGCCCGGTGGCGGCCCCTTCCTTGAGTGACGCCGCGGAGGCCACTGTCGACCTGACTGCCGCGGCCGCGGTCGGAGAAGTCCCGCCGGAGCTCCTAGCCCAGTCGATGGGCCAGTACCTGCACGTCTGGTGGCAGAGGGTGAGGGGCGGCGAGAGCGGGGTCCTGCCCGTGGTCCTGGGGCTCGTCATCGTCGGCGTCGCCTTCCAGATCGCCCAGTCCCACTTCCTGACACCCCAGAACCTGGTCAACATCTTCGAGCAGAGCAGCATCTACATCCTGCTGGCGATGGCCGAGATCTTTGCCCTTCTGCTCGGTGAGATCGACCTCTCCGTCGGCCTGGTCATGGGTCTGGGCGCCGTCGTGGTGGTCGAGCTCGTCCAGCCGTCCGGGGCGGCCAGTTGCGCGCTCTGTCCGCACGGCCTTGGCTTCCCGGCGTGGCTGGCGATCGGCGTCACCCTGCTCATCTGCGCGGGTGTCGGCCTCATCCAGGGCACCTTGGTGGCCCGCCTGAAGATGCCGTCGTTCATCGTCACCCTGGGTGGGTGGCTGATCCTCGAGGGGGCTGCGCTCATCGTCATCAACGGCGTCCCGGTCTCCCTCAAGAATGCCACGGTCCCCGCTCAGGTCCAGATCTACAACATCTTCTGGGGGTACTTCAGCCCGGCGATCAGCTGGATCCTGCTGGCGGTGGTCGTGGTCATCGTGGCCGCGGCGTGGTGGTTCCGAGACGCCAGCCGGCGGCGCCGTGGCCTGGTGGCACCGCCGCCCAGCTTCACCGCGATCAAGATCGCCAGCGTCGTGGTGGCGGGGACGGTGGTCGTCGGCCTCTGCAACGTCAACCGGGCGCACTTCGGGGTCATCGAAGGACTCCCCTACATCATCGTCATCGTCCTGGCCGTGCTCTTCATCTGGACCATGCTCCTCCAGCGGACCCGGTTCGGCCGCTACGTCTACGCCATCGGCGGCAACCCGGAGGCGGCGCGTCGAGCGGGTGTCAGCCTGCCCTCGATCCGGACCTGGTGCTTTGTCCTGGGGTCGCTGACCGCCGGGATCGCAGGCGTCCTGTTCGCCTCGTACCAGGTGTTCCTCACCACCAACATCATCAAGTCCTCAAACAGCTACGTGCTGCTGGCGGTGGCCGCCGCCGTCATCGGCGGGACCAGCCTCTTCGGTGGCCGCGGCAAGACCCTCCATGGGGTCCTGGGCGGCCTGATCATCGGCGGCATCTACAACGGCCTCTACCTCATGGGAGTGTCATCCGAGTGGGTCGACATTCTCATCGCCATCGTGCTATTGGCGGCGGGGACCATCGATGTCCTCTCCCGCGGGGGCTCGCGATCGAGGGCATGATCCCCGCCGGTGATGGTGATGAGACTCCGGCATCGCCGAGCCGGTGGCCCGGGGGCACCCTCCATGCCCTGCGGGAGGAGAACATACGACGAGTCCTCGAGGTCATCAGCACCGAGGGCGGCCTGAGCCAGGCCGAAGTGGCTCGCCGCACCGGGCTCTCTCGCGCCACCGTCTCCAATCTCGTGGCTGAGCTGCGGCGCCGGGGGCTGGTCCGCGGCGACGTTGCGGGCCTCGGTGGTCGCGGCAGCCTGGAGATCGCCATCGCGACGTCCGGAGCCGTCGTCGGCGTGGACTTCGGACACAGTCACGTCCGGGTGGGAGTAGCCGATCTGGGCGGACAGGTACTTGCCGACGAGGAGCACCGGCTCCCCCTCGACTTCGGCGCACGTGAGGGCTGCGCGGAGGCCAAGGCGATGATGATCCGACTCCTGGAGCGCGCCGGCGTGCCGGCAGCGGACGTGCGCCAGGTCGGAGTGGGTCTCCCCTACCCCATCGACAAGATATCGGGACGGCTCGGAGGGCAACCGAACCCTCACCCTTGGACGGAGCTCGATCCAAGCGCTGTGTTGGAAGGGGTGTTCGGGCTGCCGGTCGTGATCGACAATGACTGCAACCTCGGCGCCCTCGGAGAGCTGCGGCAGGGCGCGGGGCGGGGTTTCACCGACGTCATCTACTTCCACGTGGACGAGCGGGCCGGCGCCGGCGTCGTTCTGGACGGCCGGCTCCACCGCGGCGTGGCCGGGACCGCGGGTGAGATCGGCCACATGACCGTCGATCCCCACGGACAGACCTGCACCTGTGGCAACCGCGGCTGCCTCGACCTCGCGGTGGGAGCCACCAACTTCCTGGACCCGCTCCGTGGCGGCTACGGGCTGCAGTTGGACATTGCGGATGTGGTCCGGCTTGCCGAGCACGGTGACATGCGTTGCCATCGGGCGCTGACCGAGGCCGGCTGCGCCATGGGGATGGTGATCGCCGATCTGTGCAATCTCCTGAGTCCGCAGCGCGTCATCGTGGCCGGCCCGATCTTCGGTGCTCGCGAGATGATCCTTCGCCCCTTGCGGGAGACGGTCATGCACCGTGCCGTGCCAGCTGCGGCGCGCGCCGTCGAGATCGTGCGCAGCCAGCTGGACGGAAGCGCTGAGATGGTGGGCGCCATCTGGCTCGCTCTCGACGCCATCCGGCAGCGCGCTACCCGCAGCGCGCCTGCCCCCGCGGCTCCCCACGTTGGGGTGAGACACATCGAGGCGAGCATGTCACTCCGCGCGGGGAGGACCCGAACAACGGCCGCTCTGAGCTAGCGCTCTCTTCTCCCCATCCGCGCGGCCTGGTCGCCGGAGCTGGCAGAGACCAAAGTAATCCGTTCATATTGGCGACATATGAGTCCCGTGGCTTCCCCGGAATCGGTCCGCCGTCACAACCTGAGCCTTCTGCTCCGACACCTCCATCACTCAGGAGCACTCTCCCGCTCCGAGATCGGCGGCGCCCTGGGGATGACTCGGAGCACCATCGGTGAGCTGGTTGCGGACCTTGGAGGACGTGGCCTGGTGCTGGCTGGAGACCCCGCCCGCCTGGGCTCGCCCGGGCGTCCTTCGCTGGTGGTCCGCCCCAACCCCGAGGGCGCCGCGGCCATCACTGCCGATATCGCCGTCAACTCCCTTGCGGTTGCCGTGGTCGGACTGGGAGGCCAGATCCTCCACCTCGCCCGGGTCGCCCATCGGCCGCGTCGCCTGGCTTTCGAGCAGACGGTCGAAGACATCCTCAAGCTCATCAAGTCCGCCCAGGCCTCGATCCCCGCCGGTTGCTGGATTGCGGGTCTGGGGATAGGCGTTCCTGGCGTTGTCCGCCGAGCGGACGGTCTGGTGCACTTTGCCCCGAACCTGGGATGGCGGGATGTACCGCTGGGCCGCCTCGTCGCAGACCGGATCGGGTCCGGCCTGCCTGTCCTCATCGCCAACGAGGCGGACCTCGGCACCGTGGCAGAGCATACGTGGGGTGCTGGAGTCGGGGTGGACCACCTCATCTACGTCGCCAGCGATGTGGGGGTGGGCGGCGGGCTTGTCATCGATGGCCACCCGCTGGTAGGGGCAACCGGCTGTGCGGGAGAGGTGGGGCACGTCCAGGTGAACCCGATGGGCGTGCACTGCCGATGTGGAGCGATCGGCTGCTGGGAGACGGAGATTGGCGGCCCGGCCCTGCTGCGGCGGGCCGGCAGCGCCGAGAAGGGGTATCAGCCCGAGGCGGTCGCCCGTGTGCTGAGAGATGCGGCCTGGGGTGATCCGGTGGCGCTCCCGGCGGTGGAAGAGGTTGGCCGCTGGCTCGGTGCGGGTCTGGGCGGCCTCGTGAACGCCTTCAACCCGCAGCGGGTCGTGCTCGGCGGGTATCTCGGAGACATGTGGCCTTTGGTGGAGCGCATTGTCCAGGCGGAGCTGCGGGTGCGGGTCATGGCGCCGGCTCTCGAGGTGGTTGAGATCAAGCCAGCGCAACTCGGGGCCGAAGCGACCTTGCTGGGAGCCGCGGAACTGGCGCTGACGCGGGTCCTGGATGAGCCGACCCTGGTTCCGGTGAGGGCTGCCGAGGGGGGCCCGGCGTGAACAGCGCGCCCCGGGATGCGGGTTGGAACCGCAGGCCCTGCCAATCCCGCAGGCCGCTTCTCAGACCGGGTCGGTGCCTCGCCTGCTGAGCGAGCGGAGAGCGGGGTAGGAATCGCGGAAGCGAAGTCGTATCTCGCGATAAGGCTCGATCCATGCGGATACGGGATCGATGACGTCGGTCACCCGGACGCAGGTGCCAGCAGCCTGGTCGAGGTCGCTGTAGACGCCGGAAGCGACCCCACCGAGAAGTGCGGCCCCGAAGGCTGACCCCTGGTCGGTGGCCATGACCTCGAGGGGCAACTCGAGAACGCTGGCAACTGTTCTCAGCCACAGCCGGCTTCTCGAGCCTCCTCCCGAGACGCGAGCGCGGTCGGCGGTGGCCCCGACGTCGCGGACAGTGTCCAGGCAGTCGCGCAGAGCGAAGGCAACCCCCTCCAATACCGCCCGAATCAGGTGTCCGCGCCCATGGGTGAGAGTGAGACCGCAGAAGGCGCCCCGCACGTCCGGGTCGAAATGCGGCGTCCGCTCGCCGGCCAGGTAGGGCAGGAAGATGAGGCCGTCACACCCGGGCGACGCGTTCTCAGCCTCCGCGAGCATCACGTCGTAATCGACCCCTGGCAGGAGGGTGTCGTGGAACCAGGCCAACGAGCCGGCTGCCGCCAGCATCACGCCCATCACCAGCCACCGGTCCGGCGCGGCATGGCAGAAGGCGTGGACCCGACCCTCCCCGTCGGCCAGAAAGCGATCCGTCGCGGCCAGCACCACCCCCGAGGTGCCGAGGACGAGCGAGAGAGGGCCGGGGCCGGTGATCCCGGCGCCCACGGCCGCGGCGGCTTGGTCCCCGGCTCCCGCCGCCACCGGCACCCCCTCGAACATCCCGACGGCATCACAGCTCTCGGCGAGGTCGGGCAGCCACGACCGCGAGAAGTTCAGATCGGCGAGAAGCTCGGTGCTCCAACTGCGGTGGGCGACGTCGAGGAGGAGCGTGCCCGATGCATCGGCGACATCGCTCCGATGTCCTCCGGTGAGGCGGTCACGCACGTAGTCCTTGGGCAGGGAGATCTGCCGGATGCGGGCGTAGGCCGCCGGCTCTCTCTCTCGCATCCAGAGCAGCTTGGGGGCCGTGAAGCCAGGCAGGGCACGGTTGCCGGTGAGCTTCACGAGGCGGTCGCGGCCGCCCCCGGACTCCAGGGCGGCGCACTGGGGCGCGGAGCGCTGGTCGTTCCAGAGGATCGCCGGGCGGATGACCTCACCGACTGCGTCGAGACAGACCAGCCCGTGCATCTGGCCGGAGAAGCCGATGCCGAGGATCTCCTTGACGTCCGCCTTCAGGCTGGAGAGCACGTCACCGGTGGCCGTGACCCACGCGTCGGGATGCTGCTCCATCCAGCCCGCCTGGGGGGAGCTCACGGGATAGCTGGACTCGGCAGTGGCCAGCACCCTCCCGGAGGCGGGGTCGATGGCGATGCCCTTGGCCGACGTCGTCCCGATATCGATGCCGACGAGCGCGCTCGAACTCACCGAGCTGCCCTGATCGGCTGCGGCTGCGCTGCGAGGCTAGGAGCGGATCCCATAGAGGTAGTCCAGCGCAAGCTGGTCCAGCTTCTCGAAACCACAGCCCCGGGCCGCGGCGGCATCGGGGTCGAACGCCTGGGCGCGCATCGAGCTGAGCGTCTCACCCGGGTCGAGGGTGGCCCTGGCCAGCTCGTCGAGGCGGGCCGCCGACTTGGCCGCGAGCACCTCGGGGTCGGCATGGAAGGCGCGGACGCGGTCACGCAGGATCAGATAGTTCCGCATGCACCCGGCGGCGGACTCCCACACTCCGTCCATGTCCTCGGTGCGGGGTGGCTTGAAGTCGAAGTGACGAGGTCCCCGGTAGCCGCCCGACTCGAGGATGTCGACGGTCCAGAAGGCCCCCCGGGCATTCCCGGCTCCGAAACGGAGGTCCTGGTCGTACCGCGGCCCGTTCTGGCCATTGAGGTCGACGTGGAAGAGCTTCCCATGCCAGAGCGTCTGAGCCAGCCCATGAGCGAAGTTGAGCCCCGACATCTCCTCGTGACCGACCTCGGGGTTGAGCCCGACCATCTCTGAATGCTCGAGCTCATTGATGAAGGCCAGCGCGTGCCCGATGGTGGGGAGAAGGATGTCTCCGCGCGGCTCGTTGGGCTTCGGCTCGACGGCGAATCGGAGCTGGTAGCCGTGGTCGATGACATACCCGGTGAGGAGGTCGAACGCCTCCTTGTAGCGATCGAGGGCGGCCCGGACATCCTTGGCGGCGCCGGATTCGGCGCCCTCGCGCCCTCCCCAGAAGACCACGATCTCCGCCCCGAGCTCAGCGGCGAGATCGAGGTTGTCCAGCACCTTGCGGAGCGCGAAGCGGCGCACCTCGCGGTCATTGGCTGTGAAGCCACCATCGCGGAAGACCGGGTGCGAGAAGAGGTTGGTGGTCACCATGGGGATCACCAACCCGGCGCCTTCGACCGCCTCGCGCAAGCGTCCGATCGCATGGCTCTTCTCGGCCGGCGTGGCGCCGAACGGGAAGACGTCGTTGTCGTGGAAGCACACCCCGTAGGCCCCCAACTCGGCAAGCCGGGTCACGGCCATCACCGGGTCCAGCGGAGGGCGCACGGCGCCGCCGAAGACGTCGACCCCTTGCCAGCCCACCGTCCAGAGTCCAAACGTAAAGAGGTCTTCGCGGCTCGGCTTAAGCATGAGTTGTTTCCCCTTGAGTGCCACCAGTAATCATCAAGTCGTCCAAGGTGTGAACAACCGACTACTGTTCGTTTGGGTCGCATACAATCATACACCGCGCCAGGAGGGAATCAGAGAATCGTCCACCGCGCGCCGAGCGTCCTGCGTTGCTCCGATGCGTACTGGCGAACTCTGGTCTGGTGCGTGCAAGCGGCGATGCTGCCAACCCGCGGGAAACGTGCGTCTCACGTTTCTTCTGCGTGGCGCTGCAACCTCGCTCCAGCTTCCCCGCCACCCCGTTGAACACTGCTCTGACCTACCGCATCCGCGTGGCAGGTGCCTTGCTCGCGTTGGTCGTTACGCCCGTGACGTGGAGGCCTCGTCGCCCGTTGGTCAGAGCTCGCGCGGAACCGGCCCCGACCCCCGCCACTCGCGGGCGGGGTTGCCCGCGCCGCTGCGTTCGAAGGCGACGGCCGCCGCTCCCAGGAGGCCGGCGTCGCCGCCCAAGCCACCCACCTCGACGCGCGGCAGCTGGACCAGGTTGATCCTGTTGGCAAGCAGGGTACCCAGGGGCGCGAGGGCCTCCGACGGGATTCCCATGGTTCCGCACAGAACAACGAGCTCACAGTCGATGAGCGCCACTGCCGTGGCGATCACCGTCGCGAGGGCACCCAGGGCATCGTTCCAGACGCGCACCGCGGCGGGGTTTCCGGCCGTTGCCTTGGCGATCACCTCCTCCGCGAGGATCGCCTCCTTGGCTGCCAGGGTGTAACGACGGGCAATGGAGGTCTCGGAGGCGAAGGTCTCGACACAGCCGCGGCCACCGCATCCACAGATCATCCCGGCCGGGTCGATCGAGATGTGCCCGATCTCGCCAGCGGCACCATGGGCCCCCCGCAGGACCTGGCCGCCGCTGATGACAGCGCTCCCCACACCGACTCCCATCACCACGAGCAGCATGTCCGACACGCTGCGGCCCACTCCGAGGGTGTATTCGGCGAGGGCGCCGGCGCCGGCGTCACGGACAAGAAAGACGGGTACCCTCAACCGGTCCTGCAGGAGTCGAGCCAGCTCCACGTCCTGCAGCTTCAGGTTCGGGCTGCGATGGACCACACCCAACGCCTCGTCGACAAGACCCGGAACCGCGACCCCCAGCGCCGACGCCGGTGCACCGTCCCGGTGGGCCAGTTCGGCGAGCCGGCTCGCCATCGTGATCACGGTTTCGATCAGCTCCTCCTGACTGGTCCGGGGCCTGACGGCCTCCTTCCGTGTGATCTCGGACCCGGTACCGTCGACCAGTGCCCCTCGGATCCCTCTCCCGAAGGTGCCTCCGATGTCGATGCCGATCACTCGGTTACTGCGATCCATCCCCATGGCATCTCCAACATGGCCCACGCGGCTGAGCTCCAGCTGCCAGTGGGCCGCGACGTCGCCCAATCATGACGCATCGGTATTGCTTGGGTGCG
Organism: Candidatus Dormiibacterota bacterium; assembly: GCA_003170875.1. GTDB lineage: Bacteria > Chloroflexota > Dormibacteria > Aeolococcales > Aeolococcaceae > Changshengia. Next base: position 1,438 of record PMYJ01000090.1, on the reverse strand, counting down.
GGGTTAGTCGAGATTCGGCAGCGCCCACTGAGGACTTGAAAAAGTGTCATTCATGACTTGAACACGATGACCATGCCTGGCGTGCTCCGACGTCCATGGTGTGACCCCGTCGCTCGTCACTGGGTGCGCGGGTCACCCAGCCAAACGGATGCGACGTCGAGCCGCGCACGCGCCGTGAAGGTCGCCGCGGTTACGCGCATCCGAGCTCAGCCGGACGCCGCATCGGTGGTGCCGCCCCCCCGGTGTCGCACAGATGAACGAGCGTATCGCACGTCGCGGCAGGACGCTACCCACCCAGGCTCTCGAGCTCCCGGCAGTTCGCGGCAACCTGCCGGACGAAGGCGGCGTCCGCACCCAGGCCAGGCTCGAGGGCCTCGAGCACGGCTCGCGCCGCCTCAGACCGCTCGCCCGCAGCCAGGGGGACCAGCTCCGCGCCGTGGGGGTCATCGATATCGGCGCCGGAGCCGCGGAGGTGGGCCAGCCAGGCGCCGAAGATGCGGGCGGCGCCCGGTGGCGGCGGGTCTGCGACCGCTCGGTAGCGGTGGATCACGGGGAGCACCCGCTGGACCAGCTTCTGGGATCCGTCCCGGGCGATGAGGCTCAGGGTGTGACCGATCCGCGGGTTGCTGAAGCGTGTGAGGAGTGCCTTGCGGTAGCCGGCCACCTCGTCGCCGGGGAGCGGGAGGATGGGGGCGACGCCGTCCCACCACTCGTCCAGCCACGCCCGGCACCGCGGGTCGGCCACGGCATCGGCAACGGTGGCGTGGCCCAGCGCGGAGCCCGCGTAGGCGAGCAGGGAGTGGCCACCGTTCAGGAGGCACAGCTTCCGCTCCGCAAACGGCGTGACGTCGCTCACGAAGCGGGCGCCCGCACTCTCCCAGGCGGGCCGTCCGGCCGGGAAGTCTCCAGAGAGCACCCACTCGCTGAAGGGCTCGGTCACCACGGCGCAGCGATCCTCATGGCCGGTGGCGCGCCCCGCCGACGCCAGGTCGCCAGTGGTGGTGGCCGGAGTTATCCGGTCCACGACGGTGGAGGCAAAGGAGACATTCGCCGAGATCCATCCCGCCAGGCCGTCATCGAACAGCTGGCACATCTCGAGCACCGCGGTGCGGGTCGCGTCGCCGTTGCCTATCAGGTTGTCGCACGGGACCACGGTGATGGCGCCTGCCTCCGCGAGGCGCCGGGCGGCCAGACCGGCGACAAGCCGTCCCGGCATCGTGCGGGCCGGAACCTCCGCTGGGCCGCCCGTCCTGCGGAGGCGTTCCACATCGGAGGCTATATCGGGGTCGCCGAAGTCGAGATGACCTTGGCCGTCCAGGTGATAGCCGGCCTCGGTGACCGTCAGGGTCACCAGGGCCACCTGCGGCGACGCCAAGTACTCCTTCCAGGCCCCGGCATCGTCGCCGTCGTGGGCGGCGCTGATGCTGGTTACCACCTC
>PMYJ01000019.1 GCA_003170875.1 Candidatus Dormiibacterota bacterium | reverse complement strand
GCGAGAGATCGCCCACTGCGATGTCGTAGCGGTGCAGGAGAGCAAGACTCTCGGCTATCTCGGTCAAAAGCAGGTAGCGGTCACGCTCGGTGATGGCGATGCCGCGCCGGGCAAGATAGTCGTCAGAGTTGAGCAGGAGCTGGAGCCCGGCGAGGGGTCGATCCTGTTTGCCCGATGGCAGGCGAACCGAGATCCGAAACTCGTCGGCCACTTCAGGCATTAGGAAGCCGACCGGGGCACCGGCGTCGGTCACGACCTTGGTCGGCCAGGCCACCCGGGCGACGATCTCGCTGCCCTCATCGAAACTGCGGCCGCCGAGAAACGTGGCCATTGCCTCCAGGGCGCCGAAGTCCACGCTGCGACGCCAGGCGGGCTTGTATTCCTTGAACGCGACCGACGCGGCGAAATTGATCCGAGCCTTGGGGGCGTGATAGACGTCACCCTGGCCACCGCCACCTAGTTTGGTGAGCGAGCCGAGGGACGAGCGCTCGAGAGCGGTCATGACGTACGTCCCCGGAGGACCGCTGAGAGGATCGAGCAAACGGCCGCGGCCAGCAGGGCCCAGAACCCCGGTCCGAAGCTCAGGATTGCCGCCTGGTTGACGTCACCGAATATCTGCCATGCCGCCCAGCCGAATGCCGCTCCCCCACAGAGGCAAAGTAGGCTGCCCGCCAACCACGCGCGCCCCCACAAGCGCGAAGCCGACGCAAGGACCACCGAGCCGATGCCCAGATACATGACCCAAGAAGCGACGGCGCTGAAGCCGGAAACCGACACGTCCCCGGAGCCGCCGTAGACCGACAGATTCACGGACGCCGCGGGCAGAATGCCACCGGCCAATCCCAGAGCGGTCGCTCCGACCGCGCTTACGATCGGCACGAGCCGCCGCTCGGCCGACGCCCGCGCCGGTGGTGGCGTGTTTCGTACAGGCGGCCTCGCAAGAGCCTGTGTGGCAGGTCGAGGAGCTGGCAGGGTAGTAGCCTGGTGTGCCTGGACGCGGGCAGCGGGCGCGGGCTGGGGTGCCGGAGCAACGGGAGCAGGAGCGGCTGGCCGAGGCGGTGGGGTCGGAGTCGGGGGCGCCTGCGCTGGTGCGGATCGCGCCGGCACCGGCAGGGCTGTGTTGGCGCTGGCGGCGGCGGCCCGAAGGGGTGCGACCCAGGATGAGGGCGCGGGTCTTGCGGCGGGGTTGGCCGGCAGCGAGCGGACCAGCAGGTCACGAATGTCGGCCGGGGCCGAGCGCGGCAGGGAGCCTGGATCGCGGGTGGATTGGTCGCCGGCGAGCAGGCGCAGGACCAGCAGGCCGAGCTTGTAGGAGTCCGAGGCCGGTGTGGCGAGCTCCTCGCCCGAGACCGAGCGGATCTCCCAGTCTGGTGTCTCGGCCTGGGGCAGGGCGCTGCGACCCGGCAGCGCCATGGCGTCGGCGTCCACGAAGAAGCAGCGCGGGGCCGGATCGAGCGAGAAGAGGACGTTCTTGGGCGAGAGGTCCCCGACCGCGATGCCGTGGCCGTGCAGGATGGCCAGGCTCTCGGCCACCTCGGCGGCAAGCAGGTAGCGGTCCCGCTCGCAGACCGCGAGACCAACACGGGCGAGATAGGCCTCGGGGTTGAGCAGCAGTTGCAGGTCGGCGAGGCGCTGCTCGGTGGCACCCGAGGGCAGCCGCAGGCTCGTCCGGAAGTCGGCTGGCACCTCGGGCATGAGAAAGCCCACCGGGCTGCCCGCGTTGGCCACGAGACGGGCCGGCCAGGCAATCCTCTCCACGAGGCGCGACCCCTCGGCAAACGTCTGCTCCTCCAGAAATACCGTCATCGCCTCGAGTGCACCGAAGTCCACCCTCGCGCGCCACTCGGGCTTGTACTCCTTGAACGCCGCAGCTGCGGCGAAGCTGATGCGGGCCTTGGGGGCGTGGTAGACCGAGCCCTGGCCGCCCGAGCCCAGGAGCCTAAGAGAGCCGAGGGAGGAGCGCTCGAGGGTGGTCATGGGGTCAGGGTACGCAGAGGGTGGTGGAAGTCACGGTCATCGGCAGCGTGTGCTCGGTGCCAATGACGACTATCACGGGATCGCCTGCTGGAGCAAGCGCATAAGTGCTGCCAGTCAACTCCGCACCATCTGGGCGAACGGGAGAGGGGTTGCGGTACAGTCCATCGGCGACGTCGGCCATGAGCAGCGCCGCCAGTGTGATGCCGAGTATTAGCCCCCACATCTTGCTGCGCTTGGTCAGTAGTTGATAGATGGCGGTCGCCAGCCAGATGACGGCGGCGACCGCATATATCGGTGGGAGCAAGCCACCTTGTTCGCCACGGTTGGCTTGGGGCACATTCACCATGTCATATGCAAGAACTATGAGTCCGATATTGGCTCCAAGAGCCACTGCTAGAGCGAGAATCGAGAGGCCTACTTTCATGGCCGCGCTCGGCTCTGATCTTGCCGCTGCCGACGCGGGCGGTGCCTGATAAACCGATTGATGAGCGGACTGCGGCACGTAGGCCTGCTGCCGGTGCGGCAGAACAGCAGGTGCTTGCGGAACTGAGGGGAGCGATGCCGGACCGACGAGTCCGGCCACGGCCTGTGCAGGCTTGGCCGGGACCGGCACGGCCGTAGAGGCCGAGACCGCAGCAGATCGGAGGGGGCCCACCCAGGCCGATGGTGCAAGACGGGGCGAGGGATTGGCCGAGAGCGAGCGGACCAGCAGGTCGCGGACGTCGGCCGGGGCAGACCGCGGTAGTGCGCCGGGGTCGCGCGTGGACTGGTCGCCCGCAAGGAGTCTGAGGACGAGGAGTCCGAGCTTGTAGCGATCGGTAGCGAGGGTCGCGAGCTCCTCAGATGAGACTGTCGATATCTCCCAATCGGGAGTTTCAGCCTGGTCCATCGCTCCTCTGCCGGCCAGACGCATGGCGTCGGC
>PMYJ01000250.1:227-6864 GCA_003170875.1 Candidatus Dormiibacterota bacterium | reverse complement strand
GTACAATGTTGAGCGTGCAAGTCGGGATTACACCGGTCGATGACGACCTCTATCGCGAGATCATCCTGGACCACTACCGCAACCCCCGCCGGCGCGGGGCAGTCGAGCACGCGGACGGGAGCCTGGAGGCTGACAACCCGCTCTGCGGCGACGAGATTAATCTGACGTGGCGCCTCGAGGGCGATCGTCTGGCCGAGATCGCCTTCACGGGCAAGGGTTGCTCGATCAGCCAGGCGGCGGCCAGCATGCTCTGCGACCAGGTGGCAGGGCTCCCGAGGAAGGATGCGGTCGACCTGGCACGCCGGTATCGGCAGATGCTGGTGGCCGACGGGCGGCCCGACGAGCTCGGAGACCTGGAGGCGCTCCAGGGGGTGCGGGCGTACCCGGTGAGGGTTAAGTGCGCCACCCTCGCCTGCAGCGTGATCCTCCGGGCGCTCGACTCGGCGCAGGAAGGAGACGCGGCATGAGCGATGAACCGAGCGTGGCCGTCAGCCCGCCCGATGGGGCGGCACCAGCCCAGGCGGGGCACGGCACCAGCCTCCGGGCCTCGGACGAGATGATCCGGGAGGCCCTCTCGGAGGTCTACGACCCGGAGATCGGGATCGACGTGGTCTCCCTCGGCCTCGTCTACGGGACGGCCGTCGACGAGAGCGGGCTGCTGACCGTCGACATGACCCTGACCTCGCCGTACTGTCCCCTGGCCAGCATCCTGCAGAGCCAGGTCCACGCCGTCTGCGCCCCGCTCCCCGGCGTCGAGGAGGTCCGGGTCAACCTGGTCTGGGACCCGCCGTGGGACCCCCGGACCATGGCCTCGGACGAGGTCAAGCTGGAGCTCGGCATCTACTGAGGGCGACGGAGTGAGGAGCGAGAAGCGAGGGCCGCAGGCCTTCGCTCTGAGCGGAGGACCCCTCAGTACGCGGAGCGAAAACTAGGCTTGGGCGGGAGCGGTCCCGTACGATCCGTGTGTGTCCCTCTCCTCTGAGCGCCTCTTCGACAAGGCGGAGGCTGATGCTCTGCTGCCGATCCTGGTGGAGCTGATCCGCGGCCTGCAGGAGGCGGTCGGGTCCGACGCTGCGGCGGAGGGGAGAGAGCGTCTGGCCCATGCCGGCCGATCCAACGGTTCGCCCGAGGCCGCCGCGTCCGTCTTCCAGGCCGCCGCCGAGGTGCAGGCGGTGCTCGATGAGATCGACGAGATGGGCGTCATCCTCCGGGACATCCCCACGGGGCTCTGCGATTTCCCGGCAGTGCGGGCCGGCCGGCCGGTGTACCTCTGCTGGCGGCTCGGAGAGGACGAGGTCGGGTGGTGGCACCCCCGGGACGCCGGCGTCGCCGGGCGCGTGCCCCTCTGAACCACGGGCACCAGGTACACTGCCCTCAAGCGTCTCCGGCCCACCGCCTCCCCGCGCCTGATGATCCACGACGCTCTGCGGTATGGGGCGATGCGGCACTCCGAGAAAAGGAGGGTCATGCCGATGATTGATTACCCACATACGGTGCCCCAGCCGACCAGCGCTCGAGGCGTCTGCTGATCGCCGGGAGCCTGACCTTGTGAGACGCGATCGCTGACGGCGGTCGTGACGTCTCAGAGCGCTAGACGGGGTGTCCACCATGCGGGTGGGCACCCCGTTCTGCTTTTCTCCTGGGGCCCTTCCGGGATGCGCGTCCTCGAGCCGCCACGCCGCGGGCGCAGCCTGGTGGGTTTCCGGAAGTCGTGAGGCGAGACGGCGCGCTGACAGCGGGCGCCGGCCTCAGACGAAGCGCGCCGCCTCCAGCTGAGCCTGGCGGGTGGAAGCCTCCGGGGCGGCGACGATCTGATCGGTCTCGACAAAACCCTCGGTCCCGTCCGAGAGGCGCACCTTGGTGAACGGACCGCTGCCCCCGGCTATGGCCTCGACGCCACTGGCGGTCCGGAGCCGGGCGCCACGCGGCGCGTCCCAGCGTGGCTCGGTGAAGAGCTCGTAGGGCATCCCGGCCCAGGAGGCGACCAGGCTGACCGGCCCGTCGGGGATCGCACGGCGGCGGTACACAGTCCGCGCATCGTCACTGCCGCGGGTGAGCAGCTGGACGAGTTGGAGGGCCCGCGGCACGGGTCCACGGCCCTTGCTCGCGGCGACCGTGACCACCGTCCCGGACGATTCGGTCCTCGCCTCGCAGGTCACCCAACGGGTGTGGATCGCGACGTGCCGGGACCACTGTCCGACCAGTCCCTTGCGCCGGAATTCAACGATGCGCGCTGAGCTCTCGCCGGTCAGCTCGAATCGGAAGGGGAAGGTGCCGAGCATCTGCTCCATCGCCGCGAACACCTCGCGAGGGGGCGCCGAGGCGAGAAATGTCCAGTGCTGGGCCTCCTTGGCCAGCAGCGGCAGCCTGTGGGCATCTCGCGCCGCCAGCATCCGGCGCTGCAGATCCTTCGCCCGCACGGCCCAGCGTTCCATCTGGCTCACCACCGACATCGTCCGAATTCTACGGGCGGCGGCTGAACGGCCGCCTGCGGGTAGGCTCCTTCATCAGATGCCAAACGGCCGTTTGCTCCATCTTCCCCGGCCGCCGGCGACCATGGTCGTGGATGCGCCTGGCGATCGTCTCCCAGAGCTTTCTGCCGCGGGTGAACGGTGTCACCCGGACGGTGATGGCGCTGACCCCCCATCTGCACCAGCGCGGGCACGAGGCCATCCTCTTCGCTCCTGGCGAGGGGGTCGGGGAGCACGACGGGTTCGAGGTGGTGCGGGTCCGGGGGATTGGCACAGCCCTCTACCCGGACCTGACCATCTCCCCGGTGGCGCCTGGGATGCATCGCCGGCTCCGGGATTTCGACCCCGACATCGTCCACCTCGCGTCGCCGGCGGCCCTGGGGGTGTGCGGGGCCCGGGTGGCGCGGCGCCTCCATCTGCCCGTCGCGGCCCACTATCAGACTGATCTCCTGGCGTACGCCCGGGCGTACGGGGGGGCGGCCCTTGCTCTGGTGGCCGGCGCGGCCGAGCGCCGCCTCCACAACCGCTGCACCGTCACCTACGCGCCGACTCCGGCGATGGCGGCGGAGCTGCGCCGTCGGGGCTTCGAACGGGTGCGGGTGAGCGGCCGAGGGGTCGACACGATGCTCTTCCGCCCCGGGCGCCCTGGGGCTCTGGAAGCCCGGAGGCTCTGGCCGGCTGGCACCGGCCCGCTCGTGCTCTGCGTCTGCCGGCTTGCGCGCGAGAAGGGCCTGGATCGGATGATTCGCCTCGCGCGGGCACGGCCGGACCTGCGATTCCTGGTGGTGGGCACCGGTCCGCTGGCGGACGAGCTGCGGCGGGCAGCGCCGAGCACGGTGCGCCTGGCCGGCCTGCTCGAGGGCGACGCCCTCGCGGACACCTATTCCGCCGCCGATGTCTTCCTTCACCCGGCATCGACGGAGACCTTCGGCCAGGTCATCCAGGAGGCGATGGCGTCGGGGCTCCCCGTGGTCGGCGTCCGCGCCGGCGGCGCCGGCTGGCTGGTGGAGGAAGGGCGCACCGGCTTCCTGGCCGACCCGCCGGGAGACGGGCTGGGCGAGGTGCTCGCGGCTGCCGTCAGCTCGGCGGACCTTCCCGCCATGGGCGCGGTGGCGCGGCGGGCGGTGGCGGGGCGCAGCTGGGCGGCGGTCTTCGACGCGCTGCTCGAGGACTACACGGCGCTCGTGCGCGGCCAGAGCGATCGGGCCGCGGCGTGACCCACCCGGGCCTCGAGGGTCAGGGGGCCGGCTGACCGCCGGGTTCGGGACGGCGCCCTGGGCTGGGCGCGGAGATGCCATAGCGGTCGCACATGGTGTCGAAGCGGCCGCCGGCGTGGTCGTCCAGCCACTCGCGGTGGGCGGCGATGAGCGGGACCATCACCTGGCGAAGGTAGTCGCCGCGGGCCATCCACTGGTAGTAGTGGCGCCCGCCGTGATGGTAGGGGCCGTAGAGCCGCCCGCCCGGAAAGGTGGCGGTCAGCCATCGGAACAGCTTCTCGTGGCGGACGTGCATCCGCAGGGTGATCTGCGGCTGGCGCCCGTCACCGCCGAAGTGCCCCTCTCCGACGAGCAGGCCGAGCAGATAGCCCACGGCGAGGCCGTCGAGGTGAGCAGGGGGGGTGTCCACAGCGTCGCAGGGTATCGCGTTTCACAGGGATCATGACGGTGAAACAGCATCGGCAGAGGGCCGAGGGTTCCACGGGAAACATGACGGTGAAACACGTCACGCCCACCTCGCCAGCCCCCGCTCCCGGCTCGGCCCCATCACTGCGCCGCATAATCGCAGCCATGCCGCCGCTGGTCCTCGCCGTCGCCAACCAGAAGGGCGGGGTGGGCAAGACCACCACGGTGATCAACGTCGCAGCCCACCTCGCGGAGATCGGACGGCGCGTCCTCATCATCGACTGCGACCCCCAGGCCAACGCCACCTCCGGCCTGGGCGTGGCCCGCCGCGACATCCCCGCCAGCACCTACGACGTCGTGGTGCTGGGCAGGCCGATCGCCGAAGCTCGGATGCCCACGTCCATCCCCGGCCTCGACCTCGTACCCTCGGACATCGCCCTGGCGGGCGCGGAGATCGAGCTGGTCGGGGTCGCCCGCCGCGAGAAGCGACTCTCCTATGCGCTCGAGGCGCTCGCCGACGACCCTCTCGACTACGTGCTCCTCGACTGCCCGCCGAGCCTCGGGCTCCTCACCGTCAACGCGGTGGTCGCGGCCCGGGCGCTGGTCGTCCCCATCCAGTGCGAGTTCTACGCCCTGGAGGGTCTCGGCCTGCTCACCCACACCATCAGCCTGCTCCGCCGCGAGCTCAACCCCCAGCTCCGTATCGCCGGCATCGTGCTCACCCTTCACGACGGTCGCCTGACCCTCGCCAACCAGGTGGTGGACGAGGTGCGCAAGCGCTTCGGAGACCTGGTGCTGGATCCCGTGATCCCCCGCAACGTCCGGCTGAGTGAGGCGCCGAGCTACGGCCTTCCGATCACCTCTTACGCCCCCAGCTCCCGGGGCGCGGACGCCTACCGCGAGCTCGCGGTCAACCTCGACGCCCGGCTTCAGGCCGACGCCGAGCTCATGGCCGCCCCCCTGCTGGCATGAGCGTCGAGAGCACCGGAGGCCGCCCTCCCGCCGCCTCCTCGCCGCGACGCCACGGCCTCGGCCGCGGCCTCGACGCCCTCCTGGCCAGCAGCGACCCGGCGCGGGACATGGGCAGCGGCGGCCCGGTCCTCATCGAGATCGACCCCTTCCGCGTCCGTCCCAACCCCGAGCAACCCCGGCGCGAGTTCGACGCCGCCTCCCTCACCGCCCTGGCGGCCTCCATCCGACTCCACGGCCTCCTCCATCCCATCGTGGTGGAGCCCGACGCTCACGACTACCGCCTGGTAGCCGGCGAGCGCCGGCTCCGGGCCGCGCGCCAGGCGGGCATCGGCCAGATCCCCGCCATCCTGCGACCCGCGTCCGAGTCCGGCCGCCACTCGCTGGAGATGGCACTCAGCGAGAACCTCCTTCGTGAGGATCTCAACCCCATCGAGGAGGCGGCCGCGTACGCGCGCCTCGCCGACGCCTTTGGCCTCTCCCACGAGGCGATCGCCCTGCGTCTGGGTCGCAGCCGCCCGGCTGTGACCAATGCCATCCGCCTGCTCCAGCTCCCCGCTCCCCTCCAGGAGGTCGTCGCCACGGGGGCCCTCAGCGCCGGCCACGCTCGAGCCATCCTCGGGGTCCACGACGAGCCGGCGATGATCGAGCTGGGCCGGCGCGCGGTCGACGAGGGCCTGACCGTGCGCGACACGGAGCGTCTCGTCCAGCAGTACGCGGCCGGCACCCGGCACCTGGCGGCCTCAGGGACGGCTGCAGGATCCAAGCCGCCCGCCCGCCTCTCCCCCGACGACGAGCAGCTCCGGCGCGGATTCGAGCAGGCTCTGGGTCTCCCCGTCGTCTTCCAGCGGCGGCGCCGCGGTGGACGGCTGCTCATCGACTTCGCCGGCGACGAGGACCTCGACGCCCTCTACCGGCGCCTGGACGGTCCGCCCCTCTAGCTGCTCACTGAGAACGCCGGCCGGACACGGCGCTCCGGAGACACCCCTCCCGCGCCCTCGTGACGCCATGAAGTCCCAAAGCGGCTACGCCGGAGGGGGGCGGCCCGGACGTCCCGGGCTCGCCTCATCCATTCCCCCGCCGGCAGAGGGCGGCGACCCGCCGACCGGGTGGTCAGCCGACCGGACGCTCCTGCCCGGTCAACCGAGCCTCGCAGGTGGCAGCGTTGAGGTTGATCATGAAGGCCTCGATGTACTTCGGCCGCTCGGCGGGCTTGTAGTCGAGGAGGAAGGCGTGCTCCCACACGTCCATGACGACCACCGGCTTGAACCCGGCGATGTTGCCGTCCTGGTGCAGGGTGATCCAGTGGTTCGAGAGCCGTCCGGTCGCGGGGTCGAGGTAGGTCACGGCCCAGCCCACCCCCCGCATCCCGCCGATCGCAGTGAAGTCGCGCTTCCACGTCTCGAGGTCGCCGAACGACTCCCCGATGGCCCGGCCGAGCGGCGACGAGCTGGAGATCTCCCCGCCACCGTCTCGGGTCAGGTTGTCGAAGTACCACTCGTGCAGGACCATGCCGTTGTATTCGAAGGGCAGCCGCCGGGTCAGCTCGTGGTAGGTGGGCGTCGCCGCCTGCCC
>PMYJ01000250.1:0-136 GCA_003170875.1 Candidatus Dormiibacterota bacterium | reverse complement strand
TTGTACGGGGAGAGGGTCAGGAGAGCCATCTGCGTCCTCCGCCTGGTCATGGCCGTGCCGAGTGGCCGGCCGCCGATGGGTCTATTGTCGCAGCGTGGGAGGGCTGCACGGAGCGGCCGTATAATCGGGCGCCAGG
>PMYJ01000197.1:196-21842 GCA_003170875.1 Candidatus Dormiibacterota bacterium | reverse complement strand
GGCGCTGGGGCCGCCGGCCGGCGAGGACGCTGGGGTCCCCTTACGGAGCCCGTAGGCGTGCACGCGGCGGATCGCGGCCACCAGCTCGTCGCCACTGAAGGGCTTCTGCAGGAACTCGCGGGCCCCGGCCAGCATGGCCCGCCGGAAGGCCTCGTTCTCGGCCTCCATGGAGAGGAGGATGACGCCCGTGTTGGGCAGGTACTGCACCAGCATCTCGGTGGTCTGGATGCCATCCATGCCGGGGAGCCCGGCGTCCACCACGGCCACCTCGGGCTGCGTGCGCAGTGCTTCCTGGAGGGCCGTGTCGCCGTCTCCGGCGACGGCGCAGACGGTGAGGTCCTCCTCCTGGCCGAGTCGCTTGCTCAGGTTCTCGATGATGCGGGCCGATTCGTCGGCAAGGAGGACGCGGATCATGGCATGCTCCTCAGCCGCGCCCGAGTGAGAATCGCCGGCGGTTGACCCGGGCTCGGGCCCGCTCCGGCTCCTTCGCCGGAGTGTCGTCGTCGCCCCCCGCGATGTGATCCACGAGCAGTCGGAATTGCTTGCTGAACTCGGCCTTCGGCTCGGCGGTGACGATCTGCTGACCGTTGTCGATGAAGTCATCCAACCGAGGCTCGAACGGGAGCACCGTGAGCACCCGGAACCGGAGGCTCTCCTCGACCTCTGAGCGCTGGAAGCTGACCTTGGCTCGGGTCTGATTGAGGACCACGCAGATCTTGTCCCGGTCGACTCCCAGGGACTGGAGCAGCTTGAGGGTGACCTTGGTGTCCTTGAGGGCCGCTAAGTTGAAGCTGGTGACGACGACGATCTGATCGGCCATCTCGATGGCCTCCAGGTTGCGCTCTTCGAGGTGAGACGGCGTATCCACGACGATGTGGTCGTACTCCTTGGCCAGCTCCCGGAGGATGGCACGCAGGTTGGCGGTGTTGACGAGGTCAGCGAACTCCGGGCTGGCGGGGGCAAGCAGGGCGCGCACCCCCTCGGGCCCCGTGGCCATGACCTCCTCGATGAACTCGGCGTCGACCTGCTCGCCCTGCTGGGCGAGGGCGTCGATGGCCGTGGGGTGGCTCTCGGCATGGAGCATGACGGCGACGTCGCCGAACTGCAGGTCGAGGTCGACGATCGCAGCCCGCTCTCCGTCGGCGGCGAGGGCCACGGCGAGGTTGGTGGCGATCAGCGACTTGCCCACCCCGCCCTTGCCGGAGAAGACCACGACCAACTCGGCGTGATCACGTGATCGGCGGCGCACCGGTCGCGGGCGCACCGGCTGGATCGGCTCCGGCTCCGGCTCGGCGGCCGGCGGCGCGGCCGGGGTCGCCACCGGGACGCCGGGCCATTCCGGCCCCGATTCGGGGCCACCGGCGGGGGGTGGCTCAAAGGCCGCGGTATCCAGCTGGAAGACCGGCACGGAGCTGGGGAAGGCCACCTCCGCCGGAGGCGGCTCGGCCCAGGCGGTGGCGCCGGTGGGGGGGGCGTCAGGTACCGGCTCCGGCCAGGCGGTGGTGCCGGTGGGACTGGCGGCAGGGGGCTCGTCCGTCCACCCGGGCGGCGCGCCGGCGGGCTCCGCCGGAGGAGGCTCCGTGACCGCCGGGGGCGGTGTGGAGAGCGTCTCCGGCGTGCCCCATGCGAACGGATCACCCAGAGGCTCCCCGGGTGAGGCGAGGGTGGCGTCCATTCCGGGCCAGGAGGCCGCCGGAGGCGCGCTCAGGTCGGACGGAGGCGGCCCGGTCGCCGCCGCACCGCGGATGGCCGCGACCAGGGCCACCGGGCTGGCGTCGGCAGCCACGGTGGCGGCGCCGGCGTCCTCCAGCCGGGTGATGAACAGCTCGTCAGCCGGATCGACCACGACCATGACCCGCAGCCGGGCCGATCGGGAGGCCAGGTCGGTCGCCAGGCTCACCGTGTCGAGGCCGCCAAAGCCGGTGTAGAGGAGGACCAGGTCGGGCCCGAGTGCCTCCAGGTCCTCGTCGAGTTCGTCGGGATGGCGGATAAAGCCGACCAGGCTCACCTGATCGGCATAGCCGGCGAGCTTGTCCAGCTCGGCCACCGCCTGGGGAGCGTCGCTGGCGATGACCACCCGCACGGCGCCGCCCGAGGGACCGTACTGCATTGGCGGCATGGTACGTCGAAAGCACCGAACCCGGCGGCCCGCGGCCCTTCAGCGCGGGAAATAAAAAGGGGAGCCGCAGGTGCGGCTCCCCTTTTTCGGCAAGTGCCCTGGTGGATTAGGTGCCCAGGGTGCTGCTGATGTTCGAGAAGATGTTGTTGACTTGGTGGCCAACCACGGTCAGGATGACGATGACAACGATGGCGATGAGGACGAGGATCAGGGCGTACTCAACCATGCCCTGGCCCTTCTCCTTCTCTTCGAGCTCAGTCTTGCGAACCATGAGCCCACGAAGGCGCTGGTAAAGGGTGCTCAACATTTCGGCTATTTCACCTCCTTGTGATACCTAGAGTGGCCGCTGTGGTGGCGGCTCTTGTGAACTATGCTCTGATCGCTCCTTCCTGGAATGCGTGAAGTGCGAAGGGACGGTAACAACCGATCTCACATCTTTTGGGGGCCTCCGGCGAGCCCCTGAGACCCCCCCCGCGCGTTCCGGGCAGCGGCTTCAACGGCTCGGTGAAGGCACCGGGTGAGGTCGCGGACGGGTGCTAAGGTCATCGTCATGGCCTCGTGGAGCAGGTCGAGACAGCCCCTCACCATGCCCGGGGTCGGATCCGAGCGCGGCACCGCCGCCCTCGTCGACCAGGCCGGGGACCAGCCCTGCACGCAGCCAGGATGCGGGAGGACCACTGGTCTCGCCTGCGCGTACGTGGATCGCCGCGGCCACGAGTGCCGGACGTCGTGGTGCCCTGACCATCGGCTGGTCATCGATGGGCGCGTCTACTGCCGGCGCCACGCCGGAGTGGTCAGCGCGCTGCCCGTCGGCTACGTCGGCCACACCGCCCCGATGCCCGACCTCGAAACGCGTGCGCCCTCGCTGGTCAGCTGGGTGGCTCGGGAGGTCGATGCCGACATCCGGCAGCTGCTGCTCGCCGAGCTTCGCGATGACCGGGTCCGGCTCGTCACCGATCCCGTCTACCTGGCCTTCGTCGGCTGTGACCGGCGACGGGCCTGGGAGCGGGCCTGGAAGCTGCTGGACCACTCTGGGCCGAGCCTCCGGATCTCGCTCCTGGTCGAGGAGTGCGCCGACGCGGAGGTCGCGGTACGTGTGAATGCGGAGATCGTGGATCGCCTCACCCCGCCGTGGATCGTCCAGCGGCTCCACGGCGCCTTGCCGCCGCCCGAGGTGGACGCTCAGCGACGCAAGGACTTCAATCGCCGCCTTCTCGGCATCATCCACCGGGGAATGGAGCGCGAGGGACACCAGAGCCTGGTCGTCGCCGGGGTCCGGGATGCCGCCGATGCGGTGCTTCAGCGCCCCTGATGGTCAGAAGACCACCCTCCTCCATTATCCTGGTGGCCGCCAGCACCGCTGCCGGTGCGAAGCGTCCAGAATCATCCCCACAAAGAGAGATGTCGACCATCTGTCCCGCACGACCCGCGCCTCACCTGGAGCCAGCGCTGTGAGCCAGCGCCGCATCCTCGTCGTGGACGACGATCCCCGGCTGCTCCACATCGTCGAGATGTACCTGGGGATCGAGGGCTATGAGGTGAGGACCGCCTCCAACGGCGAGGAGGGCCTCCGGGAGGTGGACGCCCAACGCCCCGATCTGATCATCCTCGACATCATGATGCCGGGGATGGACGGGCTGGAGGCGTGCCGGCGGATCCGTGGCAATCCGGCCACTGCCGATATCCCCGTGCTCATGTTCAGCGCGCTCTCCGGCGACGACGACGTGGAGCGCGCCCGCCTCGCGGGAGCCAACCACCTCATCACCAAGCCGTTCAACCTGGTCGGGCTGGGGTCGGTGGTGCGTTCCTTCTTCGGATCCGACCAGCCCGTCCCCGCCTGACAGCCCCCGTCCAACCCGCCGGATCAGCCGGCGGAGTACTGGTCCAGACGGTTCTCGATGTTGCCGGGGATGGCGGGGCTGAGCAGCCTTTGGATCCCGGGCTCCAGATCGACGACGACCTGGGTCAGGACGCCGTGGTCCACGGCGATCGCCGGGGTGGTCCGGGTCGCCGAGGAGACGTTGGCCGTTGACGGGGGGGCGTCCGCGACCGCCTGGATCACGAGGAGGAGCACCCCCAGCTCGAGCACCCCGACCACGAGCCCGGCCGCGAGCCCGGCGACGCGGTCAAACATGACGGTGATGGTCCGCTTGATGAGGTCGGAGTAGAGCGCAGCCAGGATCTCGATCATCAAAACGGCCACCCCGAACACGGCGACGAATGCCCAGGCGTTGCCGGTCAGGTTGGCGTCTCCCAAGGTCCCGGCCAGGGGGTCGCCCACGTAGTAGGCGGCGAGGGTGGCGCCGTAGACCGCCACGCAGGCGATGGCACGCCGGACCAGACCGTAGCGCCAACCGAGGTAGCAGTTGACGCCGACGATCAGGACGAGGATGAAGTCGGCAGTGGCCTCGTTGAGCCCGTACCCTGGCACGGCCGCGCGAACGTAGCACGGCCGGCCAGGCTCCGACCGGCAGCCAACGAATCTGTGACGGCCATGTGCCTGGGTGGCCATGACGAAGGCTTCTGGACACGAGGTGGGCGTGTATCGGCTCGGCCCCTGGTACCATCGCGGCCAGGTCGCCGGTCAGGCCATCCTCGAGGAGCCCGGTCACGAGCATGGAAAGGAGCTTCATCGCCCGCCTCAGCGGTGTCGACGTCTCCGGTCGCAAGACCTACGACCTTGTCGACGAACCCACCGGCGATGACTACCGGGCCCTGCTCGTCTGTGCCCGCGCCCAGTGCGACACCGCGGTGCTGAGCGTCGACACCAACCGGGACCTCGACCCCGCCGGCCAGCAGATCGTCGACCGCCTGGCCACTCAGCTGCGCTCTGAAAGCCGGAGCGGCCACGTTCGGCTCCTCCGCTACGAGTTCAGCCAGGCGTGCATCGATGTGCTCGGCGAGGTGTCGGGGCTCTTCGCCTGGCGCCAGCCGGGTCTTCCGGAGAACCTCTGCCTCCTTCGGGCGGACGGCAGTCCCTGGATCGTCTCGATCGCCGCGGACCGCATCGGCTATGTGGAGTTCACGCCGTTCGAGAAGCTGCTGCTCGGACGGGCCGCTCCTGG
The DNA here is from genome assembly GCA_003170875.1 of Candidatus Dormiibacterota bacterium. Lineage (GTDB taxonomy): Bacteria > Chloroflexota > Dormibacteria > Aeolococcales > Aeolococcaceae > Changshengia. The sequence goes on along the minus strand of PMYJ01000197.1, from coordinate 16,658 downwards.
CCTCGCCGCCGTGTTGGCCCACCAGGGCGCCAGGGACGCGGTGCTGGCCGCCTTCGAGCGGCGCCTGGAGGACGCTGCGGACGCGCTGGAAGCGGATCTCCTCGTCTACGCGCGGGCGCTGGCCGAGGAGGGTCGTGAGGGCATCGTGGCGGCCGTCCACGACTGGCTGGTGTCAGGCGAGTTGCTGAGGGTCGGTGCGGCCGTCCACGTGGTCGCCCGGCTGGGCCTGACCGAGCTCGAACCCGAGCTCGAGCACCTGGCGGAGCTGCTGCGCCGCGACCAGCTCCCGAGCCCCGCCGTCTATCGGTCGAGCCCCGTGCTCCGCGAACGCTGGCGCATCCGCTTCGACCGCCGCCTTGCCGAGGCGATCGCCGTCCTGGAGACCATCCGCTCCGGGTGACCACTCCGGCCGCCGGGATCGACCCCGTGCGTCCGGCCCGGGCTCACTTGAAGCCGAACTCCTGGAGAACCTGCAGTGCGGCGGGGCCGAGAAGGACGACAAAGAGGGTGGGGAAGATGCAGCAGGCCATGGGGAAGAGCATCTTCAGGGGGGCCTTCGCGCCGGTTTCCTCAGCCCGCTGGCGGCGGCGTCGCCGGATCTCCTCGGACTGGATGCGCAGGACGTTGGCGATGCCGACGCCGAGCTGCTCCGACTGGATGATCGCCTGGATGAAGCTGTTCAGCTCATCCACCTTGTTGCGCCTCGCCATGTCGTCGAGCGCCTCGATCCGTGGGCGTCCCAGTCGGATCTCGTTGAGCACCTGGTTGAACTCGGAGGCCAGAGCGTTGCGGTACTTGTCGCAGACCCGGCCCAGGGCGGCGTCGAAGCCGAGCCCCGCCTCGACGCTGATGGTGAGGAGGTCGAGCGCCGAGGGCAGCGCCAGCAGGATCTCCTTCTGCCTGCCCCTGATCCGGCGGGAGAGGGTGGCGTCCGGCAGCAGGTAGCCGATGACGAGGCCGGCCACCGGGCCGAGGAGGAGCTGGGGCATGGGCATCTGGAGCAGTGCGGCGAGGGCGAGCCCGAAGAAGGCGACGAGGATCACGGCGATGATCCGCAGCACCAGGAAGCCGCCCACGGTGAGGCCCCACGGCCTCCCAGCCAGGTTGAGCTTCTCCTGGAGGGCCTGGGTGCGCTGCTGGCTGTTCCGCGCGGTCAGACGGCGTCCCCAGCGGTCCAGGGTTGGCCGGAGGACCCGCTCGAAGAACGGCAGGGTCATCTCCACCTCGGCCAGGCTCTGGACGGCGCGCCCGGACTCTGTGAATTGGGCGAGGCGGGCTTCCAGGAGGTCGGTCTGGGGCGCCCGGACCTGACGGAGCCAGAGGACCACGAAGCCGATCGAGCAGGCTGCGAGAGCGCCGGCGAGGTAGGCGATCATACCTCGATCCTGACAATCTTCTGGATGATCGCAGTCCCCACCAAGATGCTCAGGGCACCCACGCCGAGCATCACCCAGCCGAGAGTCTCCTTGATCATCGGCGCGAAGTACGACGGCTCGACGAAGAAGAGGAAGAGGGCGAGACCGACCGGAAGGAGCGTGATGATCATGCCCGACATCCGAGCCTGCGCGGTGATGGTCCGGATCTCACCGTGAATGCGCACCCGCTCGCGAATCGTGTAGGCGATCGTGTCGAGGATCTCGGCGAGGTTGCCTCCGACCACGCGCTGGATCTGCACCGCGGTGACCATCAGGTCGAAGTCTTCTGACTTGTTGCGCTGCACCATGTGCTGGAGCGCGTCGTCGACGGGGATGCCGAGCGCGATCTCGCGGGTGGCGCGGGCGAACTCCTCGGAGATGGGTGGCGACGCGTTCTTCGCCACCGTGCTCATCGCCTGGGCAAAGGACAGACCGGCTTTGAGCGCGTTGCTCAGCAGGATGATCGTGTCTCCCAGCTGACCCTCGAAGGCGCGGGTGCGCCGGGTCTGACGGAGGCGGAGGAAGATGCCGCTCGCGATCCAGATGACGATGGGGCAGGGGATGAAGGCGAAGACCGTGCCGAAGCGCAGCCAGAAGATGCCGCCGATCGCCACCCCCACGCCGGCGACGATCAGCATCCATTCGGAGGCCTTGAGCCGTAGGCCGGCCTTCTGGAGGTCCTCGGCGAGCTTGCCCGCGTAGGAGCCCCGGGTCACCACTGGGTTGAGGGCGTCCGTGAAGCTGTCGAGCGCGTCGCGGAAGGCGTTCCCGGTCTTGATCCGCTCGGGCTGCGGGGGCCGCTGACCGCCCATGTAAGCGCTCAGACGCCGGGCGACCTCGTCGGCCTCCGTCCGGCTCCGGGTCGCGATCAGGGCGACCCAGCAGAGCAGGAAGCAGGCCACCAAGACCGCCGCGAGCAGGGGGAGAAATTCGGTCATTGCCGGGCCCTACTACGTCCTCGTGTCCTTCGGCACTCCCCGGATCACTGGCCTGTGAACGCCCCGGCCAGCGACGACGGCGTCACCGGCTGGTCGGAGGCGCTCGGTGCCGGGCTCGCCGCGACGTTGTCCTCGATCTTGGGGACGAAGTTGCCGCTCGAATTGGTGGTGCCGTATTCACTGGTCGGGCGGAGCACGTACTTGAGGACGAGCGCGGGATTGCCACCCGCGAGTGTGCTGGCCGTGGTGAAGTTACCGGTCAGCAGCGCGGTCATCTCCTCGGCCTGCGACCGGGTCATCTCGACCACGAAGTAGCTGGGCGACGACAGGGTCGGCGCGGCCGTCGTCGTCGCCGTTCCACCCGCCGGGGTGGTGGTGGTCGTCGCCGCGTAGCCCACTGCCAGCACCGGGATGTCCTGGAAGACGTACTGGACCTGGTGACTGGTCGGGGTGGAGCCACCCAGGTCACCGATGATGTCGATCTGGTCACCGGCGAGGACGTAGTAGCCGACGCTCATCTGATCGACGGTGGTGTCCGGCGTGGCGCCATGGGCCGGTATGGCCAGGGCCACGTCGTTGTTGGCGATCGGGAGCTGGTTGGTCGGAGAGGTCAGCGTCGAGGTGCCCGAGCCGGGAGTGGCTTGCAGCAACTGCTCGGTGATCGGGGTCCCGGCCGAGATGGAAACGGGGAGGGTCTGCCCGACCAGCTGGGTGGTCGTCGAGTAGTAGTTCAGCGGCAGGTCAATGTTCAGGTAGGCCTTGGTCGTGAGATTGGCCGTCGAGAGCTGGGAGCCGGCGGTGATCGCCGTCTGCGCCACAACTATCTGGGTCTCGGGCTGGGCGGGAGGAGTGCTCGACGACCTGGAGACGGCGATGAAGACCACCACGCCCGCGAGCAGGGCGAAGATGATGCCGCCAACGAGAAGGATCCGGTTCTGAGGCTTATTGGAGGGGATCGCCACTTGCTTTCCTCTGCTGGTACCCGCGCCGCCGTTACCCCGGTCTGGGTGCGGTGCGGGACACGGTTGGTTCGGCTGAGGCCGGTCGCCCGAGTGTGACCGAGACCGGCGAACTGGATGTCACTGTCCGGTAACAGATGAGTGCGCCTTCCCCACATCTCCCGAGGGCGCTCATGGGTCCATCCTACCGGTGGTCTGGGCCCGCATCAGCATCTCGAGGACATCGTCCCGATAGGGGGCGATGGTCGCGATCTTGCGGTAGATTCGGAGTGCGCCGTGGTTGTCTCCGCGTAGCCGGGTGAGACGTGCGATGCGCTCCAGGTATGAAACCGCCAGATCGATGTCCTGGTCGTCGATGCAGATGTCGGCAAGGCGTGCCAGGGGCGGCTCGTAGACCGGGTCGGCGCGGGATGCGGCCAGGTAGCAGTTGAGCGCCGCGTTGCGCTTTCCCAGGCTCCGGCACCTATCGCCCGCGTCGAGTGCGAGCTCGGCGACGGCCTGGCCTCCCAGCTCTTGGGCGGCCTGCTGGAGCACCGAGGCGACGTCGTCGCACCGCTTCTTGCGCAGCCTCTCGTCCACGCTGGCGCGGAGGGCGACGAGGTCGCGCTCGGGGACGTCATTGCTCGGCACAGCCGGTGCTCCACCACCCGCCGGCGGCGCCATGTGCAGTTCCACCGCGTCCTGCTGCCGCAGCGACCAGCCTGCCGCGATCTCGGGGGGGGCGGCTCCGCCGCCGTTGGAAGGGCTCGCGGGGAGCCTTCCCTCGGTCGCGTCGCGCCATTCCTCGCGCACGTCGTGGTGAGCCGGCCCGGTCGCCGGCTCGAAGTCTGCGGTGCCGGGCGCGGGGGCGGTGACCGGCGTCTCGCGCCGTTCGGCGGGTGGCGTCTCGGTGGACGGCCACGGGGATGACCATCGGGCCACGTCGGGCGGACCGCTGCGGTGAGGTGGATCAGAGGCAGGGGCCGCGGGCCACGGACCCACATCCTGGAAGCGGGTACCGTCAGGGGCGGACGACACCGGAAGGTCGTCGGGCGAGAGCAGCTCGTCGCGGAGCCCCTCGGTGAGCGGATCGCGCGCCCCTCTCAGCGTGGGCGTCACCGGCTTTGGCCAGGTCGAGGGGTCGGAGAAGGAGGCCCGACGTTGTGGCGCGACCCGAACCTCCGCCGGAGCCTTGACCTCCTCGGCGTCGAACGCCCCGCGGGGCCCCGCCACCTCCGCCGCAGCGCCCTGTTCCTGTTGCGATGCGCGGCTCGTCAGCAGGTCGTCCGGGTCGCCGATGTGGAAGCTGAACTGCGGAAGTGGCGATCCGGTGCCGTCCTCCTTCGCATCGCTGCCTGCGTCGTCCTCCGGCACGGGGTACGTGGCGTCGGAGGGGGGATAGGGGGACTCGGGAAGGGGATGGGGGGACTCCGCGACGGGGTACGGCGATTCGGGAAGCGGGTACGCAGACTCTGGAAGCGGGTACGAGGACTCCGGTTGGGGGTAGGTGAACTCTGGCTGGGGATATGAGGGCTCCGGGTCGGCGTACGTCGACTCGGGATCTGGATCTGGATACGCGGGTTCGGTGAGGGGATTCGTCGGTTCCGCAACCGCGTAAAGGGGTGGGAATCGGTGGGCTCCGTCGCCGTTGGATTCGGGAATCGTGGTGCCCACCTCGCCGAGCCGCATCTCGGCAAACCCGGCGTCCTCGTCGGCTCCGCCCATCGGCTCGTTGCCGTCCGGGGTAGGAGCCTGTCCCGCCGCTCTGTTGCGGTCGGAGCTGCTCACCGCATCGAGGGAGAGGAGATACTCGTACACGTGGCGGCGCAGCCGCTTGCTGAGCGCCGGGGCGACATCGACCGCACCCATGTCGGCGGCCAGCTGGGTGGCGGCGTCGACGATGGAGAGCAGTCCTGCCTCGTCGAGCCGGCCAAGCCGGATGGCTTCCTCGAGCCGCTGCTCGACCAGGTCGGCGAGGCCGGGGACGTGAGGAGCCACCGTGGCGACGCCGTCCTGCCAGCCGCGCCGGATCATTCCGAGCGTGTCGTAGCTCATGTCAGCCGCTCCGGGGCACCCACCGCGTCCTCGTGGAGGTCGTCCTCGGTGAGGATCTGGCGGACCTTGCGGACGCCGTAGAAGACGATGACCCCTGCGATCAGCAGCACCAGACCGGCGAAGCCGATCGTCTGGAGGTAGCCGGCGACGGTCCCTGCGCCGGGGAGGATCTCGATGACCTTGTCGGCGTCGGCGTTCGCCGCCCGCTTCAGGGTCCACTGGTCGGGCAGGGCGTTGTAGTCACCCTTGGTCTTGACCAGCACGTCGCCGCTCTGGTCGTGGCTCAGCCAGACGATGCGGTGGACGATGGTGAGCTTGGTGTCGTTGGGGTTGGGGAAGACCATGATGTCGCCGACCTGGAGCTGGCCAGCCGGCAGGCTCTCGGTCACGACCAGCGAACCGATCGGGATGGTCGGCTGCATGCTCCCGGTGACCACCTCTTCCAGGTGGTGCCCGGTGACCACGAGCCCGACCACGATGGCGCAGAAAACCATGACGAGGCCGAGGGCTGCGGCGATCAGGAGGTTGGCGACGTGGCCCCCGACGGCCCGCCAGACCGGGAGACGCTCCTCCATCGGGAGCGCCGGGACCGCGGCCGGGACGCTGACGGAGAGGGGGGATGCCACGGCGGTGGATGCCACGGTGGCCGGCGGGGCGTCGGCCTCGGTCGGGGTCGGTGCCGACCGCCCCGCGAGGGTCACGGTGGCAGCGTCCGGCTGCGTGATGGCCGGCACCTCGGGGAGGGGTGCCGGGATGGGCGGCGCCATGGCGGCGAGCAGCCACGCCGGCGGTGCGGTGAGCGTGGCCGGGGCCACCGGGACCGCCGGCACCGCCACCCGCAGCATCCGTGAGATGCGGGCCGCGTCGAGCGGAGAGGCGCGCCGGCAGGCGACCTGGAGGCGGCGGGTCCGTGCCGGCAGGGCGACGTTGGGCACGGTCGAGGCGACCTCCAGCCGGGACAGGAAGGCGCGCCGGCGCGGAGCGGCGGCGGGAACCGGGACCGAGCTCTCGAAGGCCGGAGGGGCCGCGGGAGGCGGAGCCGGCCGGCGAGCGGCCGGGAGGGCCGGCACCGAGGTCGCCGGTGGGGCCGCCGGCGGCACCGCCGCCGCCTGGTCGGGCAGCCGGAGGATCGTCGCCTGTGAGACCCGCCGGCGCTCACGCCGGGGGGCACGCTTGGCGGGCTGGGCTCCGCCCAGGTTGAGGCTGTCGGTGGCGGACTCGAGATCCGCGACGACGTCCCTGACCAGGTCGTGCAGCTCCTCGGGGAGCGTCACCCTCACGTTGCCCACTAGCGAATTCCCCTGCTGCTCCCGCACGCCGTCGACGGCGCTTTGAGCCGGCCGTCCAATTGTCGGCCCCCCCAGGCGGCGCCTCGTGCAACGGGCCGCAACGAATCGGTTGCGGGACGTGGGCACCGCCGGACATGAGACGACCGCCGGCTCGGTGATGGCCGAGCCGGCGGTCGCGACCCTGAAGACGAGAAGGGGACGGCGGGTGGGCCGCCGTCCCCTCACACGCTGGTCAGAGGCTGGTCAGGCTCCGTTCTGGCCCCACTGGAAGGCCGCTGTGCACATCGAGTCCTCGTCGCTGTTCGGGCTGCTGCCCGGGAGCGCGAGGTTGAAGTTGAAGGTGTTGGCGGCGCCGGGGTTCCACAGGGCGTGGCCGCCATTGTCCGAGAGCGCCACTGGTGTGGTCATCCCCGACAGCGGTCCGGAATACAGCGTGTGCGGCACCGTCTGCGAGTCGGTGACGGTCAGCTGGAGGTCCGCGCAGAGCGTGGTATCCGACGGCGTCCAGAAGGCGTTATCGCCGCTCACGGTCGCCGACTTGAGGAAGAGGTCAAAGTTCGACGCCTCGGTGCCGGTGTTGGTGATTGCCACGGTGCCGACCTGGGTCGGGCCGTACGCGGGAACGATCCCGGTGACATCGAAGATGGCGCCGCAGGCCGCCGGGGAGGTCTGGTCGGTGCAGGTCACCGCGGTGCCACCGGTGATGGTGGCCACGTTGGAGTGGTGGACGCCCAGGGTGCTGGCGGTGCTGCCGTTGTTCTGGGTCACGGCCTGCCACGCCGCCAACCCGCCCCATCCGATCAGGGCGGTGCCGGCGACTACCAGGACGAAGACCATACCGGCCCGCAGCTTCCTGCGGTCGGAACTCTTCCGCTCGATGGACATGGGAAACCTCCAAGACTGTTGTGGTGGGCGTCACCGCCTCCCGGGTGGGAGGCGAGGAGACGGTCGCGGCGCTCTTTGGGAGGGGCGGCGCCGGGCTCGCCCTGGCTGGCTGGTGTGGGGGAGAAGGGGCCGGGAAGGCGCTCTTCCCGGCCCCCCTCAGATCATGGCTGGGGGTGTTACGCGCTCTGAGTGAAGAGGACGTTGAAGTTGCAGCTCTCACCCGGGACGCTGTTGTCGGTGCCGAACCCCGACTCGGGGGTCACGTGGAAGGTGAAGGTGTTGCTGTTGGTCGAGGACCAGGCGGTGCTCCCGGTGCTGGTGTTCAGCGGGGTGGCGCTGATCGCCGCGATGCCCGTCTGGCTGACGTACGGCGTGACGCTGTCCGCACCCGTGATGGTCAGGTTGAGGGCCGGGCAGAGGGAACCGGTCGGGGCTGCCGGGGTGCTCACGGAGAACGTGCTCGGGAGGGCGCCGGTGTCGGTGATGACGACCGTTCCGGTGGATCCGGTCCAACCGGAGGTCAGGCTGGAGCCCGACACGATCACGCTGCAGGGCGTCGAGGCCGCGGTGGCCGAGGAGTTGGTGGAGTTGCAGGTCACGCCGCCGTTGGCGACGTTGGTGTGGGAGAGGCTGGCGACCGAGAATGCGTTGCCGTTGTTCTGGGTGTAGGCCTGCCATGCGGCCAGGCCGCCCCAGCCGATCAGTGCTGAGCCCGCCACGGCCGCGCTCAGGACGAGCGCCATCCGGACGGATCGCTTGCTCTTGCGGTTTTCCATGATCTTTGGTTCCTTCTTTGTCTTCTGGGCGTTCCGTTCAGCTAGTTCAAATGCACTAGACGCCACTAGTCAGCCTAGGGGGGTCGATCTCACGAAGCCCCGCCCGATACCGCCACAGGCGGGTAACGGGATGCGCTTGATGCTGTGATTGCGATAGCGGCGTTTGCGCCGTTCGCTTTCGGGGCCTCGAGGTGGGCGCTGGAAGCGCGTCGGGAGGGCCTGGACAGTAGGAGGCCGGGGCAGGACGATCCTGCCCCGGCCTTCCGGATCAAGGCGTTAGTTAGGCGGCCGTCTGGGTGAAGAGGATGCTGAAGGTGCAGCTCTGGCCCGCGTCGGCGGAGTTGGTCAGGAAGGTTCCGCCGGACGCGACGGTGAAGGTGAAGGTGTTACCCGTCGCGCCGGTGCCGGTGCCGGCGACACCGTTGGGCGCCCAGATCGCGACCGGCGTGCCAGCGTCGTTGTCCACGCTGGTCGCTCCCATGGTCGAGGTCAGGGCCGTCACCGGGTACGGGGTGCCCGGTGCCCCAGCCGAGAGGCTCGCGACCTTGAGCGTGAGGTCAGTGCAGAGGCTGCCCGTCGGCGCGGCCGGCATGCTCATTGAGAAGGTGCTCTGCAGGTTGCCCGTGTTGTCGATCTTGACGGCACCGTTTATTGGCAGGACGTTGTTGACCGGGTCCGCGCCGGTGACGGTGATGAACGCCGAGCACCAGCCGGGGCCGACGCCGACCGGGGCCGTTCCCAGGGTGGACGCGCAGTTGGAACTAACGTAGTTGTTGTGCGTCAGGGTGCCGGCGGCAACGCTGTTGCCGGCGTTCTCCGTGTAGGCACTCCATGCCGCCAACCCGCCCCAGCCGACCAGGGCTGTGCCGGCCACGGCGGCGCCCAGCACCAGGGCCACTCGAAGCGATCGCTTGCTCTTGCGGGTTTCCATAATCCTCATCCTTTGTGGCCTAATGGCCGTTCTAGCCAGGTAGTTCAAATGCACTAGACGGTTCTAGCCAACCCTAGGGGGACCGGTGAGACGAACCGGTTGCGGAACCGGCCACAGCCGGGTCACGGAGGTCGGCCGCCCCCGTGACGCGATCGGGGCGTCTGATCGCGGCGCCGGCTAGCCGGCGGCCAACTCCCTGCCGGTCGCGCGCGGTATCCCGGGAAAAAGAGGAGGCCGGGCAGGTTGCCCTGCCCGGCCTCGTGGGAGCGATAGGTGGATCAGGCCGCCGTCTGGGTGAAGAGAAGGCCGAAGGTGCAGCCGGTGCCCGCGTCGGTCAAGCTGTTGGCGAATCCGGCGCCCATGCCCACGGTCACCGTGAACGTGTCACCGGTGGCGCCCGTGCCGGTGCCGGCGGTCCCGCCCCCGGTCCAGGTGGTGGAGGGCGTGCCGGCGTTGTTGAAGAGGCTGGTGGCGGTGAACGTGCCGGTGAGGGCCGTGGCCGCCCAGACCGTGTTGTTGTTCTTGTCCTTCACGGCCAGGGTGAGGTCGGGGCAGAGGCTCCCGGTCGGGGCCTGAAGCAGCGTCCCCATGCCCAGAGTGAAGGTGCTCTGCAGGTTGCCGGTGTTGTCGATCTTGATGGTGACGGGCGTGACCAGCGTGGAGAAGTTGACCGGGTCCACCCCGGAGACGCTGATCACAGGAGCGCAGAACCCGGTGCCGCTGGTGGGCACCGCGCCCAGGCTCGACAGGCAGCTCAGGCTCTGGTTGGAGTGCTGAAGGGTGCCGGCCGCGACGCTGTTGCCGGCGTTCTCGGTATATGCGTTCCATGCCGCCAAGCCGCCAAATCCGACCAGGGCGGTGCCGGCCACGGCGGCACCCAGCACCATCGCTACCCGAAGCGTTCGTCTGCTCTTCCGTTCCATGATCCTCATTCCTTCAAAGTCTCTGACCGCTCTAGCCAGATAGGTCAAATGCACTAGACGGCAAGGGGCAGGCTAGGGGGGGCGATCTTACGGAGCACCAGCCGAAGAGGCGACAGGGGGGTAACGGGCTTCGCGTGAAACCATGAACGCGAGCGATGCGTCTGATCCGTTGGCAACCCATCGGGTCCGGGGTCACGGGACGGTGCCGACAAGCGGTCGCTGGCGAGGATCGCCGGCACGTGGCTCGCCCCCCGGCCGGCTCGCGGCCGCTGTCGGGGCCGCCGCCCGCCCGCCGGGCCCGCCCGGCCCCGCGCCAATGGGGCTCCTCTATATGTACTTGGTGACTCTTCGCTCGCCTTGACCGCCGGGGGTGGCGTCCGCCGGCCCGACCCCGGTCACCCCGGTACGGGCCCGGGCGCCCACCCGCCATCGCGCCCCGCCCGCCCTGGCTGCCGTCACCGCATCGCCTCTCCGGGGTCGCGGCAGGCTCTCCCGGGGCCCTCGGCCGTCACACGGGGAGGCTGGGGTCTTGTGACGATGACGTTGTTGTCTCTTGGACGTCCCAGCCTGGCTGAAAGCGTCTTTCCCACCCATCCCTTCAGGCGACCATAGCCGCCGATGCCCCGGGGGGGATGCCCGGGGATGGTCGGCATAACTCAAGAGGTCGCCACCGGATGCTTGCCGAGGGACCGCGAGGCCGCCCCGAGACGGGGGGTCGGGACGAGAGAGCCGCTGGGCGGCAGATCGTCCTGGCCATGATCACCGACGCTGACGGCCGTCTGGCCTTCGCCAACGGTGACCTGCTCGCGCTCGGCGGGTGGCGCTGGAGCGACCTGAGTGGCCGTCTCTGGCACGAGGTGCTGATCGCCCCCGAGCATCGGCGGCGCGTGGTCCGGGCCTTCGACCGGGCGGTGACCGGCAAGGATGGGGCCGCCTGTGTCGAGGCGCCGCTCCGGACCAGCGATGGTCGGGTGCGGATGGTGGCCTGGTCGAACACGCCCAGTCTCGACGAGGACGGCAGGCCCACCTCCGTCACCTCCGTGGGGGTGGACGTCACCCGGTGGACCGAGGAGCGCGACCGCCTTGCCGCCGAGAGGGATTTCGACGCCTCGCACGATCGCCTCACCGGCCTCCCCAACGCCTCGACCTTCCGCTGGAGGCTCGGCAGCGAGTTGAGCGCCGGCCGTCGCCTGGGACGCTCGACCGGCGTGCTTCTGGTCGCGCTCGACCGGCTCCGCACCGTGGTGGAGACCCTCGGCCAGGAGGCGGGGGACCAGCTGGTGGCCGAGATGGGGGAGCGACTCTCCGACTGTGTCGAAGCCGCCGCCGGGGCAATCGCCGGCCGCCCGCTACCGCCCGCGACGCCTTCTGGCGCGCCCCAGCCCATGAACGCGTGGATGGTCGCGCGCTGGTCGGACGACGAGTTCGCCGTCCTCCTTCCCGGCCTGGTCTTCCCCGAGGAGGCCGTCTACATGGCGCGCACCATCGTGGCGACCGTCGCGGCCCCCTGCACCGGCTCCGCCGCCGACCTCCGGCTGAGTGCCGCGATCGGGATCGCTCTGGCGCCGTCAGATGGCGACAATCCGGCCACGCTGATGCGGCACGCCGCCATGGCGCAGCACGCTGGGCGCACCTCGGCGGAGCACATGGTCCGCTTTGAGCTCTCCCTCTCACAGGAGGCCGAGGGCCGGCTCCTCATCGAGCAGCAGCTCCCCCTCGCCCTGGAAAGGGGGGAGCTCAGCGTCGCCTACCAGCCGGAGGTCGACGCTGCCTCTCACCGCATCGTCGGGCTCGAGGCGCTCGCCCGCTGGCATCACCCGGTGCTCGGCGAGGTTCCCCCCGTTCGGTTCATCCCCGTCGCCGAGGAGATCGGGGTTATCGGGGAGATCGGCCAGTTTGTCCTGCGGAGCGCGGTCCGGCACGCTGCCCAGTGGCGGTCCGACGGGCTGGGAGATGTGCGGGTCGCGGTCAACGTCTCGGCTTACCAGCTGACCGATCGCAGCCTCGTGGCGGCCGTGCTCGAGTGTCTCGACGAGACCGGGTTTCCGGCCCACCTGCTCGAACTGGAGGTCACCGAGTCGGCGGCCATGGTCGACGCGCAAGCCGCGGCCGAGGTGCTCGGTGAGCTGGCACGCCTGGGGGTGACCATCTCCCTTGACGACTTCGGCACCGGCTACTCCAACATCGGCAAGCTCCAGAACCTCGCCGTCAGCACCATCAAGATCGACCGCAGCTTCCTGCTCGAGGACGAGGCGAATCCCGCCGCGGACCCCGGGGCCCTCCTCCACGCGATGGTGACCCTCGGCCGCAACCTCGGGCTGCGGGTCATCGCCGAGGGAGTCGAGACCGAGGAGCAGCTCAACCGCCTCCAGCCCCAGGGGCTGGACGCCTACCAGGGTTTCCTCTTCTCACGGCCGGTGCCGGCGGCGGAGATCCTTCGACTCCTCCGCGCGGATCGGCCGCTCGGGTCCGACAGCGGTACCCAGATCGCCTGACGAGGGCTCAGCGGGCGCGCTCGTTGGCCGTCTGGGCCGCGGCGAGGGGGAGGAGCTGGTCGAGCTGGAGACCACCGAGCCGGCCCTCCGCCAGCAGGCTGTTGACCAGGTTGTCGACCCGCCACACCACGATGATCTGGAGGGCCCCGACGCCGCCGGCGGTCCCCTGGGTGGTGGTCGCATGTCCGCCGTCGCCCAGCGGGCCGGTGGAAACGGGCACGGCACCGGTACGGGCATCCAGAACGGTGTCGAGGCGGATCATGGCGGCGGCCGCGCCCACCGTGCTCGTGAAAGCGGCAACTGCCGCCGTGACCGTGATCGGGCCGTTGCTGGTGCTGAACGACACGTTGCGGTAGTACTCGACCTCCGCCGCTCGCACCAGGCCATCCTTCCGGATCGCGGTCGAGCTGGCCGGGTCCAGCCAGCCCGCACTCACCGGTGCGACCGCCTGGTAGACGATGAAGTCAGGGGAGGTGAGCTGGCTGAGGGTGATCAGGTAGCTGCTCGGATCCCTGCCGAGGGTGGAGACCCCGGAACTCCCGCAGCCGCCGGTCGCAGCCGCCAGCGCCAGCATTCCGAAGGCTCGCGCAGTGCCCCGTCGCCACCTCATTCCTGGCGTACAGCGCTCACGATGTCGGCGGCGGCCGCGCGGCGGGCGGGCAGGACCCCGGCGAGCAGCACCGCCACGACCACGCCTCCCAACAGGGCGAGCACGGTGGTGATCGGGAACACGAATGCAGGAGTGAAGCCGGGGCTGGTGCTGGCCACGAGCAGGGGCACGGCGAGCAGGCAGCCCAGCCCCACCCCGAGCACGGCCGCGACCCCCCCGAGCAGGCCCGCCTGCGCCAGCACGAGACGCCGGGCCTGACTCCGACTGAGCCCCACGGCCCGGAGCAGACCCAGCTCGTGGCGGCCCTGGCGGACGTTCACCACCAGCGTGTTGACGACCGCCAGCACGGCGATGGCCACCGCGAGCCAGGCGACTGCCGGCAGCATGCCGACGGTGCCGCTCAGGGCCTGCTCGGTGGTCGATTCGATCGTGCTGACCGAGGTCGCCGAGAGGCCGTACCGGCTCGCCGCCGCGGCCGCGGCCGGCCCGCGTCCCGGGGTCAGCACCTCGAGGTCGTCGAAACCCGCCACCCCGCTTCCGAAGAACCTCACGGCCTGCCGCGAGTCGATGAGCAGCGACTCCCGGCCGTCACCGGCAGGGAAGGAGTGCTCCACGATGCCGGCGATCGTGAAGTTGGTCGTCCCGCTTCCCGTCGCCACCGGGAGCACGGTGCCCACCTTCCAGTCATCCGCCTCCGCCAGGCTGAGCGGCGCGAGCAGGCTGGAGCCGCCGGTGAGCGCCGCGAATGCCTGGCTGCGGCTGCCGGCGACCAGTTCCAGGCCGCCGTCTCGAGCGAAGGTCGCGCTGTCGAAGGCGGTCATCCCAATCACGTCGCCGTCGACGACGGCGGGGAAGAAGCGGAGGCTGGTCAGCTGTACCCCCGCATCCTGGCCGATCTGGACGGCGATGCCGCTCGGCTGGGTCACCGGGCTCTGGATCAGGGTGTCACCGATGAAGAGGTGGCTGATCCAGATGTCGCCGGAGGCGAGGCTTCCCGCCACCAGGATCCCGCCGGCCATCGCCGCCGCGATGGCGGTGACCAATCCGGAGAGCGTCAGCGCGGTGCGGTTGCGGCGGCGCCGCAGGCTGGCCGCGGCAACCTCCGTCTCCGGCCAGATCACCCCCAGCATCCGCGCCAGGAGACGCGCCAGGGACGGGGCCAGCAACGGCAGGCTGAGTGCCACCGCGAGGAGGAGGGCGACGGCGCCCACCGGCGCCAGGGCTCCCCCCGCCAGATCCGATACCGCGGCCAGGGCGGCGAGCGGCGGTACCGCGCCGATCGCGCCGCCATGGACCCGCTCGCGCTTGCCGGCGCTCTCGGGGCTCAGGGCTTCGAGGATCGGCACGCGTGCGGCCGTCACGGCGGGGACGGCGGAGGCGACCAGGGCGGCGAGCGCGCCGGCGAGCGCTGCCAGCACCACTGCCAGGGGGCTGACCTGGAGCCCGACCGCGGGCGCGGTCGAGGCGGCTCCGAAGCCGGCCTGGAGGGCGGCTCCGAGGCCCACGCCGCCGACGATCCCAGCCGCGGCCCCTGAGAGGGCCAGGACCGTGGACTCGGCGGCGAGGAGGTGGAACACCTGGGCCGCCGAGGCGCCCGCCGCTCGCAGCAGGCCGATCTCGCGCTGGCGCTCCAGGGCGGCGAGGCTCACCGTGTTGGCGCACACCCCCGCTCCGATGATCACGCTGAGGACGCTCACGAGGATCAGCAGGGGGGAGAGCTGGGAGAGTGGATCGCTCGAGTCGGTTCCCGGGTCAAAGGTGGTGACGGTCCCGCCTAACTGCTGATGGACCGCCGCCGCCGCCTCGGCCGAGCTGGTCCCGGGAGAGAGGCGGAGAGCTGCGAGCGAGGCGTGGAGGCCAAGATCGAAGGAAGAGAGCAGCTCCGGGGCGGGGACGAAGATGACGTCGTGGGTGAAGCTGGCGCTGACGCCGCTCGCGTGGGTGAGCCCGACCACCGTGAAGGAGCGGGGGCCCGTCGACGTGGTCAGCAGGACGCTGCCACCGACGCTGAGGCTTCCGTCCGGAGGGGCCAGGGCCGGAAGCAGTGCTGTGTCGATGGCGATCTGGTCATGGGCCGAGGAGCCCGGAAGTTGCCCGGCGCTGACGCTGATCCCGCGGAGCGCGGCCTCCCCATCCTGTACTCCCACCAGGGTCACGGTGGACGTCGGTGCGCCCGATTCCGGGGCCTGGGCCGTGACCCGCTTCTGGTACAGGGGGACCACCTCCCGGACTCCGGAGAGGCCTCCGAGCGATGCCAGCTGCGAGGTGCTGAGGCCGACCCCGGAGCTGGCACGGACGTCCAGTCCCGAGTGCCCGGCGCGGAGCTGCGCCGACGCATCAGCCTGGGCCCCGACCCCGGCCACCTCGATCTGGACGCCCAGCATCGCCGCCACGCCCAGCCCCACAGCGGCGGCGGTGAGCGCTGCCCTCGCGGGCCGGGAAGCGAGGTTGCGCGTGAGCACGGGTCGGAGACCCGGATCGAGCCCTCCGGTCACCAGCCAGGTCGCGCCGCCCACCATCCGCTGAGCGGCGGAGGTAATCAGCCCGGCGACGCCCCGCGAGACCGGGTCAGAGGTCATGCCGCTCGAGCTGGCGGACGAGTGCCCGGAAGCTGGCGGAGTCGGTGTCTGCGCCCTTGGCCCCCACCTGCACGTCGTCCACGACCCTGCCGTCGGCCACGACCAGCACTCGGTTCGCGTACGCGGCCACTCGGGCGTTGTGGGTGACCAGGACGGTGGTCTGGGACTGCTCGCGGCAGAGGCGGCTGAGCATCTCCATCACCTCCTGGCCGCTCTGGCGGTCGAGGTTGCCGGTGGGCTCGTCGGCGAGCAGCAGGGTGGGTGCTGCAGCCAGAGCCCTCGCCAGGGCCACCCTCTGCTGCTCGCCTCCCGAGATCTCGTCGGGGCCGTGGCCCTGAAGACCGTGAAGCGAGAGCTGGTCCATGAGCACGCCGACACGTTGGGACACCGCCCTGCGGTCCAGGCGGGCGGCGTGCCTGTCACCACGCAGCCGGAGCGGCAGGGCCACGTTCTCGGCGGCGGTGAGACTGGGGATGAGGTTGAAGAACTGGAAGACAAAGCCGATGTGGTCGCGGCGGAACGCCGAGCGCTCGGTGTCCCCCATCGCGTACAGGTCGCGGCCGTTGACCAGGACGCGGCCCGAATCCGGTGGCTCGAGCCCGCCCATGATGTGGAGCAGGGTGCTCTT
>PMYJ01000197.1:0-167 GCA_003170875.1 Candidatus Dormiibacterota bacterium | reverse complement strand
TCACCGGAGCGGACGGTGAAGGAGACCCTGTCCAGGATCGTGCGGGGGGGCCGGCTGATCTGGAAGCTCCTGGACACCGAATCCACGGTGACCACCGCGGGCAGGTCAGAAGAGGGGCCGGTCGCAGGGTCCTCAGTCAGCGTACGGGCCTCCCTGTATCTGGCGGC
>PMYJ01000178.1:1260-4599 GCA_003170875.1 Candidatus Dormiibacterota bacterium | reverse complement strand
ATCTCCGGTACAGGACACTAGCAGCCCGTCCCGGTAACCGCTGGCGGAGGGCGGGGCGGATATGAGTCAATCTGGGGATGCCGAAGACGTTCCGCCCGTACGCTCCCGACCAGATGCTGCTGCTGCCTTCGTCGGTGCAGGACTGGGTCCCCGAAGGGGACATGGCCCACTTCATCAGCGACATCGTCGACGCGCTTGACCTTTCCGAGATCGAGGCGGTCTACGAGGAGGAGATGCGCGGCTATCCGCCGTACCACCCTCGGATGATGACCAAGCTGTGGTTGTACGCCTACGCGGTGGGCACCCGCAGCTGCCGGAAGCTGGCGAGGTTGGCCACTCGGGACGTCGGCTGCATGATGCTGGCGGCGGGCAACCGGCCTGACTTCCGAACGCTCAACAGCTTCCGGCTCCGTCACCTGGCGGCCCTGGGAGGGCTGTTCCAGCAGGTGCTGCTGCTCTGCCGTGAGCAGGGCTTGGTGAAGCTGGACCACGTGGCGGTGGATGGCACCAAGCTGAAGGCGAACGCCAGCAAGCATGCGGCCATGAGCTACGACCGGATGCAGCCGGAGGTGGACAGGATCACCGCCGAGCTCGACAAGTGGTTCCGGGAGTGCGACCAGACCGATGCCGAGGAGGACGCCAAGTACGGTGCGGACAACGATGGCGATGAGCTACCGGAGAACCTGCGCACGGCCGCGAAACGGCGAGCGGCGATCCGCACGGCGATCAAGGACCTGAAGGAGCGGGCCCAGGCGGAGGGGAAGACGGAGCCGGATGCCAAGGCGCAGCAGAACTTCACCGACTCGGAGTCGCGGATCATGAAGGGCGGCGATGGTGCCTTCATCCAGGGCTACAACGGGCAGGCGGCGGTGGATGCCTCGTCGCAGGTGATCGTGGCGGCAAGGCTGACCCACAGCGCCGCCGACTGCCCGCAGCTGCTGGAGGTGGTGGCAGAAATCGAGGCCAACCTGGGTGAGCTTCCCAGCGAGCTCTCGGCGGACGCCGGCTACTGCTCGGAGGCCAATCTCGAGGCGTTGGATGAACTCGGCGTCACTGCCTACGTGGCCACCGGGCAGATGCCGCGGAGCTACCGATGCCCGGCGGCGCCGCGGGGCCGGATTCCGGCGGGGCTGACGCGCCGGGAGCGGATGAAGCGCAGGCTGATGACCAAGCGGGGGCGCGAGCGCTACCGCTTGAGGCAGCAGGTGGTGGAGCCGGTGTTCGGACAGATCAAGAACAAGGGGCTGATCCGGATTTGGCTACGCGGCGAGGAGAAGGCTGAGCACGAGTGGTTGCTCCACTGCACCGGGCACAACCTCAGCAAGCTCCACGGGGCGTGGGCGTGATGGGAAGCCCCCGCCTGACGCTGCCCAGTGCCCGGCAAGACCGACGTCCCTGCCGGCCAGGGCAAACCGGCCGGACCCCACTGCTGCATCTTCAACTGACCGATCCCCTCCCGTTGGCCCGTCCCAGGCCATCAACCGTTACAAGGACGGGCTGCTAGGGCCGGCGGCTCAGTCGCCCGCGCGGCTCGGAGGTGCGTCGCTGACCGGCCGTGCCCCCGCCTGAGTCGGGTACGCACCGGTGTGGGAGTGGGTGCGCAGGCTCTTGGCGCTGCCCCGGCTGGCCGAGAGGACCGCTGCGACCGCCATCAGGACCATCGATCCGTAGAAGGCCGAATGCAGCCCGCTGGCGAAGGCGGTGGCCAGCTGACCGTGCAGCGAGGTGGAGCCCACGAAGATGGCGAAGGCGAGCTGGCGGGGGATGCTCCGCGAGGCCAGCACGATGGCCATCGAGAAGGAGAACACCATGCCCACGTTGGCGAAGGTGCGCAGCATCCCTGACGAGATGCCGAAGAGCTGAGGCGGCGACGCCTTCATCACCGCCGAGGTGTTGGCGGGGAAGAACGAGCTGGCGCCCAGGCCGTTGACCAGGCTGCCCACGACGACCACCCACAGCGCTGTGTCCGCGGTCAGCTGGGCGTAGATGAAGAGTGCGATGACCTGGACGGCGAGGCCGAAGGTGGCCGGGATCACCGGCCCCACCCGGTCGGCGAGGCGCCCCGCAAAGGGGCCGATGGCGCCGCCCACCAGGTAGCCCGGGACGAGCAGGAGAGAGGCGTCGAGCGCCGAGAGGCCCCGCGTCCCCTGCAGGTACATGATCACGAGGAAGAGGACGGCGTAGTTGGCGAGCCCCTGGAAGAAGGAGGCCAGCAGCGACGGCGCCATGGTCGGGATGCGGAGCAGGGACAGCTTGAGCATCGGCTCCGCCTGCCTCCACTCGATGACGGCGAAGATGCCGATGAGCACCAGGCCACCGATGAGGTAGGCGAGGATCGAGGCGTCGAACGGGGAGGAGGCCAGGGACGTCATCGCCCACAGCACCCCGAAGAGGCCCAGGCCGAGGGTCAGCATGCCGGCGAAGTCGAGGCGGTGGCGGTGCCGCTCGCCGACGTCGTGGAGGACGCGCACGGCGAGGAGCACCGCGGCGAGCCCGATGGGCACGTTGATCCAGAAGATCCACCGCCAGGAGAGGTAGGTGACGATCACCCCGCCGAGGACGATGCCCAGCACCGCCCCCGCGCTCCAGCCGATGCCGTTGAAGCCGTAGGCCTTGCCGCGTTCCTGGGGGGGGAAGAGGTCGGCGATGACGGCGCCGCTGTTGGCCGTGACCAGGGCGCCGCCGATGCCCTGGAGGACGCGGAAGCCGATCATCGACGAGCCATCCCAGGAGAGGGCGCAGAGAGCCGATCCGATGATGAAGACGACGAACCCGGCCTCGTACATCCGCACCCGGCCGTACATGTCGCCGAGCCGGCCCACCTGGGTGGCGAGCAGCGTGATCACCAGCAGGTAGCCGATCACAACCCAGATCACCGAGGAGAGGTCGACCCGCAGCCCGCGTTCGATCTCGGGCAGGGCCAGGATCACGATCGTGGTGTCGACCGCGGTGATGAGCACGCCGGTCATGACCACCGCCAGGCCGAGGTTCCGCCTCACCGGGCGGGGGGCGTGGACGGCGACCGGGGCGGGGCCCGCGGCTGGTGTGGCGCTCACGGGCAAGAGGATAGCGTCGGGCGCCGCCCCGGCCGCAGCGGCTGAGAGCCGTCCGCGGCGCATGCCCTCCAATCGCTTGCGGCAGGGCGGGCGGGCATGGCAGCATTCCTCGGAGCCGGGCTGCAGACGCCCGCGTGGACCGGGCGCCGGGGCGGGAGATCGGCCTGGGCGGCCCCCGGGTGATCAGCCGGGTGACGTGGCGGGGGCTCAGCGCGTCGTTGCCGAAGCGGCCGGGGAAGACGGGGCGGTCCGGCCGGGTGGAGACCTTGCAGCGGCGCGCGTA
>PMYJ01000178.1:0-1245 GCA_003170875.1 Candidatus Dormiibacterota bacterium | reverse complement strand
GGGCCATGACAGAAGCGGCGGCGCCCAATCGGATCGAAGCCCGTGGGCTGACCAAGCACTTTGGCTCCGTCCATGCGGTCAGCGACCTCAGTTTCAGTGTTGAGCCTGGTTCGGTGACCGGATTTCTCGGCCCCAACGGCGCCGGTAAAACCACTACTCTGCGCATGATCTTGGGCTTAGCCAAACCGGATTCCGGCGAGGCGACCATCGGTGGCCGCCACTACGCCGATCTTGCTGATCCCACCCGAACGGTGGGGGCCGTGCTCGAATCCAACAGCTTCCATCCCGGGCGTACTGCGCTCAATCATCTGCGAATTTACTGCGCCGCTGCCGGTCTGCCCGACAGCCGGGCCAACGAAGTCCTCGCCGAAGTCGGGCTTGCCGATTCCGCGGGCCGGCGGGCCGGCGGTTTCTCGCTGGGAATGAGGCAACGGTTGGCGCTGGCCACGGCGTTGCTTGGCAATCCCAGCGTGCTGGTCCTCGACGAACCCACCAATGGGCTGGATCCTGAGGGAGTGGCCTGGCTGCGGGGCTTTCTCCGCAACATCGCCGATCAGCGCGAATGTGCCGTCCTGGTCTCCAGCCATCTCCTCGCCGAAGTCGAGCAGACCGTGGACCGGATCGTGATCCTGGCCCGCGGCCGGCTTATCCGGCAGGGCACCCTTGCCGAACTGCGATCTGGTGCCGCCGGGTCGGTAAGTGTCCGGGGGCCGGACCTGGTGGGTCTCCGCTCCGCCATTACCGTCATCGGACCCCACGTAACCGTGAGTGCGGCGAACAGCGAATCGCTTAACGTGACCGGTGCTACGGCTGAACAGATTGGCCGCGCCGCGTGGTCGAAACAGCTGGAGCTCCATCAACTCGTGACCGAAAATGTGAGTCTCGAGGAGGTCTTTCTCGAGCTCACCGCCGACAAGGCGATTCGTGGCAGCGAGGTGGCTCGACTATGACACGTCTTCTCCGCGCCGAGCTGCGTAAAGTTTTCACCACCCGGCTCTGGTGGGGCATGCTGCTCGGTGCCCTTGCCTTCACTGCACTCGAGGTGGTTGCACTCATTGCCACCGCTGGACTGAAACGAAGCCAGTCGCCGCCGCTGACAACTGCAGTCGCGCAGCGCACGCTGCTGGCTTCTCCGCGCGATGCGTACATATTTTCTTTGATCGTCGGCATCATCATGATCACCACCGAGTTTCGTCACTTCACCACCAGGCCAACCTTTTTGGGCTCTCCTGTCGTTTCCGTGGG
>PMYJ01000126.1 GCA_003170875.1 Candidatus Dormiibacterota bacterium | reverse complement strand
CGGAGGACTGCGTCCGCGAGGAGGTGGCCGATGTCTCCGCGCTCGTCTCCGAGGGCGAGGAAGGTGGGGGGCTGGGGTCGGGGTCGGGTCGGGAGCCCGCGGCGACACCGCCCGCGGCCGCCCCCGTGGCGACGTCACCCGAGCTTCGGCCGCGGGCCGTGCCATCGGACCTCCCCCCGCGGGCGGTGCGGCCGGAGCTCCCCGCCGAGGTGGCCGAGGCGCTCGAGGCCCTCCCCGGCCTCCGCCCCGACGACTGGTGGCAGATCGGGTCGCGGCGGCTGCGCCTCACCCATCTCGACAAGCCGATCTGGCCCCAACCCGTCATCACCAAGCGGCGGATGATCGAGTACTACGTCCGGATGTCGCCCTACCTCCTGCCGTACCTCCGCGATCGACCGCTCTCGACCCAGGTCTTCCCCGACGGCGTCACCGGGCACTCCTTCTGGCGCAAGGACAAGCCCAGCCACGCTCCGGAGTGGATCGACTCCTGGCTCTTCGAGGGCGAGACCGGGAGCAAGCGGTGGATCGTGGTTCGGGAGGCGGCCACACTCGGCTGGCTGGCCAACGCGGGCGTCGTCGACCTCCACCCCTGGCACTCGCGGGTCGACGCCCCTGACCAGCCCGACTGGGCGGTCTACGATCTCGACCCCTTCGAGCCGGCCAGCTTCGACGACGTCCGCGACATCGCCCGGCTGGTGAAGGCCGCCCTCGACCACCTCGGACTGCGCGGACTGCTCAAGACGAGCGGGCAGACCGGGCTCCAGATCTACGTGCCGCTGCGCCGCGGCCCCGACTACGCGCGGGTGCGAGGCTGGGTGGAGGACGTGGCCCGCGCGATCGGGCGGGTCGAGCCGGACCGGATCAGCTGGGAGTGGGCGGTGAGCCGGCGGGCGGGGCGGATCCGGATCGACTACACGCAGAACATCATCAACAAGACGCTGGCGGCCCCCTATTCGCTCCGCCCCCTGCCCGGGGCCACGGTCTCGACCCCACTCGCATGGGAGGAGCTGGACGATCCCGCTCTCCGCCCCGACCGCTGGACCATGGAGACGATCTGGGAGCGCCTCCGGAGCGTTGGCGACCTCTTCACCGGCGCACTGGACGGTGACCAGGAACTGCCGCCCCGCGCCGCGAACGGCGGATGACCCGCCTGCGTCCCCGCCGCCCGCTCTGGCGCAGGCCATAGAATTTCGGGCATGGCTGTCCTGCTCCTGAATGCCTCACTACAGCCCCTGAACGTGATCAGCCATCGGAGGCTGGTCGTTCTGTTGACCAAGGAGCGGGTCGCCTTCCTGGACGCGGACGCGGAGGTCCGCGCCGCGGCCGCCCTGCAGGACCGCCGCATCCCCGAGGACGTGGTCATCGTGCGCCTGCTCCGCAACATCCACGTCCCGCGCCGGGTGCTCCGGCCCAACCGGCGCAATCTGCTGCTTCGCGACGACAACACCTGCCAGTACTGCGGCATCGTCGCCGTTCCCGCGGAGCTCACCGTGGATCACGTCATCCCCGTCTCCCGGGGCGGTGCGCCGGACCGCTGGGACAACGTGGTGCTCGCCTGCAAGCGGTGCAACTGGCGCAAGGCCGATCACCTTCCCGCCGAGGTGGGGATGCACCTGCACCGGGCGCCCGGGCCGCTCACCCAGGAGTACGCCCACATCATCTTCCTGCGCTACCCGGCGCTCAAGGCGGCCTACGACGCGTTCTGCGCCACCGCCGTCGCCTAGCGGCCGGCCCCGCGCGGCGACGCGGCCGGACCTGCCTCTCAGGGAACTCTCATCCAACTCTCACGGCTTTTTAATCTGCCCGCCAGCCCGGTCGCGTAGGGTGTAGGCATGACCCCTCGCTTCGGGAGCCGACTGGCGCTGGCTTCCGCCATCGCCCTGGGAGCCGCCCTGATCGCGGTGCTCGCCCCCTGGGACGCCTGGGCCACCTCGCCGACCGGCCAGGGGCAGGCCGCGCACTCGCGGTCGACGTCGGTCCTTGCGACCCACCGCGCGGCGACCGCCAAGCCGGTCACCGCGCCGACCGCGACCCCGATGTCGACGCCCACCCTGGCGGAGACCCCCCTGGTCAACCTCTCCGAGGTCCAGATTCCCATCACCTACCACTCCCAGCAGGACGGCGACTGGTGCGACCCCACGGACATCGAGATGTGGCTTCAGGCGGACGGCGTCCCCCTCCACGGGCTCGACGACTACGCCATCCAGCAGGGCTTCTGGAACTACGAGACCTCCAACAACGACGGCTACACCATCTCGGAGTGGAACGCCTCCCCCTACGCGGTCGCCGTCACCCTCGACCACTTCGGCGGGTGGGACGACATCGGTGACGACCCGCAGCCGACCGCGGAGGCCGCGGGGGTGGTCATCTCGTACAGCCTGGACATGCTCCAGCAGCCGGTCATCGTCATGGTCGGCGGCGGCGTGCACTACGTCCTGGTCACCGGCGTCACCCTGAGCGCGGGCGGCGCCGACGCGCCGCCCCTCACGGTCACCGTCGACGACCCGCTCGCCTACGGGGTCGCCGGCACCCCGCCGGCCGGTTCCAACGGGTTCGAGACGATGAGCTGGGACGACTTCACCTACTGGTACACGGCCAACACCACCCACGGCGGCGTCTGGGCCAATCAGTGGGTGCTGATCGCCGCCGGCATCCCGCTGGTCGGCTGAACAGCCCTACCCCGGGGGGGCGGCGAACGGGCACGGCCCGCCATGCCAGATCGAACTCAGTTCGAGCTCTCCACTTTCGATAGTTAGTCTATATAATTATCTCCACGCCCCGACCGTGCCGGGGTGAGGGGCCCGGAGTGGCAGGATGGGCTGCCGAGAGAGTCGGTGGCGTGGAGGTGAGATGGCCATGGCGGAGGATCGCTTCGGGGCTCGCGCCGAGCTGCCCGGTGGACTGGCCTACTTCCGGCTCGAGGCCCTCGCCCGGCGTGGCGTCGGCGACGTCTCCCGGCTGCCGATGACGGTGAAGATCCTCCTGGAGAACCTGCTCCGGCACGCCGGGGACCGGTTCGTCACCGACGACGACGTGGCCGCGCTCGCCGGCTGGGACGGCCGCTCGCCCGAGCACGACCGCGAGCGCGCCTTCGTCCCGGCCCGGGTGCTGCTCCAGGACTTCACCGGGGTCCCCGCCGTGGTCGACCTCGCCGCCATGCGCAGCGCCGTGCAGCGCTCGGGAGGCGACCCCAGCCGGATCGATCCGCTGGTCCCGGTCGACCTGGTCATCGACCACTCGGTCCAGGTCGACGCCTTCGGCAGCGCCGCCGCGTACGGGCGCAACATCGAGCGCGAGTACGAACGCAACCACGAGCGCTACGCCCTCCTCCGCTGGGCCCAGCAGGCGTTCCACGGCTTCCGCGTGGTGCCCCCGGGGATGGGCATCGTCCACCAGGTCAACCTCGAGTACCTCGCCGACACGGTGACGGTCCGCGAGCTGGACGGGGTGCAGACGGCCTTCCCCGACACCGTGGTGGGCACCGACTCGCACACCACCATGGTCAACGGGGTCGGCGTCCTCGGTTGGGGTGTCGGCGGCATCGAGGCCGAGGCCTGCATGCTCGGCCAGCCGCTCTTCCTGCTCACCCCCGTGGTTGTCGGGGTGCGCTTCCACAACGCGCTGGCGGCCGGTACCACCGCCACCGACCTCGTCCTCACCCTCACCGAGATGCTCCGCCGCCACGGCGTGGTCAACAAGTTCGTGGAGTTCTGCGGCAGCGGCCTCTCCTCGATGTCGGTCCCCGACCGGGCGACCCTCTCCAACATGTCGCCCGAGTTCGGGGCCACCGCCTCGCTCTTCCCGGTCGACGACCAGACCCTTCGCTACCTGCGCGACACCGGTCGCGACCCCGCCCGCGTCGAGCTGGTGGAGCGCTACTGCAAGGAGCAGGGGCTGTTCCGCACGGATCAATCGGAGACCCCGGTCTTCACCGAGCTGCTCGACTTCGACCTGGCCACCGTCGAACCGTCGGTGGCGGGGCCGCGCCGGCCCCAGGACCGGGTC
>PMYJ01000087.1 GCA_003170875.1 Candidatus Dormiibacterota bacterium | reverse complement strand
GGCGGGAAGGCTCGGGTGGCGCGGAGGGGGGACCGGGGAGCCCGGGGCGCGGGGACGGGGAGCCAGAGGACCGGGGGCGTCCCGCGCCCCCTCCGGATGTTTGCAGCGACCCGATGGCGCAGACTCTTCCCGCACCGGATCTGATCTCACGTTCATGGGGAGTTGAGGATGGCCGAGATCACCGTCTACGGAGCGCCGTGGTGCCCCGACTGCAAGCGGTCAAAGAAGTTCCTCGCCGAGCACCGGGTCCCCTTCAACTGGGTCGACATCGACCATGACCCGGAGGGGCTCCGCTTCGTCGAGCAGCTGCAGAAGGGCGGCCGGACGATCCCCACCATCCTCTTCCCGGAGGGAGACCATCTGCTGGAGCCGTCGGACGGGGACCTGGCCCGGCGCCTCGGACTCAAGCTGGAGGCGGATCGCGCCTTCTATGACCTCGCCATCGTCGGAGGCGGGCCGGCGGGGCTCGCCGCCGCCATCTACGCGGCACGCGAGGGGATCAGCGCCCTGGTCGTCGACCGCAGCGCGCTCGGCGGGCAGGCGGGCGTCACGGAGCGGGTGGACAACTACCCCGGCTTCCCAGAGGGCATCGGGGGCGCCGAGCTGGCGGAGAGGTTCGTCGCCCAGGCGCGGCGCTACGGGGTGGAGATGCTGGCGGCAGTCGCGGTCGAGGGGCTCGAGCCAGATGGGGCGGACACCGTCGTGCGCCTCTCTGGAGGTCAGCGCGTCTGCGCCCCGGCGGTGCTGGTCGCGGCCGGCTCCTCCTACCGGCGTCTCGGGGTGCCCGGGGAGGCGGAGCTGATCGGCGCGGGCGTCCACTTCTGCGCGACCTGCGACGGCCCGTTCTACAAGGGGGCGGACGAGCTGCTGGTGGTGGGCGGGGGCAACTCCGGCCTCGAGGAGGGGATGTTCCTCAGCCAGTTCGCCGATCGAATCCGGATCGTCGAGTTCGCCCCGGAGCTCAAGGCCTCCCAGCTCCTCCAGGACAAGGTCCGCTCCGACCCCAAGTTCACGGTCCACACCAACACCGAGATCAGGGAGCTGCGCGGGAGCCCCAGGCTGGAGGAGGTGGTCGCCCGCGACCGTCAGAGCGGCGAGGAGCTGCGCTGGCATCCGCGCGGCGCCTTCGTCTTCATCGGGCTGGACCCCAACACCGCCTTCCTCCAGGGGACGGTGGAGCTGGACCGGTGGGGCTTCGTGGTGACCGACGGCCACGCCACCTCGCAGCCAGGCGTCTTCTGCGCCGGCGACGTGAGGGCGGGGTCGACGAAACAGCTCGGGTCCGCCGTCGGCGAGGGGATCGCGGCGCTGCTGGAGGTCAGGCGCTACCTGGAGAAGAGCCGGCAGATCGCGCCCCACGCGGTGAACGCGTAGGGGAGCGCGCGACCTCGCCCCATCGTTGGGGGTACCGTTCCCGGCGTGCACGATGCCCATCGCCGGACCCGATGCTGATGCTCGGGCTGGTCTTTGATCCGCGGCCGGCGCGGCTCGCCGTCGCGGGGGCGCTCAGCCGCATCGATCCGCTCTGGGCTCTGCGCGGCTCCGGACCGCTCGGTCTCCGCAGGCTGCCCGACCCCGTGTCTCCCGGGCTGGGGTGGGTCGCCCTCGAGCCGATCTTCACCGGCGTGTGCGGGAGCGACGTCACCCAGGCCACCCTCCAGGCGGACTGGGACAACCCGCTCTCCGGGCTGGTCTCCTTCCCCCACGTCATGGGCCACGAGATCGTGGCCCGGGTCACCGACCCGGCGGGAGCGGACCTCTCCGTCGGGGAGACGGTGGTGGTCAACCCCTGGCTCGGCTGCGCCGCGCGCGGCCTGCCGCCGTGCCCCGCCTGCGCCGACGGGATGTTGCCCCTCTGCGCCCACCAGGGAGAGCCTCTACCGGGCGTCTCGGGGACCGGCATCCACACCGGGAACATTCGCGGGCTGCCGGGGGGGATGGGCACCCGGATGCACGCCCACCGCTCCCAGCTGCGCTGCCTGCCCGGCGGGCTCGAACCCCAGGCGGGAGTCCTCGCCGACCCGCTGGCGGTGGGGGCACACGCCGCCGAGCAGGTCCTCGGCGGAGGGCGCATCGCGAAGTCCGACATCGTGGTGGTGCTCGGCGCCGGGACCATCGGACTGGGGGTCGCCGCCTCCCTGCGGCGGCTCGGCGCCGGACGGGTTCTGATGAGCGCGGCCTGGCCGTACCAGCGGGCGCTCGTGGAAGCTCTCGGAGCCGAGACCATCTCGCACCGCCCGGAGGCGGTGGTGCGCCACATCGCCGAGGCTGCCGGAGGCAGGCTCAGCAGACCGTGGCGCGGCCTCCCCTGGCTCATCGCGGGCGGCGCCGCAGCGGTGGTCGACGCGGTGGGCAGCACCGCCACCGCCGAGCTGTCCCTGGCGATCGTCCGTCCCGGAGGGAGGGTGGTGCGGGTCGGAGTGGGCCGCGCCCGGCGCACTCAGGCGACCCTCACCTACTTCAAGGAGGTGACCGTGGTGGGGTCCAACGGATATCGTCGCGACGACCTCGCCACCGCCCTCGCCATGCTCGCCGGCGGCGACGTCCCGTGGCGGGACTGGCTGACCCACCGCTTCCCCCTCGCCGCGTGGCGCCAGGCATTCCGCACCGCCGCACGGCCCCAGGAGCACGCCGCGGTCAAGGTCACCATCGCCATCGACGACAAGAGCTGAGAGCGTAGGCTCCGGTCGAACTGAGGGCGTAGGCTCAGACGCTGCCGCGAGCCCGGGTTCACGGCAAACGATCCGAAACCTGGGAGACGGTCATGCAGGAATGGAGCGGGGTCACCGGCAAGCGGGTGATCATCACCGGTGCGACCGGCGGGATCGGGCTGGCGGCGGCCCGGGAGCTGGCCCACCGGGGCGCGCTGCTCTCGATCGTGGCCCGCAGCGAATCCAGGGCCGCGGCAGCCGTTGACCAGATCAGGGCCGCGGGCGGGCCCCAGACGGAGGTCGAGGTTCTCTTCGCGGATCTCAGCTCACAGGCGTCGATCCGCAAGCTCGCCGCGGAGATCCTGGCCAAGCACCCCAAGATCGAAGTGCTCGCCAACAACGCTGGCGGGGTGAACAGCTCGCGGCGGCTCACCGAGGACGGTTTTGAGCTGACCTGGGCGGTGAACCACCTCGCCCCCTTCCTGCTCACCAGCCTGCTCCTCGACCGGATCCGAGCGAGCGCGCCTGCCCGGATCATCACCACCAGCTCGAGCGCTCACCACGGCGCTCACATCCCGTTCGACGACATCAAGGCGGAGAAGGGATCCCGAACCGGCGGCTTCTCCCGCTACGGGCCGACCAAGCTGGCCAACATCCTCTTCACCACCGAGCTGGCGCGCCGGCTGGAGGGGACCGGGGTCACCGCCAACTGCTTCCATCCAGGTTTCGTGGCGAGCGGTTTCAACCGTAACAACGGCGCGCTCATGGCCTTTGGCATGACCCTGGCGCGGCCCTTTGCGCGCAGCACGACCAAGGGTGCGGACACTCTGGTGTGGCTCGCGGACTCGGCGGACGTCTCCTCCGAAACCGGTGGGTACTTCGCCAACCGGAAGCGCAAGCTGCCCAGCGCGGCGGCTCAGGACAGGGCGGCCGCGCGCCGGCTGTGGGAGCTCAGCGAGGAAGAGACCCACGTCGCATAACCGAGGACGCGTGCCACCAACCATGCCCGCCTGGACGCGCGACCTCGCCGGGATGGCGGGCACCCTGCGGATCCGGGTCGCGGCGTGGCGCCCGGTCCCCGCCCCACCGCCCGACCCCGGTGAGGTCTCTGTCAGGGTTCGCGACCCCGTCCCAGCGGATCTCACCAGGCGCATGCCCCTCAACAAGCTCTGCGAGCTGGAGGACTGGCTCGATCCCCGCCGGGTCGCGGCGATCCGGCGCAGCCTCCCCCACTTCGTCGCGATGCAGCCGGCCTTCCCCTCCAAGATGGAGCACCGCAAGCACTGGGAGTTCGCGCAGCTACTGTGCGGTCTGGATGAACTGTCGGCGCTCGACGCCGGCAGCCTGGTGCTCTCCGTGGGCGCAGGCCACGAGGAGCCCGTCTATGAGCTGACCAACCACGTGCGCTGGGTCTTCGCCACCGATGTCTACGGCGGCAGCCAGTTCGGATCCCTGGAGGGCGACGGCCGGATGCTGGTCTCTCCTGATGGGTTCGCGCGCGTCCCGTACCAGCGCAACCGTCTGGTGGTGCAGTGGATGGACGGCCGCGATCTCCGTTACGAGGACGGCACCTTCGATGTCGCCTTCTCGCTCAGCTCCATCGAGCATTTCGGGGGCTTCCATGCGGCGCAGGAAGCGCTGGAGCAGATGGCCCGGGTGGTGAGGCCGGGTGGGGTCGTCGCCATCGCGACCGAATGCATCCTGAACGGCGNNGAGCTGGCAGGGTCGTGCTCGGAGCTGGAGCTGGTGGAGCCCATCGACTTCGGCGTCAGCCCGGCCACGATGAGCAAGGTCAAGCCGCTGTCGGAGGCACTGATCGAGGCGCGGCGCCATGTCACCGACTACCCCGCCATCGTCTTCGAGCACCGACGCCGGCAGTACACGTCCGTCTTCCTCTTCCTCCGCAAGCTGGGCAGATGAGGTGCGAGGGTGAACGGCGACCGGGGACTGCTGGGCCGTCGGAAGCCGGTCCGGCAATTCTCAGCCTCTGAATCGAGACGC
Source organism: Candidatus Dormiibacterota bacterium (assembly GCA_003170875.1). Taxonomy (GTDB): domain Bacteria; phylum Chloroflexota; class Dormibacteria; order Aeolococcales; family Aeolococcaceae; genus Changshengia. Next base: position 13,326 of record PMYJ01000087.1, on the reverse strand, counting down.
GCAGGGGTGGCGGGTGGACGGTGGCCAGCAGCCCCACCCGGGCCGGCCAGCGCTCGGCGGGCCAGTTGCAGAACATTGTCTGCATCACCTCCGCGGACTGCTGGGCCATCGGTTACTCGAACGACGGGGTGCTCATCGAGACCGACGCGGGTAGCTGACGGACCGGCCAGCGCGGACCCTCAGCGGGGAGGCATGACCCCGGCGAGCTCGTCGAGGTGGGGCGTCCAGTGGAAGGTCCGATCGAGCATCGCCCGGCGGCCGGTGGTCAGCGCAGCTTCCACCGCCGCAGGGCGGAGGGCGGCGATCCGCTCGACGACCTGACCGGCGGCCTCGATCGCCTCGGCCACCGCGGCTTCCCGAGGGAGCGCCAGCCAGAGGGGCAGCCCGGCTGCGTTGACCAGGTCGGTGTGGGTATCGGGGAGGGTCTCGATGGCCCCATCCCGATCGTACAGGTCCCAGCGGGCGAGGACGAGGCGGTCCCAGAAGGCGAGGTGAGCGAATACGGCCGGCGGGGCCCACCCGCCGCCGAGGTGGGCGGGCAAGTCGCCGGCGAGCAGCCGCGATCCGGCGGTGCGGAGCCTCTCCAGCTCCGCCGCGTTGCGTGCGAGATGGGCACTTTCGCTGTCAGCCATCGCAACCGATGTTGCCAGATGGCGCCCGCCGGCGGCGCCCTGGGCGAGGCTCATGCGTCAGAGTGCCCTCCGTCTGGCGCAGCGGCACCTGCGCCAGAGCTCCCGGCTCGGGTACCTGTGTCGATTCTCAGAAACATTTCGTCACGAATATTTCGTCACGAAACTCTTTCGGGAGGGGCTGGCACCTGGTGCCGGCCGAAGGCCTGACGGAGCCGGGAGCGGATCGGCCACCGCGGCCAGTGCCGGCTCGAGTGCGCGAGCGGCCCGCGGGGACCCGCTGAGACAATCGCGAGCGATGAGCCCTCAGCCAGCCGCGGGCACCGCCGAATGGCAGCGGCTTCAGGAGGTCCCGCGCGGCCGCGCGCCCTGGCGGCACTGGGGCCCGTATGTGAGCGAGCGCGCCTGGGGGACGGTGCGCGAGGACTACAGCGCCGACGCGGATGCGTGGAAGTCCTTCCCCTTCGACCACGCCCGCTCCCGCGCCTACCGGTGGAACGAGGACGGTCTCGGCGGAATCTGCGACGATCGCCAGACCCTCTGCCTCGCCTTCGCCTTCTGGAACGGGGTGGACCCCTTCCTCAAGGAGCGGATCTTCGGACTCGACGGCCACCAGGGCAACCATGGTGAGGACGCCAAGGAGTACTGGTGGTACCTGGACTCGACTCCCACGCACTCCTGGATGCGCTGGCGGTACATGTACCCACAGGGCCCTTTCCCCTACGAGCAGCTCGTCCAGGAGAACGTCCGTCGGGGCAGGCAGGACCCCGAGTACGAGCTGGTCGACACCGGCATCTTCGACGGCGGCAGGTACTTCGAGATCACCGCCGACTACGCGAAGGCGGGCCCGGAGGACATCCTGGTCGAGCTGTCGGTGCGCAACCACGGCCCGGACCAGGCCGACCTCCACCTCCTCCCCACGCTCTGGTTCCGCAACACCTGGGCGTGGGATGGCGGCCAGCAGCGCCCCGAGATCAGCGTCGAAGGCGGCAGCCTGAGGGCGTCGCACCCTCTCTTCGGGCGCCGGCGCATGGACGCCTCGCCGGGAGCCACACCGCTGGCCTGCGACAACGAGACCAACACCCGCCGGCTCTGGGGCGGTGACGGGCCCGCGCACCCCAAGGACGGGATCGGTGACCATGTCGTCTCCGGAGCAGCCACCGTCCACCCGGGCAGGCGCGGCACCAAGGCGGCGCTCTGGTACCGGCTGACGATCCCGGGTGGAGGGACAGCGTCGCTCCGGCTGCGGCTTCACGATGCCACCGCCCCCGCCGACCTCGGCGACGCCTTCACCGCGATCATGGATCTGCGCCGCCGCGAGGCGGACGAGTTCTACGCGGCGCTCACTCCCGCGCACTGCAGCGCCGACGAGAAGATGGTCATGCGCCAGGCGTTCTCCGGGATGCTCTGGGGCAAGCAGTACTACCACTACGACGTCGAACGCTGGCTGGATGGCGACCCCGCCTACCCGCCCCCACCGGCGGCGCACCGAGACGGGCGCAACCGCGACTGGCGGCACCTCGACAACCGCGATGTCATCTCCATGCCCGACAAGTGGGAGTACCCGTGGTATGCCGCGTGGGACCTGGGCTTCCACTGCGTGGCGCTGGCCCATGTGGATCCCGACCTGGCCAAGAGTCAATTGATCCTGATCTGCCGGGAGTGGTACATGCACCCCAACGGCCAGCTGCCGGCCTACGAGTGGGACCTCTCGGACGTCAATCCCCCGGTCCATGCATGGGCGGCGCTGCGCGTGTTCGAGATCGCCGGCGACCGCGACTACGACTTCCTGGAGCGCGTCTTCCACAAGCTGGTCATCAACTTCACGTGGTGGGTCAACCGCAAGGACGCCGAGGGGCGCAACCTCTTCTCCGGCGGGTTCCTCGGGCTGGACAACATCGGCCCCTTTGATCGCTCCTCGCCGCCGCCGGTCGCTGGGCGGCTGGAGCAATCTGACGGCACCGCCTGGATGGCGATGTACTGCCTGGGCCTCCTGGAGATCGCGCTGACCCTGGCGGACCACGACGACACCTACGAGGACATCGCCACCAAGTTCTTTGAGCACTTCACCCTGATCGCGGTGGCGATGAACCGGCAGGGGCTGTGGGACGAGACCGACGGCTTCTACTACGACACCATCCACGAGGACGACGGCACCCACACCCCGCTCCGGGTGCGTTCCATGGTGGGGCTGGTCCCACTGATGGCCGTCACCGTCCTCGAGCCGGCGTTGGTCGCCAAGCTCGGGGACTTCCGGGCGCGGATGGAGTGGTACACCCACAACAAACCCGAGGTTCAGAGCGTGGTCGAGCACTGCCACGTCCCCGGGCACCGCGACCGCCAGCTCCTCTCCATCGTCCAGCCCGAGAAGCTGCGCCGGGTGCTCGGTTACGTCCTCGACGAGAACGAGTTCCTGAGCCCTCACGGGCTGCGGTCGGTCTCCCGCTTCCATGAGCAGCACCCGTTCGTGCTCTCCTTCCCGGGCGGCCACCAGGCGCGGGTCGACTACGAGCCTGGGGAATCCCGGACGGCCCTCTTCGGGGGCAACTCCAACTGGCGCGGACCGGTGTGGTTCCCGCTCAATCACCTGGTCGTCCAGGGACTCCGCCGGTTCCACTCGTACGTGGGCGACGACTTCCAGGTGGAGTTCCCCGTCGGATCCGGACGTCAGCTGACCCTCGGCGCGGTCGCGGACGAGATCTGCACACGGCTCGTCTCCATCTTCCGCGAGGCCGACGGCCGGCGCCCGGTCTTCGGCGAGACGGCGCTGTTCCAGAGCGACCCGGCGTGGCACGGCCTGCTGCCCTTCCACGAGTACTTCCACGGCGACACCGGCGCGGGCCTGGGGGCCTCCCACCAGACCGGGTGGACGGGTCTGGTGGCCGACATCCTGGCGGGCGGGTGAGGCCCGGCTCAGACGGCACTCGCCGGTGCCCGCTAGGATGGCGGCGGTGAGCCGGAAGGCGCTCGTCCTCTTCGCGGTCATGTGCCTGGTGTGGGGCATCCCCTACCTGCTCATCAAGGTCGCCGTCTCCGGGATCACGCCGGCCAGCCTCGTCTTTCTCCGCACCGGAATCGGGGCGCTGCTGCTCGTCCCGGTGGCGATCGCCCGCAAGGAGGTGCGGCCGATCCTCCCGGCCTGGAGGTGGCTCATCGCCTACACGGTGGCCGAGCTGGCGATCCCGTGGTTTCTCCTCTCCAGCGCCGAGACCAAGCTGTCCAGCTCGCTGAGCGGCCTGCTCGTCGCCGCCGTTCCCCTGTTCGGGGCGCTGCTCGCCTGGATCACCCGCAGCGAGCACCAGCTGGATGGCCGGCGCCTGGCCGGTCTCGGGGTCGGCTTCGCCGGGGTGGCCGTCCTGCTCGGCTTCGACATCACCGGGCATGACCTGCTGGCGGTCGCCGAGATCGGGGTGTGCACCGTGGGCTACGCGGTCGGCCCGATGATCATCTCGCGCAAGCTCTCCCACCTCCCGTCCGTCGGCGTGGTGGCGGCGTCGCTCGCCTTGGCGGCGCTGGTGTACGCGCCGGTCGGGATCATCCAGCTGGGGGACAGCCATCCCACCGCAAAGGTGCTCGCCTCCGCGGTGACGCTGGGTGTCGTCTGCACCGCGCTGGCCTTCGTCCTCTTCTTTGCCCTCATCGCCGAGATCGGCCCGGTCCGAGCCACCGTGATCGCCTATTTCAACCCGGCGGTGGCGCTGGTGCTCGGGGTCACGATCCTCGGTGAGCCACTCCGGATCGGGGCCGTGCTCGGGTTTGCGCTGATCCTGTTGGGGTCGGTTCTCGCCACGCGACGGAGGACGGCGAGGACAGAGGGGGATGCGGCGGGGAGTGCAGGGCGGGCCGGCTCCGTGGAGATCGAATCCGCAGACCTGCGCTGATCGTGTTTGTCACCCGGCGGGGTGCCGGCGCGTAGTAGGGGTGTGACCGGCTCGCCCAGGAAGGACCGCGCCGCGATCACCGGGCCGCGGGCATTGGTGGCCGTGGTCGTGGTCGCTCTCGCCGGCGGGGCCGTGGGGATCGGCCTCGGCCTCCGCGGTCACGCGCGCCCGGTCGTGGGGGCGGCACGGACCGCGGAAGCCGCGACTCCGGCGGCGGGGAGCACCTCGATCCCCATGCCCATCAAACCGCCGGCCGTCGCTGCACCCACTCCGACGCCATGGCAGGCCCCCTCCACGATCGCGTACGTGGAGCCGGGATCAGTCAGCTTCCCCACCGCGTCCGATGGGTGGACCCTTGGGGATGCCTGCGATGCGCAGCAGGATTGCGAGACCGGCGTTGCGCGGACGACTGACGGCGGTGCCACCTGGGCGATGGTCACGCCTCCGGTGGATCCCAACCCGGCGAACGTCTCGCTGATGGGTCTGGCGTCGGCCTCCAGCGACGATGCATGGGTCTGGGGAACCGACTCCGACGGCGACGGGGTGTTCGAGGCGACCCACGACGGCGGGGAGACCTGGCAGCCGGGCGGCGTGAGTGGGCAGGTCGTCGACGTCGCCATCGCCGGCGAAACCGTCTGGGCGGAGACGGGATGCGCGCAGGACGCCGGTGCCTCCTGCCCGGTGAACGTACTGTCGGCACCGGTTGGCGGGGGCCTGTGGACCGACCTGGCCTCCCTACCCGCGGCGGTGCAGGGTGCGCCGATCAGTAACTCGGTGCTGGGTGGCCCGCAGCTCGTGCGGTCGGGTGGGAGCGCGTGGCTGCTCAACGACAACCAGTCCGAGCCAGGCCTCGTGAGCACCGATGACGGGGGTCTCTCCTGGATCCTGCTGTCATCGCCCTGTCCAACCTTTGAACGCCTGAGCCTGGCGGCGTCATCAGACGATCTGATGCTGACTTGTGTCGACATGGGGGCGTGGCCGGCGCCGCAGGAGGTATGGGCGTCCGACGACGGCGGGGCCAGCTGGCTCCTGCGGAGCCGCGAATACACATCGCTTCTGTCGCCGCCACTGGCCGATGTCGGGACGATTGACAGCATGGGTGCCCCGATAGGGCTCGCGTTGCTGAGCAGCACGACCGCATGGATGGTGAACGACCGCGAGGACGATCTGGTCACCCACGATGACGGCGTCACCTGGGCGCCCGCTCTGCTTCCGCAGAGTGCCGCCTGGAACAACGCCGGAGGCGGCGAGGGTCTCACCTTCGCGAACGCGCTGGACGGGTGGACCTTCAACTCGGCGGGGCTCTGGGCCACCACCGATGGCGGGGCCGGCTGGCAGGCCCAGCCGATCATCGGCCCCGTCCCCGGCTGGTCGCCCTCCAGTTAGACCGGACAGCCGCCGCCCCGGCGCCCGGGACCAGGGTGCTACGCTCCGGTCGTCCCGGGGTGCCAGATTGGCTGAGATCACACCCGAGAACCTGATCTGGGTAATGCCAGCGTAGGGAGGGCTCCGATGTCGGTGGCGCGGTGTCTCACCATCGCCACGTCCGATTCCGGCGGCGGTGCCGGCATCCAGGCGGACCTCAAGGCGTTCGCGGCCGCCGGCTGCCATGGGATGTCGGCGATCGTCGCCCTCACCGCCCAGAGCACGGTGGGGGTGCGGGCCATCCACGAGCTGCCCGCCGACTTCATCACCGCCCAGCTCGACGCAGTCAACGAGGACATTGGCGTGGACGCGGCCAAGACCGGGATGCTTTTCTCGGCGCCGATCATCGAGGCGGTCGCCGAGTGGCTCGCGGGCACCGACTTCCCGCTCGTCGTCGACCCGGTGATGGTGGCCTCCTCGGGGGCGGTTCTGCTCCGCGAGGATGCGGTGTCCACCCTGGTCCGCCGCCTCTTCCCGCGGGCCACGGTCATCACGCCCAACCTCCCCGAGGCCGAGGCGCTGACCGGCCACCGGGGTAGCCGGCGTGAGCTGGCCGAGCGTCTCCACGAGATGGGCGCCCCGGCGGTGCTGGTCACCGGTGGCCACGGCGAGTCGGCGGTCGACCACCTCTTCGACGGTCGCGATCACCACGAGATCCCGGTGGTCCGCCACCACCTCGCCGCCACCCACGGCGCCGGCTGCACCCACTCGGCCTCCCTCTGCGCCCGGCTCGCCCTGGGCGACGACCTGCTCACCGCCGCCCGGATGGCCGCGCGCGTGGCGGCAGACGCGGTGGCCCACGGCCTGGTCGACATCGGTCACGGCGACGGCCCGGTCAACGTCCTCCATGCCTTTGCCAGTGCCTCCGCGGCCCAGGCAGCTCCCTCCTCGGCCCAGGCAGTTCCCCACATCCCCCACGAGGAGTGATCCCCATGCCGACGCCCGCCTCCGGCCGCTTCTCCCCCGCCACATCGCTCCGCGCGATCCGCACCGAGCACCCGCTCATCCATCAGATCACCAACTACGTGGTGATGAATGAGACCGCCAACATCACGCTCGCCATCGGCGCCTCGCCGGTGATGGCGCATGCCCTCGCCGAGGTCGAGGAGATGGCCGGCTACGCCGGAGCGCTGGTGCTCAACATCGGCACCCTCTCACCGGAGTGGGTGGACGCGATGGTGCTGGCGGGCCGCGCCGCCAACCGCCACGGTGCCCCGGTGGTCCTCGACCCGGTCGGTGCCGGCGCCACCAGGATGCGCACCGACGCGTGCCGCCGGATCCTCGCGGAGGTGGCGGTCGCCATCGTCCGGGGCAACGCGGCCGAGGTCTCCGCGCTGATCGGAGAGGCGGCGAAGATCCGTGGCGTCGACTCCGTCTCCGCCGGCGACCCGGAAGCGCTGGCCGCCGCGGCGGCGCGAGCCCTCGGCTGCACGGTGGCGGTCACCGGGCCCGTGGACCACATCGCCGGGCCGGGCGGNNGGCGCTGGCGGCCTTCGGAGTGGCGGCCGAGCACGCGGCCGTGGGCGCGCGCGGCCCGGGCAGCTTCCACGTCAACCTCTACGACTGCGTGGCCGGGCTCGATCCCGAAACCCTCGACTCTGAGGTTCGTATCGAAGTCACCGCCGCGGCCCCGGCGTGATCCTCCACGCCATCGTCGCCGACGCCGCCACCGCCGGTTGGGCGGCGCGCAACGGAGCCTCGGTGGTGCAGCTGCGGCTCAAGGAGGTGGCCACCGCGGAGCGGGTCCGCGTCGGTCGCGAGGTGATCGCTTCCGTGGGTGATCTGGCCATGATCGTCATGAACGACGACGTCGCCGCCGCCGAGGCGCTGGGCGTCACCGTCCATCTGGGCCAGGGCGACCCCGGGGTGGAGCGGGCGACACGGGCCGGCATCAGCTTTGGCCGCTCCGCGGGCACCCCGGGGGAGGCTCGCCGCGCCGAGGCCGAGGGAGCGCTCTACGTCGGCGCAGGCACGGTCTGGGCGACGCCGAGCAAGACGGACGCCGGCCCCGCCATCGGCCTGGGCGGCCTCGGTGGCATCTGCCGGGCGGTGAGCATCCCGGTGGTTGCCATCGGGGGCGTGGACCTCACCAACGCGGCCGGCTGCATCGCTGCCGGCGCACGGGGCGTGGCGGTGATCCGCGCCGTCACCGAGCTGCCGCGCCTTCGCGCACTACTGGAGATCGCTGTCGCCGGCGGCCACGGGTAGGGGTTCGATGACGGAGGCACTCAAGACCCCCGCCCGGCCGGTCGGGCGCGCGACCGTGGAGCTGGAGGGGGGCACGGTCCCGGTGCGCGAGGGCGTCTACGGCGAGCGGGTCGTCGCGCTGGAGCCGGGCGGGATCGAGTACATCTCCGAGTCCGAGCGTCATGGCCGGCCGCTGGGCCTCTTCTGGATGTGGGCGTCCCCGAACCTCGAGTTCGCCACCGTCTACGTCGGCGTCCTCCCGATCGTCCTCTTCGGCGGGGGCTTCTGGCCGACCGCCGTCGCATTGCTGCTGGGAACGGCCCTCGGGTCCCTCTTCCAGGGCCTGCTCTCCGTGATGGGACCGCGTCTCGGGGTGGCCCAGATGGTGGAGAGCAGGGCGGGCTTCGGCTTCTTCGGCAACCTTCTCCCCGCCGGGCTCCAGGTCCTCACTGCCGGAGCGGGCTGGGTGGCGGTCAACAGCGTGAGTGGCGCCTTTGCGCTGGAGACCTTCTGCGCCGCGGTGCGGCTGCCGGTGCCCGGCTTTGTCCTCGCGCTCGGGATCGTCGTCCTCGTCGAGATCCTGGTGGCCTTCGCCGGGTACAACTTCATCCACGCCATCGAGCGCTGGGTCTTCCCCTTCCTGGCCGTGGTGTTCCTGGCCTGCACCGCGATCATCTTCGTGCACGCCCGTCCGGGTAGCGGGTTCGACGCGGCGGCGGTAGCGGCCGGGGGCGGGCCGGTGGGGGCGTTCATGATCGCGGTCTTCTTCGCCTTCGCCTACGCCGCCAGCTGGAACCCGTACGCCTCCGACTACAGCCGCTACCTGGCCCGGGGCACCAGCCAGCTCCGGATCGCTCTCTCCGCCGGCCTGGGGCTGCTGGTCACCTGCGGGGTGCTGGAGGTCGCGGGGGCGGCGCTGGCGACGGTCGCCGGGACGCGGTGGGGGCTCACCGACGTCCCCACCGACCAGTTCGTCAGGCCGCTGCCCGAGGTGCTGGTGGTGGTCGCGCCGCTCGCCATCTGCGTCGGCGCCGTCTCCGCCAACGCCATCAACCTCTACAGCAGCGCGATGTCATTCCTCAGCATGGGCATCCGGGTGACGGCGCGGCGGCGGCGGGCGCTCGCCGCCGCCGGTTTCGGGATCGTCGGCTTCCTGGTGGGTTACCTGGTGGTGAAGACCGGCCAGGTGGGCCCGGGCGGAACCGGTGGCGCGTACGAGAACTTCCTCTTCTTCAGCACCTACTGGATCGTCGCCTTCCTCGGGGTGGTGCTCACGGATTGGGCGATGCGCGGCGGACGGCTGCGCACCCCGCTGCTGTTCGACCGGAGCCATTCGAACTGGCGCGGGGTGGCCGCCTTCCTCCTCGGGATCGCCGCCTGTGTGCCCTTCATGAACCAGTCGCTCTACGTCGGCTGGGTCGCCAGCCACTACCCTCAGACTGGCGACCTCAGCTTCGCGGCCGGCTTTGTCGTCAGCGCGGCCGCCTACTGGCTGCTCAGCCGGGGACGCGCCGCCGGCGACGACCTGAGAACGCAGGACCGGTAGGAGGCTCGAGAAGTCCGGCCGGCAGTGCGAGCGAACAAGTCCGAACCGGTAGAGTGGGTGCGTGGCCCACGAGGACGCCCTCGACTTCATCCGCAGCAACGGACGCGGGGTGCTCGCCACCCGCCGCCGCGACGGCGGGGTCCAGATGTCGCCGGTGGTGGCCGCGGTCGACGCCGAGAACCGGGTGGTGATCAGCACCCGGGAGGGCGCGATGAAGACGCTCAACCTCCGGCGCGACCCGCATGCCACGCTCTGCTCCTTCACCGATCGCTTCTTTGGGGCATGGCGCACCGTCGAGGGGACGGTCGAGATCCTCAGCCTCCCCGAGGCGCTGGAGCCGCTCGTCGACTACTACCGGCTGACCTCTGGGGAGCACCCGGACTGGGAGGATTACCGGCTCGCGATGCACCGCGAGCGCCGGGTCCTGCTCCGCATGACCGTGGAGCGCAGCGGGCCCACCCGCACCGGCTGAGCCAGGTTCCGGCGCTACCCGGTCCGCCCGAAGCGGGCCTCGGCCCTACCCGGATGCCTCGCCACGCCGGTCCAGCTCCACCAGAGCGAAGCGCAGACGCCCGACGCACTTCTCGGCGCCGATGAAGGCCATGGCGTCGAAGACGGGGACCCCGGCCGGAGCGCCGAGGATGGCGATGTAGAGGACCCGGAAGCCGTCGCGAGCCTTGACCCCGCGGGCCTCCAGCAGGGCGGTGAGCCGTTCCCGCATGGCCTCGAGGCCGTCCAGGGCGCCCGCCTCCACCTCGGCGATGGCAGCGTCGAGAAGGGTCTGCGCGGTGCCGGCGTCCACCTTGCGAGGCGGGAAGACCACCTCGGGATCCCAGGGAGCGGGTCCGAGCAGCGGTTCGGCCAGCGGCACCGCATCGCGCAGCGTGACCATCCGCTCTCGGAGCAGCGGCACCAACTTGCGACGGGCGTCCAGGCTGGTCTCGGGGAGGTGGAACTCGAGCGCCGCGACCAGTGCCTCGGCGTCCATCCGGCGGATATGGAGACCGTTGAGCGAGTCCAGGCGGCGCGCGTCGAAGACCGCGGGTGAGGACTGGATCCGCTCCACGGTGAAGGCGGCGATCAGTTCCTCCCGGCTGAAGACCTCCTGCTCGGTCCCGCTCGACCATCCGAGCAGGGCCATGGCGTTGACCATCGCCTCGGGCAGGTACCCCTGCTCGGCGTACTCCAGGACGGTCTTCGCCCCGCGCCGCTTGGAGAGCTTCTGCCGGGCCTCGTCCAGCACCGTGGGCACGTGGCAGAAGACGGGTGGCTCCCAGCCGAGCGCCGCGTAGATGGCGAGATGCTTGGGGGTCGAGGGGACCCATTCGTCGGAGCGGATGACGTGGGTGATCTCCATCGCGTGGTCGTCGACGACCACCGCCAGGTGGTAGGTGGGGAACCCGTCCGACTTGAGCAGGACCTGGTCGTCGATGTCGGCATTCTCGTATTTGATCGGACCGTGCACGGCGTCGTCCCACTCCGTGGTGCCCTCGGGCATGCGCAGCCGCAGCACCGCCGGCATCCCGGAGGCGCGCTCGCTCGCAACCTCGTCCTGGCGGGTGAGGCAGCGACGGTCGTAGCGGGGCGGCTCGTGGAGGCGCTGCTGCTCGAGGCGCATCTCGGTGAGCCGTTCTGGAGTGCAGGTGCACCAGTAGGCGGCTCCGGAATCAACCAGCCTGCGTGCGCTCTCGGTGTAGAGGTCGAGGCGCAGCGATTGAATGTAAGGGCCATGAGGACCGCCCACCTCCGGCCCCTCGTCCCAGGTCAGCTCCAGCCAGTTGAGCGTCTCCAGGATGGCGGCCTCGCTCTCGGGCACGTAGCGCCCCTGGTCGGTGTCCTCGATGCGGAGCACGAAGCTGCCGCCCGTCGAGCGCGCGGCCAGCCAGGCGAAGAGGGCGGTGCGGACGTTGCCGAGGTGGAGGAATCCGGTGGGCGAGGGGGCGAACCGCGTACGGATGGGCGCCACCTGACGAGGCTCAGCGTTGCGCGAAGAAGAAGACGAAGAGCGCGGTCCAGATCAGCAGGACGGCCACCAGGATGGCGGCGTCGAGAACGGAGACCGAGAAACCGACGGGGCGGGGCGACCCACCGCCACGCGGGCGTCCGTCGACCGGCACGGCGCCACTCCGGTCGTCACCCATCCCCCACGCGGGGATCGAGCCGGCGGTGACGGGGGAGATCGCGGGGACCTCGTCGCGGGCGGGCATGGCACCTCTCACGTTGGGGGACTGCCGATATCCATTCGAGTATACCGGCGCCAACCGGACGGAAAGGGTGCCGGGCGGGCCGGATCACGGGGTCGTGCCGAGCTGGGCCACCACCGTGCCCGCCCTGTCAGGGAGCGCGACTCGTGCCCTGCCGATAAACTCGCCGGCGATGGCGTCCCTCCTCGCCGCGGCCCGGAAGGGCGTCGCCCGCCAGAGCGGCGTGCTGCGCATCGCCCTTCCCCCCTTCGTCGCCAGCAAGCTGATCGGGCTGCTGGTGCCGATGCTGACGGCGTGGGTTCGCGGCCCCGGAGCGGGACTGCCCTCGGGGTCGGCGCTCCTCCAACCCTTCGCCCTCTGGGACGGGGGCGCCTTCACCGAGATCGCCCAGCACGGCTATCCGAGCGGGCCGCTCAACCTGACGGTCGGCGCCGCCGGCCACCTCTGGGCGTACTTCCCGGGCTACCCGCTGCTCGTCCACATGGCCGGTTTCGTGGTGCCCAACACCATCGTCGCCGGCATCGTGGTGAGCGCCATCGGCGAGCTGATCGGCCTGCTGTTCCTGGCCAAGCTGATCCTGCTGGAGCGAGGCGACGAGGCGTCGGCGCGCTTCGCCTGCTGGGCGCTTGCGGTCTTCCCCTACGCCGTCTACCTCACCGCGGTCTTCTCAGAGAGCACCTTCCTCGCCGCCGCCACCGCTTCGCTCTACTACATGCGCCGGGGCAAGGACGGGCGCGCCTCCATCGCCGCAGCCATCGCCATGCTAGTGCGCATCACCGGTGTGGCCCTGATCCCCGCGCTCATCGTCGACCATCTGGTCCGCCGGCGCGGCCGGCCCGGACGCGGCCTGATCGCCATCCTCGCGACCCCCCTCGCCCCCCTTCTCTTCGTGGCCTACGGGTGGCTCTCGACCGGGAACCCGCTCGTCTACCTGCAGGTGGAGCGGTCGGCCTCCTTCAACCGCCTGTTCGCCTGGCCATGGGATGGAGCTCGAGCCACCTTCCAGTCGTTCGTGGAAGGCTTCAACGGGAACAGCTTCGTCTTCGGGATGGAGCTGCTCTTCGGCGTGGCGGGACTCCTCGCCGTCCTCTGGCTGGCCTGGCACTGGCGGACGGTCGCCCCCTCGCTCACGGTCTTCGCCGCGGTGGCGTGGCTCATGTCCACCTCTCTCATCTACTGGCTGAGCGTGCCCCGGTACGAGATGACGGTGGTGCCGATCTACCTCGCCCTCGCGGACGTCACCCGCCGCCACCCGCAGTCGCGCACGGTCCTGATCGCGGTGTCGGCGGGCTGGATGGGGTTCCTGGCCACGCTGATGGCGACCGGGCAGTTCGTGGCCTGAGAGGCGGGGTGAGGCGAGCGCGCGGAGCGCTCCGGCGCGGAGTCGCGCCGAGCGGGGGGTGAGCATCGTGTGGCTCTGCCACCGATGCGAGGGGGGTGCAATGCCCCCCTAT
>PMYJ01000255.1 GCA_003170875.1 Candidatus Dormiibacterota bacterium | reverse complement strand
CCGCCCCTCCGCGGCCGCCCCGTCCTCCACCGCCTCTCCGGCAGGAGGTTCGGGCGCGGGTGCTCCGACTGCAACCGGCGCGGCAGCGCTCCACGTCGAGGGCAACCGGTTGGTCAACGCAGCCGGGACCACCGTCCTTCTCCACGGAGTCGACATGAGCGGGACCGAATCGGCGTGCGCCCAGAACTGGACGACCGATCCCTTTGGCGGGCAACCGGAGGACGACGCGGCCACCTTCGCCGCCATGCAGTCGTGGGACATCAACGCGGTGCGGGTCCCGCTCAACGAGGACTGCTGGCTGGGGATCAATGGCGCGGAGATCGGCGGTTCCGCCTACCAGGACGCGGTCGTGAAACTGGTCAACGACCTCCAGGCCGCGGGCTTCTACGTCATCCTCGATCTGCACTGGTCGGCTCCGGGCAGCCAGGTCGCGCTGTCCCAGAATCCAGCCCCCGACGAGGACCATTCGCCCGCCTTCTGGTCGAGTGTCGCCACCACCTTCGGCTCCGATGGCGGCGTCCTCTTCGACCTCTACAACGAGCCGTACTTCTACTGGACGACCTCGGGGGAGGACCAGTGGCAATGCCTCTGGCAGGGTTGCACGCTCACCCAGTACGTCACCGGTGGCCAGCCCTACACGGTCAGCACCAACTGGACGACCGCGGGGTTTGACCAGCTCACCACCGACATCCGCGGCGCGGGGGCGCCCAACGTGATCATGGCGGGCTGCGTCAACTGGGCAGACGACTGCTCGGAGTGGGCCTCGTCCTTCAGCAAGTGGGGATCGGGCGACGCCAACACGGTGGTCTCGTGGCACACCTACCCCGGTGAGGACTGCGACGCCGCGTCCTGCTGGAACTCGGTGATCGCGCCGCTGGCGAACGGCCGCCCCGTCATCGTCGGCGAGACGGGGGACTCCTCGGCCGGCCCGGAGACCTACCTGCCGACCTTCCTGCCCTGGGCGGACGCTCACGGGTTGAGCTACCTGGCCTGGACCTGGAACTCGTGGGAGGACGCCGACGACGTCCTGGTCACCTCCATGCCCGCGGGAACGCCGACAGCCGGGGAGGGCACCTACTACCAGCAGCACCTCCTCTCCCTCGGCTGAGAGGCCCGGGCCGCCCCCTGGGCGACGACGTCAGTGCGTGTGGCGAGCCCGACGCCCTTGCGTGGAAGGACCTGAATCACCTATACTCCCGGGTATTAAGTCCTAAGTGGGCTGGGGTGGGTGGGCCGTCAGGCCCAGGTCGCGATCTCGGGGGGGGTTATGTTGACGACGGGCTTGGCTTTGCAGTCCGATTGGCCGGGACAGTCCGCAGTCTCTTCCGTGAGCGGTGGAGCCCTCGCGGAAGCGCGCACCTGGCTGGCGCGGGAGCTCCACGACGGTGCTGTGCAGCACCTGACCGTGATGGTCGTGGAGCTCGAGCACATGAAGCGGGCCTCCGCACCGGCAGCCCTGGAACGGCTGCAGGCCACCACCCGCAGCGCGCTCGCCGACCTTCGCCGTCTCCTCTACGAGCTGCGCGACGAGCCGGCGACGGAGACCGGTTTCACCGACTCCATCCGCGAGAACCTGGAGCAGCTCGCCGCCGTGACCGGTATCGAGGCGGATCTGGTCATCCACTCCTGGCCCGATGAGCTGCCCTCCCAGCAGGCATGGCACCTCTCCCGCATCGCCTCGGAAGCTCTGACCAACGTCCGCCGTCACAGCGGGGCCAGCCGGGTGACGGTCACCCTCCAGGTGGTCGGCTCCTCGCTGGCGATCACCATCACCGACAACGGCCGCGGCCTCGGGAGCCCGGAATCCGGGTTCGGGCTGCGCGGCATGCGCGAACGAGTGCACCTTCTCGACGGTCGCATCACACTCGACACTCCACCCGAGGGGGGCACAAGAGTGCGCTGCATCGTCCCATTCGGAGAATAGTGATCGCCACCAAGCCGGTGCGGGTGCTCATCGCCGACGACCAGACGCTGTTCCGATCCGGGCTGGCCCGGCTCTTGAGCGACGACCCTCGGGTCACCGTGATCGCCGAGGTCGCCGACGGTGTCGAAGCGGTCCGGCAGTGCCGGGAGCTGGAGCCGGACATCGTGCTGATGGACGTGAAGATGCCCAACCTCGATGGCATCAANNGGCTACGTTCTCAAGGACTCCGAGCCCGAGGCCATCATCTCCAGCATCCTCACCGTGATGGCCGGCGAGCGCGTGATGTCGGGGCCGGTGGCCCAGCGCGTGCTGGGGATGCTGACCGGCGACACCACTCCCAAGGACTTCTACGACGGGCTCACCGCCCGCGAGATCGAGATCCTCAAGCTGATCGCGACCGGCTCGGCCAACAAGCAGATCGCCTACAAGCTGTCGATCAGCGAGAAGACGGTCCGCAACCACATCAGCAACATGTA
This sequence comes from Candidatus Dormiibacterota bacterium, assembly GCA_003170875.1. Lineage (GTDB taxonomy): Bacteria > Chloroflexota > Dormibacteria > Aeolococcales > Aeolococcaceae > Changshengia. The sequence goes on along the minus strand of PMYJ01000255.1, from coordinate 15,961 downwards.
CGAGAAGCTGCAGATCTTCGACCGCTCCCAGGCGGTCCTCTACGCGGCGCGCAAGGGGCTGGTCCAGCTGTAGCGCCCGAAGGATGGTCTCAGGCAGCTTGGCGGCCGTCTGGCGCGAAGGGCTCGCGATGAGGGGCGTCACCCGCCCCGGCGCGCACCTCCGGCCAGAGCCCTGCCCATCAGGCTGGCCCTCCGCAGGGCATCGTAGGCGGTGCCGAGGAGCGGGTCCCTGAGGTGGACGTCGTGGTACTCGGAGAGCTGCGCCCCCCATCGCTCCTTGTAGGCGACGACCTTGGGCGGGCCTCCCGTGATGTCGCACGAGGTGCACCCACAGCGGGCGGCCAGCCGGCCAAGGTCGAGGATCAGCACGCCGAGGGTCGCCGGATGCCGCGCGATCCCGTCGGCGTACATCGTGGTCCCCTGCTTGATGGAGAACATGATCCCCTCGATGCGGTCACCCACGTGCGCCACTCTGAGGAAGGCGTCATCGTCGCCCTCGAAGGTCTCCCAGGCAACCGGGAACATCTCCTCGCGGTAGTCCGGCGGTGCCGCCATGGATCTGCTCAGCACATCGGCGGTGAGGCCGGCCAGGGCCCCGCTCATCTCCGCGGCAGTCGCCTTCTCGACGCGCAGACCGTCCCGGGTGGCTCGCCGGACCGATCGCGCCCACCTCGCCTCCACGGCATCCAGCGAAGCCGCGTCGGTGGGCACGACGCAGGTCGTCCTCGGATGGATGAAGACGCCCGCGCCGCGCGGCCACTCCGGGTCGACGACCACCTGCGGCGGTAGGCTCAGCACGGCGAAGGCGACACGCTCCCGGGCGAGCGCCCGGCGGATGGCCAGCAGCTGGGAGGGAAGTCGCTCGCCACCGCCGGTCATCAGACCGACGTAGGGGAAGGGGGTCTGGTCGGCGGTCCCCAGCAGACCCCTGCGCCGGACCGCGAGCTGGACGACGGCCTCGATGCCTCTCTCCCCGAAGACTCCGAGGCGGAGCAGGGTCGGCCCAAAGCCGACGGCGAGCATCTCGGCGAAGTCCGGCCGCGTGTACGGCGTCGTCAGATCGGCGTGGCGGTGGTGGAAGTCCCAGGCCTCTGCGGCGCCGATGGGCTCGACCGCGAGCCGCCGCGCGCGGCGCTCCACCTCCGCGCGCTCCGCGGAGCCGTGCCGTGCGGGCGAGGCGGCGATCATTCGAAGAGGGCGAGCGGCTCGTCGACGAACGCGTAGTCCAGGGCGGCAGGATCGCGGTGCCCGATGACGCGGGCGGGAACGCCGGCGACCACAGCCAGGGGCTCGACATCGCGGGTCACGATCGCCCCGGCGGCGATCACGGCGCCCCGGCCAACCCGGACACCGGGGAGGATGATCGCCCGCATGCCGATCCACACGTAGTCCTCGACGACCACCGGACGATGCTGCAGGGGGAAGCCGGGTAGGTCACGTCCATGGTCGGCGGTGAGGATCACCACCTCCGGGGAGATGCTGACGTGGTCGCCGATCCGGAGCCCCCCGCGAACGTCGAGCGTGCAGTCGCGATTGACCCTCGTCCCGGCTCCGACCCGTGACCCGCCGCCCGCCGTCTCCCAGGGACCGCCGCGCCGGTTCTGGCCGGGTCCGTGGAACCAGACGCGGACACCGAGCTGCACGCTGGAGCCGCGGCCGATGCGGATGCCGATCGCGTGGTCGTACCAGACGCGGCGCACGGAGTAGCTGGGCACCCGGTTGACGACGTGGTTGCTCAGATACCCGAGCGTCTGGGCACCAACGTACTTCAGGGTCCAGGTGAGCTTGCGCGACGACGCCCGTCCGGCCCGGCTGGTGACCCCAGTCATGCCGGTCGATCAGCCGGGACCGGCGGCGACGACGATGCCTCCATCACGTTCACGGCATGGAGCACCCCGAGCAGGCATCCGAAGGCCACGGCGATGCGGAACCACCAGAAGCCCATGTCGGTGTACCCCATGATCACCCACCCCACGGCGGTGCACGTAGTGAGCGTGCCGATCATGGAGACCTGGCGGTTGGGCGATCTGGCCGATCGCGTACCGGCCAAGATGGCGGCGGCGGCGAACATCCAGAGCGCCAGCTCGCCGAGCACCCCCATGCGCATCCAAACGTAGAGCACGCCGTTGTGGGGGACCCAGGCGATGTTGCTGTCGACGTTGCTGATGTCGACGATGGGGTAGCTACTGTAGTTGATCGGGACCCCGAAACCGTAACCGATGATCGGATCCTGCTTGATCATGACCCCCAGGTTGGCGTCCTCGGCCACGCGATACGCGTTGGACTGGGCGTCGCGGGCATCAGGGGCAATCCCCGAGCGCACCGCCACCGCCACCTCCGCCAGGGTGCCGCTCCCATTCCACTCGACCGGGAGATAGAGAGCGAAGAACACCAGGCCCACGACACAGACGCGGCGGATCAGGCGGCGCCGCTCGGGCAGGGCGATGTAGGTGAGGATGATCATCACCGCGATCTCGGCGGCGATGATCAGGAACGCATCGCGCCGCGTGTTCCCGATGTCCGCGATGAGAACGAACGGGAGAAGCGCCGTGGCCGTGGCACGCAGCCGGCCCCGCTCGCCGTAGAGCCAGAGGCAGAGGGTGAGAACCAGGAAGAGGCTGAAGAAGATGGACTCCTCATGGGCCAGGATGGCCTCGGGGCGAGGGATCTCGTTGCGCGTCTCGAAGTAGATGTACACGCCCTGGAGTGCCTTGAAGCCGCTGCCGATGACAAAGGTCCAGAGCAAGGCCTGCACCGCTCGCCGGCTCCGGATCACCTGGGATGCGAAGAGGTAGGTGGCCCCGAGGTACACCCACGGCCGGATCTCCCAGAGCGCAGCGTTGGTGTCGGCGCTGCCGCCGCTCTCCATCAGGCCGCGGGCCAGGGCGATCGCGGCGAGCACCACCAGCACGCCGAGGGTGGCGGAGACCTGCGTGCGCGGCACCATCAGCTTGCGCTCGGTCGCGGCCCGGGTCAGCCAGACGATGAGCAGGAGGACCACCGCGATGTCGATCGGGCTCATCACCAGTCCGGAGGCGCCCAGCCCGCTCTGCAGGCTGGTCCAGATCGGGATCTTGTCCGTGAAGGCGTCCAGGCCTGGGATGCCGACCCCGTACTCGAACTGCTCGACCATGGTGGAGCAGGCGAGCAGGGTCACCACCCCGGTGGCCGGCTTCCACCACCAGACGAAGGGCAGCGCCAGGACCGCGGCCAGGGCGATGGGCAGGTAAGGACGGCCGCCGCTCAGGAGTCCGGCGACGAGGCCGAGGAGAATGGCCAGGACGATTCCGGCGATGACTGCGACCCGGACCCGGAGCCGGGCGTTCCGCTCGAAGAGGGCGGCGGAGGGGGTGACGAGCGCTAGGGTCGTCACACCTTGCCCAGGCCGATCCAGGCGTAGCCGAGTGCCACCACCGTGACCAGCAGGGCGAGGGCCTGCGCCTGCCGAGTGCGGGTACCGAAGCGCAGACTCACCGCGACCAGAGCCGCGATGGCCAGCACGGGCCAGGTCACCGGGTGTCGCCCAGTGAGCGCCGGATCCAGGTGGGCACCGCCGACCGGACCCCGTTGAGGATCACCATCGGCGGAGCCGTCAGTCTCTGTACCGCCTCCTTCACCTGGGGCATCGGAGCCACGCCGGCCCTCACCACCATGATCGGGGTGGTGCACAGCCGCGCAGCCTCGGCACCGGTCACCGATTCGAGCAGCGGTGGCAGGTCGAACACGGCCACGTCGGCCCACTCCGAGAGCTGTGACAGGATGGTGCTCTCCGCGAGTCGGTTCAGCCCTCGGGGCGCGTCGTCGCGCGAGCGGCCGGCGCTCAGCAACCAGACGTCGCCGACGATCCGCTGCACGTAGTCCTCAACGCTGTTGTGGCCCTGGACCAGGTCCCTGATCCCCGGTCCCTCGCGGAGCCCGAGGCGCTCGTGGAGGGACGGCTGCTCCAGGTCGAGGTCGACGAGAACCACCCGGCGCTCATGGTCAAGCCATTCCACGATGGCGAGCGCGGTGGCGATGCTGGTACGGCCCTCGCCGCGCACCGTGCTGGTGACGCCGTAGCTGCCGTGACCGCTCTGCCCGATCCGCTGGAGTGCCTCACGGGCTCCCTGGAGCAGCGCTGGCGGTATCAGCTCGCGGGCCTCCTGCGCGGCATCCAGGTCCTTGTCGCGAGTCAGCTCCTGTGAGCGCGCCGAGTGGAGCGCGGAGAGCGGGGCGATGCGGGAGGGTGCAACATCGCCAGTCACAGTTGATTCCCCCGGAGCGTGCCTGCAGCGGACGGCGGGAAGCGCCCGATGGTGGCTGCCACCTCGAGGCCCAGGGCGCGGCGGATGTCCTCGGCCCGGCGCGAGGTGCGATCCGTGGCCGTCAGGCCTGTGATCAGGAGCACGCTGACCAGGAGCCCCACCACCAGGCCGGCCAGGCCCGTCCCCAGCAGCTTCTTGCTGCTGCTCACGGGGGAGGCGCTGGCCGTGGGAGCGTCGAGCACCTGGAAGCCGGTCTGGCTGGCCACGTTGGCGAGGGACAGCTCGGCCGACTGGTATTCGGAGAGCACGTTCTGATACGAGCTGGTGTCCAGCGTCACCGCCTGGGACAGCTCGGTCGCGGTGGCGTTGCCGACGCCAGTGGACGGCACCGTGGGGTGGGCCGCCAGGTAGGCGGTGAGCTGCTGCTGGGCCTGCTGCAGGGTGGCCTCCGCCTGACTGAGCTGCTGGTCGTAGTACTGGACCGCCACCTGGTCCGTGCTGGTCAGGGCCGCGGTCGTCTGGGATGTGTACTCATCGATCACGGCCTGCGCGGTGCCCGCGGCCACCGAGGGGGAGGGAGCCGCGACCGTGATGTTCACCACCTGGGGGCCGGCCGTCACCAGGGTCACCATGCTGGGAAGGTTGTTGGCAACCTGGTCGTCCACCGATCCCTTCGAGCTGCTGAAGAGGTTGGAGAGCAAGGGAACGGCAGCCAGCCCGGTGGACGAGGCCCGCGGATGCGACGCCAGGTAGGCGGCGAGCGGACCCTTGTCCCCGACCGCGATGGCGAAGGAACGGGTGGTGAGCAGCTCCTGGATCGCGGACTCCTGCAGGGTCGACGGGTCCACGTACTGGTTCGCGGTGTTGATCGGGCTGTTGCCCGGCACGGTCGCGTCGATATATAGGCTGCCGGTGGATGTGTACGACTTGGGCTGCGCCACCTGGTAGCCCGCTGCCACCAATAGGCAGAGGAGGATCGGCAGGATTGCGACCAGCTTGTGCCGGAATAGGGTTTCTAGGAATCTCATAGTGCGTCAAGTGTCGGGCCTGCGCCGGTGTGACGCCATGGGAGCAGCACGGGTGCCGACCCCGGATGTCCCCGCCATCGTGGGCGTCTGTCCCGGGAGCCGACCCGCAGGTCACCGGGCCGGCGGAGTGGGACCGATGTCCCGGGCGGATCGGGACCGACCCCCTGGCGCGACGCCACCTGCCCATCGTGGGAGGCGCCCCAGAGACCTAAGCTCGTTGCCATTCGCACCACCCCTCCGATCCCCAACCCGCCGGGGTGCCGGATCAGCGTCTGCATGCCCACCCGCAATCGCGGTGCCACGATTGCCGCCGCCTTCGAAAGCCTGAAGCGGCTCGACCACGACAGCTACGAGGTCGTCGTCGTGGACCAGAGCACCGACGATCTGACCCGGTTGGTCTTTGAGGAGACCGTGGGGGACGACCACCGCTTCGCGCACATCCCCTCCACGAGGGTCGGCAAGTCGGCTGCCTGCAACGTCGCCCTGGCCGCGGCGCGTGGCGCGATCGTCGCCTTCACCGATGACGACTGCGAGGCGCCTCGAGACTGGCTGAGCGGCATCGAGCGGGCCTTCGCCTCCCATCCGAAGGTGGCGATGATCTGCGGCGGCGTCAGGGCCGCCGCGCACGACCCGGCCGTGGGAGCGATCCCCACCTTCCTTCCCCGTCACACCCGCCTGCTGCGCTCACCCTGGCTGGCATTCAGGGCTCAGGGGATCGGCGCCAACCTCGCCTTCCGGACCGCCGAGCTCCGCCGCGCCGGCGCGTTCGACGAGGTCCTCGGAGCGGGGGCCGTCTTGCGGGCGGGCGAGGACGGCGACATCGCATACAGGCTCCTCCGGGCGGGTCACGGCATCCTCGAGCTTCCCGAGCCCGCGGTGCTGCATAGCGGGCTCCGCACCTGGGGCAAGGAGCTGCGGGAGCTGGCCTGGGACGCCGCCTTCTCCGAGGGCGCCACCTACATGAAGCACCTGCGGTTGGGCGACCCGGTGATCGTGCCCACGTTCATCATCCGCGGCCTCTTCGGCATGGTGGCATGGCGCAACCTGCTGCTCCTCCGCAGGCCCACCGGACTGGGCCGGCTCGCCGCCTTTGCCCGAGGCGCGCGGACAAGCTTCCGCTTCCCCATCGACGCGCACTCGCGACGGTACCGCGCCCCACGGCTCGAGCGAGTCCGCAGCGCGCCCGGCTGAGCACGCTCAGCTCGCGCTGCCGCTCGGTTTCGAGCGGCGTCGGGGTGCGATGGCGCCGAGGAGATCCCAGAGCTGGTGCCGCTCGGCGGCGCTGAGCACTCCCAGGAGCCCGGCGAAGAGCGGGAAGCTGACCATCCCCGACGCGATGCCGGCGACCAGCCCGGCGCGCAGCGCGAGGATCACGACTCCGGCCATCAGCACCGTGGCGAGCGCCGCCCTGAGCAGGCGCACGACCGAGTTGCGGGTGAAGGTGTCCCGAACCAGGACATAACCGATGACGGCGAGAACCACCTCGGTGATGACCATGGCGATGGATGCGCCGATGGCGCCATTGCCCTGGGTGCGCTGGAAGTACGGGATGAGGACGAGGTTCAAGGCGGGATTGATCAGGCTCGCCAGGGCCATCATCTTGGTCCATACCATCTGCTGATTGCGCGCGATCATCAGCTGATTGGCCATGATGTTGAGGTACATCGGCGGGACGCAGAGTGAGAGCAGGGCAAAGACGGGGATCGATTCGGTGAAGTCGGGCCCGTAGAGCACCCTGACCAGCGGGGCGGCCACCAGCACGGCCCCGACGCAGACCGGCAGGCTGAGGACGAGGACAAACTCGATGGCCGGTCGCGCCGCCTTCACCAGCGACTGAGGGCCTCCCTTGTGAGCGCGCACGAGCTGCGAGAGCCACGCCGTGGAGAGGACGGTGGGGATGAACATGAGCGTCCCGAAGAGTTGCGTCGGCAGCCCGTACCAGCCCAGCACCGTGGTCGACGTCATCGCCCCCAGCATCAGCGAGTCGATCCAGAGGTAGATGGTGAAGAAGGCGACGAAGCTCCAATAGGGGAGGCTGGCGATGAACAGCCGGCGCAGCTCGTGGCGTTTCACCCTCCAGTCGATGTGGAAGTGGGGGCGTGACCAGATCAGCAGCAGCACGGTGAGGACGGCACCGATCACGACCGCGGCGAGGAGCAGGCCGATAGCCCTGACCCCGAACAGCACCAGGGCGATGGCGCTCACCGTGGAGACGATCCTGCTGAAGATGGTCGAGTAGGTGAGATACCGCATCTTCTCCATGGCCTGGAACCCGGCCGCGATGGGTTCGGAGACCACCGCGAAGACGGTCATGCACCATCCGAGGAAGACCGCCGTGCCCTCCACTCCGCGGAAGGGGCCGACCAGCGTGATGACCAGGGTGACCGCGAGCGCGGGCAGGCAGAAGATGGCGCGGAGAACGATTCCGGTCCCGATCAGCTGGGGGGCCCGCTCGGGGTTGGAGGCGATCTCGCGGACGAGGAGGGGTCGGAGCCCGAGCCCGACCAGGACGAGCAGCACCCCGGAGGCGGCCAGCCCGAGGGTGTAGATGCCCACCTGTGCCGAGCCCAGACGCCGCGGCACGATCACAGTCCAGGTGAGGGTCGCGATCCAGGTGACGATCTGACCGACGGTCAGGATGGAGATGCTCCGGGCCAGCCTCACCGCGTTCGGCGGGGGCGCGCCGAACGACTCCGTCACCTTGGTCTGGGGCACGTCGAACGGCTCCATCGCGGGCGTCCGGGGTGCGTCAAACGGCTCCGTCACGCGGACGGCAGCCACAGGAGGATCCCCCATCCCACCCAGTGTGACGGGCGGCGCGGCACCGGTGAATGGGCGGATCGCACCGCCACCGGGACATCGGAGAAGCGCCGGTGGCGCCGGCGCCACCCGCACCCGACCGATGCGGCGGCCGGCGCGGTGAGTGTGGTCAGTGTCCCAGGTGGGCCATCCGGGCCACGCCCGAGCCGGCCTGGCGGGCATGGCGCACGCCGCTGTACAGGGCGGACACCCGGCGGGCTCCAGCGGTGCCCCTGACAATCTGGACTCGCTCGAAAGGAACGCTGCGAACGTTCCAGCGGGCCTTCGCCTGGTCCACCCCGAGCGAGAAGTTGACGCCCCGGAGGCCCCGGGCGATCGCGGCCTTGATCGCCTCCACGGTCGCCAGGGTGGCGACGCTGTACCGCCAAAGCTCCGGGTCGAACCCGGAGTGGTAGAGGTAGAGGACCCCGTGCATCTCCATATGGAAGCGCACCGCCACACGGCGGCCGTCCTGCTCCACGATCCCGAGGCTGAGCCGGTCGGCCTCCGCCAGGCGATGGGCCACGCGCCGGACGAAACCGCGGACCGCCGGGTCCGAGAAGTAGTCCGGATGAGCGACCCCCCTCCCCGCGCCGGCCCGCGCGGAGTGGAGCGCGAAGAGGTCGTCCAGCACGGGATCGAGGCCGGCGACGCCGCGGTGCTCGGAGTAGACGAGGCGGATGCCGTCGCGTGCCGGGGCGTTGTAAGCGCGCCGGATGCTCTCCTTGACGTTGCGGCGCAGCTGGCCGCGAAGCTCCTCCCAGGTCCTGCCCAGGTCCATGATCAGGACGTCGCGCCGACCCTCGACCGCCGCCGTGGCCTTCGCCTCCGCCACGCCTATCGCCTCCTGCCACCAGCCGGCCCCCTCTCCCCAGGCGCCGACCTCGAGCCAGCTCCACCTTCCCTCGGCACAGAGCCGGTCCACGACCATGGCGAGGGCGGGGACGGCGTCATCGGGGTCGACCAGGGCCTCGGCCAACTCGAACATCTGCCGGTACCGGCGGCGGCGCGGCCCCATCAGCTCGAGCGACGGGGCCCTCAGCCCGGGAGCGGGCAGCCCCTCGTACTCGTGAAAGGGTGCGATCGCCACCGGACCGCTCGACATCTCGACGACGACCACCACCAGGTTCCCACCCCAGAAGCTGCGCCCCCATTCGGAGACCCACTCCCAGCTCAGGAAGGGGTTGGTCGTCCGGGAGCGCTCCACCAGCGCGCGCCACTCCGGCTCGAGGCGGAGGAAGGCCTCGAGTCCGTGGTGGCAGGTGGCGACCAGGCGGGGTGGAGTGACGGCGACGGTCACCGGGTGCGCTCGTTGCCGACGGGATGCGCGGTGCCTATAGGCATCGTCACCCGCTCCTCGAGCGGCGCGGCCCGGACGAGGGGGCCCTCCCAGATGCTCCGCAGGCGGCGGCCGACGGTCTCCAGCCCAAAGCGCTCCTCGGCCGACGCGGCCAGCTGCACGCGGTCCGGAGGGTCGGCCAGAAGCTCGTCGACGGCGTCGGCGAAGGCGCGGGCGCTCATCCCGCCGGCGCAGCACCCCAGGCGCCCGGCCAGCATCTCGGGGAACGGGTAGACGGGGAGGCTGACGACCGGCGTCCCCTGCAAGGCGGCCTCGACGGCGACGTAGCCCCACTCCTCGAAGAGGCTGGGCAGGAGGAGGGCGTCCGCGTCCCGCATCAGGGCATGGACCTCGGAGGGCGGCAGCGACCCCAGACGCCTCACCTCCACCCCGTGGGGGAGGCGGTCCAGCGCGGCATCGAGCCTCTCCGCGTTACGGCCGACCAGATCGAGCGCGATCGGTCGCCCCCGGGCGGCGAGGAGACCCACAGCCGCGATCGCCAGAGCGACGTTCTTGCGCGGGTGGGCCAGGTCGCCGCTGCAGATGAGCAAGCGGGCGGTGGGGTCGCCGTCGCGTTCGGCCCGCGGCCCCCCCCCGACCCCCCGGCAGGGTGGCGGGCTGTGGAGAGCGGGTATTCCAGCCCGGCGGAGCTCCTCGGTGAGGACGAGCGTCGGAGCGACGGCGCAATCCGCGGCGCGGTAGCCGCGGACATCGTTGCGGTAGTGGAGCACTCCCTTGGCGGCCATCGCGGCGCTGCGGGGAAAGCGGCGTCCCGTGTGCCGCCAGGTGGCGACGGCCCGCCCGATCGGGGCATGGGGGTGGAACCAGGCCGCCACCACCACCCGGTCTGCCAGCGGGCGGAGAGCGGCGGCCAGGGCAGGGTGGTTGGCGTGGGCCGCGTCGTAGTGCCCGAGTCGGGGCAGCCCGAGGCGGATGGCGGCGCGGAGACGTCGGGCCGCGTAGCCGGGAGACAACCGCTCCAGCCGCCGCTGCCACGCGGTCGCCTCTTTCAGACCAAGATCGACCACGCGGACGCCGGTGCCCTCGAGCCTCCGCTCCAGCGTGAGCGCCAGCCCCGCGTGAGTGGCCAGGAGGGTCACGTCGACCGAGGCTGCCGCTGCCGCCGCGGCGACGTGCTCGGCGTAGGTGTTCACCCCGCTGATGCCGCCGTCGTGAACACCGATGACGACCCGAAGGGCCACCCCGGCCGACGCGCGCCCCGGCTCCTGCTCTCTGTTCACTGATCCCTGCGCTGGCATGCCCAGGCCGACCCCGACGCGGGTCAGGTGCACGGACTGAGTATGGGCGAGGGGGTGTCCGCCTGCCTACCGAGACATCTGTCCCAGTCGGGATGCCGCCGGGTCCCATGGCGGCCCCGGCACTCGCTAGCCAGAATCGATTCATGCGTTCCAGGCGGCCGCCGCCGCGGAGATCACCTTGTCCGTGATGGAGAGGCGACTCCCCGCCGCGCCCACCAGCGTCGACCCGGCTTCGGGCCGACGCGTCCTCATCGTCTGCCCCGAGGCACCGTCGCCACCCACCTGGGGGTTCGCCCTGCGCGTTCACCATCTGGCGCTGCAGCTGGCCCGGCGGCACCGGGTGACGCTGATCGCCTACGGGTCCGCCGAGGACGGGCGCGACTGGGCCGGCCTGCGCCGGACCCTCGATGCGGTGCATCGGGTGCCACCGCCCGCCGCCCTCGAGTCGCGGCGCCGGCATCAGCTGGCGTCGCTCGGCGGCCACTCCTCGTTCCACCTCAACGCCCTCCATTCGGAGGCGATGCAGCGGGAGCTGGACGCCCTTCTCGGCGATCGCCGCTTCGACATCGTGCAGGTCGAGTCCAGCCAGATGATGTGCTTCCGGTTCCCGGGCGACACCCCGGTGGTGGTCGACGAGCACAACATCGAGTACCAGCTCCTAGAGCGGGTGGCCCGGATCGAGACCTCCTCCGTGCGCCGTTTCTTCGGACGGGTGGAGGCTTCGAAGGTGCGGCACGAGGAGCAGCGGGCGTGGTTGCGCGCCGCCGGTTGTGTGGCGACGTCCGCGATCGACGCGGCGGCTATCCGCAGCGCCCACCCCGGAGTGCCGACGGCGGTCGTACCCAATGCCGTGGACACCGAGCACCTGCAGCCCGATTCCTCCCCGGTCGACCCGGAGGCGCTGCTCTTCGTGGGCAGCCTCAACTACCGTCCCAACGCCGATGGCGTGGCCTGGTTCGTGGAGGAGGTCCTCCCCAGGGTCCGCCGGGCCCGGCCGGGGGCGGTGCTCACCATCGTCGGCCGGGGCACCCCCGCCCTGCTGCGCCGGCTCGCCACTCCTGGCGTCATCGTCGCCGGCGCCGTCGACGACGTGCTGCCCTATCTGCGCAGAGCCAGCGTTGTGGTGGCTCCCCTCCGTGTCGGAGGGGGGACGCGCCTCAAGGTGCTGGAGGGGCTGTCGATGGCAAAGCCGGTCGTCTCCACCACCCTGGGTGCCGAGGGGCTCGACGTCGCCGATGGCGAGCACCTGCTGCTCGCCGACGAGCCCGCGGAGATGGCCGGCAGCATCCTCCGCCTGCTCGCGGACCCGGCTCTGGGCCGCCGCCTCGGGGACGCGGGACGTGCCCTGGCCGTGGAGAGGTACGGCTGGGCCGGCGCCGCGGCCCGGCTCGAGGCCTTCCATGCCGAAGTGGCCTCCGCCCGCGCCGGAGGGGCGTGAGCGTGGCACCGTACGCCCGCGCCCCGGCATCCCGGGTGGACGGCGCCCCCGGCGAGCAGGTCCCCACCGGGGACAGCCCGCGCGTCCAGGACGGCATCGCCGTCATCTTCGACGAGGCCAGCAGCTACTACAGGCGCCTGCGTTGGGAGAAGAACCCGGTCGTGCTCGTCGAGAAGGCGCAGACCCACCAGGTCCTCGTCGAGGAGCTGGGGAGTGGGCCGGTCGGGACCGCCCTGGAGATCGGCTGCGGGCCGGGCACGTGGACGCCTCTGCTGGCGGATCGCGCCGCCCGCGTGGTGGCCCTGGACCTCTCGCCCAAGATGTTGGAGCAGGCGCGGGCCGCCGTGGCGGCCAAGCACGTGAGCTTCCTGCAAGGAGATGCGGCCCACTTCGATCCCGGCACCACCTTCGACCTGGTGATGAGCGTGCGGGTGCTCGAGTACGTCCCCGAGTGGCGCGAGATCATCGCGAGGCTGGAGCGGCTGGTCGCTCCCGGTGGACGCGCGGTCGTCATCACCAAGACGCCGGTCTCGGTCTGGCGGGGCACCGGCCGGTCACGCTGGTTCGGGCCCCGCAACCTGCTCCGGCGGCTCTTGCGGCACGAGATGGATCCCGGCTTCTGGCAGCGCCACCTCCCCGTGCACGAGTTGACCCGCGCCTTCGCGGAGGCCGGGATGGTCGACATCCGGGTGCGACCGGTCATCCTCGGCCTGCCCGTCTACGTGCGCGGGACCAAGCAGTACCCGCTCGTCCCGGCCTTCGCGGAGAGACCCGCCCTGGCCGCCACGCAGGCCGTGTGGAAGTGGGTGGCACGGCGCGGCCGCAGGGGGCGGCTCGCGTCCTTGATCTTCGCCGAGTCCTACGCGGTGTCCGGCCGGCGGCCCGCCGCGCCCGACCACGCCGCCTCGCGGGCGACGGTCTCGTGAGCGCGGTCTTGGCGCAGAAGGAGTCGCTGAGCCGCACCGTCTTCAGCGACGGAAGCTACGCCGACCACTTCCGTCCCGACGCCCAGGACAACCCCTTCCGCAACCTCTATGCCGCCAAGCGGCGCGACCTGCTCCGGTTTGCGGATAGCAGGCCCGGGAGCAGGGTGCTGGACCTGGGCGGCGGGCCCGGACGGATCGCGGTGCCGCTCGCCCGGAGCCACACCGTGACCCTGGCCGACATCTCGGACGAGATGCTCACCCGGGCGGCGCGCGCGGCGGAGGAGTCCGGGGTCCCCGCGAAAGATCTCTCCCTGGTCCGGGTCGACGCCCGTGAGCCCCTCCCCTTCCCGTCCGGGAGCTTCGATTCCGTGATCGCTGCCGATCTCCTCGTCCATCTGCCCGATCCGACCGCCGCGTTGAGGGAGATGTGCAGGGTGCTCGCTCCCAACGGACAGCTGCTGGTCGACACGACCAACCGGAACCCGCTCTGGATGCTCCGCCACCCCAGCTACGTGGGAAGAAGGCCACAGCGATGGCTGAGCGCGTGGCGCGCCGGGGGAGTCCTGCCCGAATGGACCGGGATCGTCACCCATCACAGCCGTGCCCAGTTTCATCGGATGCTCGAGGACGCGGGGCTGCGCATCGTTGAGGAACGCGCATACGGCTCACCCCTCGCACCCAAGTGGATGCTCGCGGTCTGCGCGGCGAGGGTGCCGGAGACAGCCTCCCCGCGGGAGCGTGACCCGCTGCCGGGGTCGAGGTGATGGCGCGCCGCCGCAATTTCGCCTATCTCATCGCGGGCGCCGCGGTCGTCGCATCGGTCTTCCAGAGCGCGGGCACGGGAGTGAGCGCGGCGACCTCCCCGGCATTCGTCCAGGGAGCGAACACGGTCGGCTCCGGCCTCGCCCTGACCAAGGCGGTGACGGCGAGTGACCTGCTGGTGGCGGGCATCACCACCAACGACTCGGGCACCGACCCCGTCACGGGGGTCTCGGACAACATCAACGGTGCCTGGACGCGGGCCAGCTCGGTGAACTACGGCAACGGGCACGTCGACCTCTACTACCTCCAGAACTCGAAGGCCGGCAGCGTGACCGTCACCCTCGCAGGCGGTGGCGGCGCCGTGACCGTCGGCGAGTACTCGGGGATCGCCACCACGTCGGCGCTCGACCAGGTGACCAACGGCAGCGGCAGCAGCAGCTCCCTGCAGGCCGGGCCCACCGCCGCCATCGGCGGCGCCGGGGAGCTGGTCGTTGGCGTGGGCGGGCAGACCAATGTCGGCAGCGGCCTGACGGCGGGCGGGGGCTTCACTCCCCGCGAATCCGCGGTCTCCAACTGGTGGGCGGTCAACGGCCTGGAGGACTCCCTCTCCTCCTCCACCGCCGGCCAGTCGATGACCATGACGTCAGGCTCCAGCCAGTACTTCGGCGCCGTCGTGGCCGTCTTCAAGGCCGGGACGCCGGGCGGCGCACCGGTCGCGGCGCTGACCCTCAGCCCGGTGTCGACGCCGGTCAACCAGCAGGTCACCGCCAACGCGTCGGCGTCGACACCCGGCACCCACGCCATCTCCACCTACACCTTCACCTTCGGCGACGGGACGACGGTCGGTCCTCAGGCGGCCTCGACCGCGACGCACACGTACACCAAGGGCGGCGTGTACACGGTGACGGTCACGGTCACCGACACCGCCGGGGTCTCCGCCGCCGCCACCGCCCAGGAGACGGTGGGTCAACCGGCCGCAGCACTCAGCGTGAGCCCTTCCTCGGGAAGCGCGCCACTCCCGGTGACGGCGAGCGCGGCCGCCTCCAGCGACGCGACCGGCGTGTCCATCTCCACCTACTCCTTCAACTTCGGAGACGGCAGCACCGCGGTGAGCGGCTCCGCTGCCACCGCCGCGCACACCTACGCGTCGACCGGAAACTTCACGGTCACGGTGACGGTCACCGACAGCACCGGGGCCACCTCCACGGCCACGGCGTCGGTCAACGTCGAGCACGGCCCGACGGCAGCATTGAGCCTGAGCCCGGCGTCCGGCCAGGCGCCGCTCCCGGTGACCGCCAACGCGACCGCATCCGCCCCCGGCTCCAACCCGATCTCCAGCTACACGTTCAACTTCGGAGACGGCAGCGCAGCNNGAGCAGGTGACGGCAGCTCCGGGCAGCACTCCGAACTTTGTCCAGGGCGGCGCCACCACCTCCACATCGCTCACCCTCTCCAAGCCGATCACGGGGGGAGATCTGCTGGTCGCGGGGATCACCACCGGTGGCTCCCAGGTGAGCGGGGTCTCCGACAGCCTCAACGGCGCCTGGACCGCGGCCAGCTCGCTCGCCTACGGCAACGGGTACGAGGACCTCTACTACCTGCAGAACTCCAAGGCTGGCACCGTCACCGTGACCGTGGCCGGGAGCGGAGCGCTGACTGTCGCCGAGTACTCGGGGGTCGCCGCCACCGCAGCTCTCGACCAGGTCGCCGGCGGTAGCACGACGGGAAGCACTCTCAAGGCGGGGCCGACCGCGGCCATCGGCGAGGCCGGTGAGCTGGTCGTCGGGGTCGGCGGCCAGACCTATGCCGGCACCGGCTTCAGCGCAGGCACCGGATTCACCTTGCGGGAATCGGCGCTCTCCAACTGGCTCTACGCTGGCGGCCTCGAGGACATGTCCTCGAGCTCGGCCGCGGGGCAGTCGATGACCATGGGAAGCGGGGGCTCCGGCTACGGCGGAGCCATCGTCGCCGTCTTCAAGGCGACCCCGACCAGCAAGGGACCGACCGCGGCGCTCACTCTGACCCCCACCTCGACCACCGTCAGCCAGACGGTGACGGCCAGCGCCTCCGGCTCCAAGGCGGGCAGCAACTCCATCTCCACCTACAGCTTCGCCTTCGGGGACGGGACGACGGTCGGGCCACAGTCGACGGCCACGGCAACCCACG
>PMYJ01000162.1:2462-8808 GCA_003170875.1 Candidatus Dormiibacterota bacterium | reverse complement strand
TCCTATTGCCTGGCCGCTGACAGCTCAGGAGCGCGATGCGTTGGCGATGACGGTGATCGGCCGACGTGTATCGGGCACATGCGACCGCCGGGGGCCTTTGTGGTGACGGCGTCAAGGAGCTGTTCAGCCCGGGGGAACCCGATGACGATGGCCGTGGACACAGATCGCCGGGTGCCAGCCTGAAGTCTCCCTGAGATTCGCCCGCTCGCACCAGTACCAGGTAACGCTTGGCGGCGGTGGCGTCAGAAAGCGTGCCGCGCCAGCTTTGAGGGGCTCCCGCGAATACGCGAGCGCTGCCGACAGCAACTTCTTTCCATGCCTGCTTGACGGCGCCCAACGCCGGGTGGAAGGAGCTGCGGCGCACGTCAGGGGAGGTGACGGTCGCCCAGCGGAAGGGGTGCTGTCACTGTCACTTGAAGCGGATACGTGCTCGGCTCAGCGTGGTCATCGCCGAGGACGCCGGGGATGATCGCCGGCCCGGCTCAAGTGATGCCATGAAGAGGGAGGCCTCCCGCCTCCCCCGTTGAGGGAGAGGACACTTTCCCGGCAGAGAGAACAGCCCGGCAAGGGAAGCCCCTGCACATGGTATCGGTTGGCATCGACCTGCATCGACGACGCTCCGACCTGGTCGGCGTCGACGACCGCGGCGGCGTCGTCTGGAAGCACCGCATCACCAAGTTCGCCGGCGGACTTCCTGTGCGTCTTCGGCGAGCTCGAGCCCCGGTCCCTCGAGGTGGCCTTCGAGGCGACCTACGGCTGGGGATGGCTGGCCGACCTGCTCCGGGACGCCGGCATCCCCGCCCCCATGTCCCATCCCCTGGCGACCAAGGCCATCTCCTCGGTCCGGGTCAAGAACGACACCGTCGACGCGACGACCCTGGCCCAGCTGCTCCTCACCCACCTGCTGCCCGACGCCTGGATCGCGCCCCCCGAGGCCAGGGAAGCTCGGCGGCTGGTCCGGTCACGGGGCAGCGCTGGTCCGCATCCGCTCCCGGCTGCGCTGCCAGGTCCATGCTGTCGTCGCCGATCACGGCATCACCCCCGAGATGAGCGACCTCTTCGGCGCCGGAGGGCGCCGCTTCCTGGTCGAGGGGAGCCTGCCACCGCTCTCCCGCAACCGCATCACGAGCTGTCTGCGCCTCATCGACGCCCTAACCGGTGAGCTGGACAGCGTGGAACAGGAGATGAGAGTGGTCTTTCGGGATCACCCGGCCCTGCCCCGGCTGATGCGGATCCCGGGAATCGGCTTCATCGCCGCGGCGACCGTGATCGCGGAGGTCTGGGATGTCAGTCGCTTTCGCCACGCCGAGCAGCTCTGCTCGTGGGCCGGTCTCACCCCTACCGAGCGCTCCAGCGCCGGGCACACCCGCCGCGGGCATATCTCGGCGGTTCTCCTCTTCCTCGCGGATGGTCTGAGCAACCAGGAGATCACCGAGCGGCTGTTCATCAGCTTCCACACCCTGCGCAACCACATCCAGAACATCATCAGCAAGCTCGGAGCCCATTCGAAGCTGGAGGCGGTCTCCATCGCCATCCGCGAGGGCCTGATCACCACTCAAGCGGTCGAACGCTGAGCCAGGCGAGGGGGCCTGTTACCGCGTTCCGGTCTGCGCTTCGGACGCGTCCGGTGGGAGCCGTCCTCCTGGACCACCGTCCCGCAACTACCGAACGGCTGGCGTCGCGGACCGTCAAGTGTCATTCGGAACACTGGGCCACCCCGCCATGACAGTTTCACCCCTGAAGCGCCTAGACGGGCCCAGCCGCCCAAACACTGGTTGGCCCCCCTCTGCCAGGGCGAGGCGGCTCTTGCCGTCGAGGGGCAGCTCGCGAGGGGTCGGCGGCAGGGCGGCGGCGATCGCGAGGTCGAGTGCGACTTTTCCGCATCCTTCGCCGAGAGCTAGAGGCCCAAGGTAGGTACTGCATTGAGAGGGCGAGATCGTTGAGGAACGAGTGCCCAGCGACCCCGTCTTGGCTAAGCGGTGTCATCGGAGCGGTCACGCCAGATGCTCCCTCCCGCTCGGGCAGACACCGGTTATCGCGCCCGGCGTGCCGTTCTCCATCCCGTTCGCGAGTGGGCGCCAGGAGGTCGAGCGCGCCGCTCGGGGGCGAATGGGACTTCGCAGGGATGTGGTGACCTGGTTCGGAGCCGCGTGGCTTCCGGTCTGGACGCTGCAGCTCGGGCTGAGCCGGCGTGGGGGCGTGCTTCGCCGAGTGGACAGCGCTATCCACGTGTGGAACGACTACGAGGCATTGGACGGGACCCTGATCCAACAGTCGACTGAGGAGCCGGCCCGCCCGCCCGTTGACATCGGCGAGCACCCCCTCCGCGCTCGACTGGAGGAGAAGGAGGTCGGTGCGAGGCTCGCGGATGCCGAGCGCGGCTGGCAGCGCACCCGCGACGTCAAGCGGCTTCGTGGGTCGGACGCGGCCCTTCAGCGTCGGCTCGATGCGCGCGATGCGGCGAGGAAGGTCCTCGCCGTTCTGGGCGTCGACCCTCCGGCCGACAGCATCTCTATCGAACGCACCACGTCGACCTACCGCCCGCTCTGGCTTGGGCTCCTCACACGAAGCGGCCACGAGCGCTTCGTAGCCGTCGACGGAACAAGTGGCCAGCTTCTTCCTGCTGTCAGCGACGTCCTCACCGCCCATGTCCAGTGGGCCCGGGGGTCGTTGGGCGGCCCCACATCGACCCCGTAGCGGGGCTGCGCCACCCACTTCCGTCCCGCCGCCCTGTCGAGTAGGCCGGCAGGACACGGGGGGGCGCCCTCGCCGACCCGTACGCGGCACCGTCTCCGGGTTCCCACTATCCGGTGCGGCGCTCCTGATCGTTGTCTGCCCTCGCTTCGCATCGGCTGACTGCTTCCAGATTCAGGCGCAAGAGGTCGTAAGCGTTGCGACACCTCGCCTCGAGCGGCGCCCATTCCGGACATCGTTCCCTATTGGTGTCGGCAAACGGGCTACCTGAGTCTATTGTCAGTGCGCCGACCAACCAGGCAACGCGATCGAGGAGATCCACGCCCTGCGTGACGGCCACCCGGCTGACCGGGAGCGCACTGATAGCTCGGTCGAGATCCTCGGCAACCACAGCGGCCACGATGGGGACGATCGCGCTGCGATCTCCGCGCCCAAGCCGCGACCAGTAAGTGGCCAGCGCCGCCTGCGAACCGGGGACGCCGACGACCACCTGTCGCGCCGTGGCAAGCAAGTCCTTCGGCGCTCGCTCCAATTGCGCATAGAGTTCGCCCGCATTCTGGCGCCAATCGGCGACCAGCTTCCGCGTCCGAACCAGCTGGTCTTCCAGCGCTGTGATCTGTGGGCGCATCTCCTCCCGCCCGAGTACCCTGGCCTCTCCGAGTGCCGCCGCGCTGGCGCGAACGCCAGCCAGAACTGCCCGACGGGCGAACTCTGATGTGCTGACCCCATCGCTGCGCGCCAAGCTGTCAATTCGCTCGCGCTCGGCTGAGGTAAGTCGAAAAGCGAGCGTCAGGTCGCGGGGCTCGCACGCGCCTGGTCCTGTGGAGCGGGCCGTCGCCATGGCATTCCCCCAGTAGCTGCGGACGTTTGCTACCCGTTTGCGCCGAGTCTACTGTGCAGTAGCTGTCGAGAAGCGCACGTTTGCGCACGGCCGCGACTGTATGCGGACTCAGCGTAGCTCTTGACCAGAACGTCTTCCGTTGATGCCCGTGCTGAGCCTCGGCTGCCTGTTGGTTGTCCCACGTACCGGCCGGGGTTCGCCGCTGCTGGCGGGAGCAGCGCCGCTTTGCCGCACCAAGCAACCGGGCGAGGGCCATAGACCGCGAGCATGTTTCTCTGTGGGCAGCCACCAGCTCACGGGGGAAGCCAGCCTAGTCTCGCGAAGATGTGGGGCCGCACAGACGCGACGATGCTCGTCCGCATAGAGTCAACCGCCGACGCCTGGCCCCGGGTCAGCAGGTGTTGTGCCGCGCCCAGGCCAGCTGACCTCGCCGTGCGGCGCGCCCCTGCTCTCTGAGAGAGGCTGGTGCGCCAAGGTCGGTCCGAGCTTCGCTCAGTACGACGTACCGAGCCAACGGTGGAGGTGTTCACACGAGTATCTGCCTCTGTCTCGATGAGCTCGCCCGCCAATCCGAGGCTTCTGACCACCGCCCTATGCACCGAGCCGAGCTCCTAACCCTGCGTGCGCCCGAGCTATCGGGTCGAGGTCGGCCCGTGTGCGAGCCGTTTGCGAGGCGTTTGCTGGCACTCCCGCAGTCGATGCCTCGCGCGCGCGCGTGAAGGGAGCACCTGATAGCCTCCCACTCCGACCACCACCACAGTTGACGGAGCGTTGGTGATGCCGTGCCAAGGAGCACCGGGCGGCAACCACCGCGTCGCTCTGTCGCGGCTGCGGGAAGGCAAAGTCCAGGGCCATGGGCATTGCGATCCCGCGCCGGCCCTCGACCACCGACATGCGGGCTTCGCCTGGCGTAGCACGGCCAACGCCACGAGGTTTGCCGACCCTCAGGCGTCTCGGGGCCGGAGACTGCCGTAAGAGTCAACAACGCGTCATATGCACTGAAAAGAGGTAGCGCCGGGCCCGTCACTGAATTGTCACACGGACCGGAAAACCCATATTGTGTAAGGTGTTTCCCGCGTTCTTGAGATCAAAATGCCCATTGAATCGGCAGAAAACCCTTATGGGCTAAGGGCTTTTGTGGCGCTATGGTGCCAACATTTAATTGACATTGCGGGCATCATCGGGCACAGCCATGATACCGCCGACTATGACCTCCCCCACCAGGCCAGCGCCACCGCGCGGAGCCCAGGGCAACCTGCTGTGGGATGCCGGCACCGGACGCTTCGACCCCATCCGCCTGCGCTTGGCCCTCGTGCTCCGCGAGTGGACCGCGGGGAGCTTCGCGGTAGACACGGGCTGTGGGCGCAGCTCGGTATATAAGGCCCTGCAGGGGCAGGGGGTCCGGGACCGCACCGCGATCGCGATCATGCACGGGCTCGGCCAGCGCGAGCCGCGACTCCCACGGCTGGAGTGACTCACCCCTTCGCCGCGCATCAGGCGCTGGCAGCGGCGATGGCGCTGAGCACCTCCTGGTCATTGGCGGTGTAGTACCGCTGGACCATGGCGATGCTGTTCCAGCCGCCCACCTCCATGAGGTGGATGGGCTGGACGCCCGCATCGACGAGCCGCGTCGCCCAGGTGTGCCGGAGCATGTGGGGGCTGAAATGGACCCCGGCGCGCAGGGAGACGCGCTCGCAGAGGCGCTCGTAGCCCCAGATGCCGAGCGCGGTCGGTATCTGCCCTTCCCGCCGCCCCTCCACGGCCGAGAGGAAGAGTTCTTGGCGAGGGCAGCGCCCGAAGGGGTCGCGCTCTCCCCGGATCCAGTCCAGGAGCCGCCGGGGCAGCCCGTTGTAGGACTTGCGGAAGGTGACCTGCCGCGGCCGCCCGCTCTTGGTGCAGTCCGGGTCGTGGACGCTCCCTGTGACCGCGATACGGGGCGGCCGGGCGGTCAGCTGGAGGTTGGGCAGGACCAAGCCCGCCATCTCGCTGACGNNACAGGCTTCCAGAACCCTGCGCTCCTCGTCACGGGTGAGGGCGGGGGCGATGCGTTCCCTGGGCATCCGCGGCTGTCGGATCCGGCCAATGTCCGCGAGCCCCACCCCATACCCGGGTGTCTCCGCCTGGAATCGAGCCAGGGCTCGGAGGTGGGTGCGGTACTTGGCGACCGTGGCCGCCTTCAGCCCCGGGCCGCGGCTGCGGTCGGCGATGGCTGCCAGGAAGCCGGCCACCCGCGTCGTGGTGAGCAGGTCGACGTCAGCCACGCCTTCCGCTCGGCACCAGGTCTGGAAGCGGCCGGTCGGAGACATCAGGTAGACGCGGCAGTTGCCGAGCTGCGTCCTCGCCCAGTCCAGGGCGTGGGCGTTGAGCATCGCCTGGATGGCGTGGTTGACGGATACCGACGCGCCCGGAGCGGGCCGAGGCAGCGTCACGAGCCCCTCCCCCACCGCCTTGTCACCGTACGGCCGCCGGGGGCGCTTGGCGGCCAGGAAATCGATACCCGGTCGCTGCCGGGTGGCTGCCTCTTCCACCGCCGTGCTCCGATCCCGGCGGTCGAGGCTTTCTCCCTCCAGCCGGCTGCCGTGCCCACCGGGATCCCGTGCAATCGTCCTGTCCATGAGGTCGAACCTCCCTGACCTCGAATCCGAGGTCAATAAGCTAAAAGATCTTGCCTACCCCTGGGTAGGGCAAGATCCCATGCATTGCGGAGGCCTCGGGACGAACCCGGAGAGGTGCGGAGAAACGCGGATGGGGCGCCGTTTCTGCACTCAGCACCACCGCTTTTGGTGGTCTGGAGCCCAAGGTGGGAATCGA
>PMYJ01000162.1:1576-2404 GCA_003170875.1 Candidatus Dormiibacterota bacterium | reverse complement strand
AGCCCCGAGCCGGGGCCCCGGGGAGAGGCGCCTCCGGCCCGGCAATCGGGCTGATCGGGTCCGGAGGCCTGAGCCTCTCCGCTTGACGGGGCGACCCGCCTGAGGTCACCATCCGGGCTGCCCATGGACGTCGNNCATCAGCGGGCACGCCGAGACCAAGGTCATCCCAGATCGGGCCTGCTGGACCGTGACGGTCCGGGTCGAGGACGACGACCGAGATGCCGCGTTCCGCCGCTGCGCGTCAGCCCGCGAGGGGCTCGTCGAACGGCTCCAGTCGATCGAGAAAGACTGCGTCAGCGCCGGGCGGATCGCGGTCGCGGAGGAGATCGAGTACTACTGGGTGGTCAACAACGAGCTCCGTGAGGAGGTGGCGACGCAGCTCGAGAGGACGCGGCTCCCCAAGGGGGTCATCGCCCATATCGGGAGTTGCTGAGCGGAGCGAGAGTAGCAGTTTCCCGGTCGGGGCATCCGGAGCCAAAGGCGCCGTTCAGCTCAGCGCCCAAGACGAGCATTGGCAGAGATGGCACCCTCGGGTGGAGCCGATGTCGACCTTCGGTTGATGGTTGNNCCGGGGTGCGTCGGCTCGGTGAGTTGCGCGGCCCGGACCGCCCGGGCGTGCCCTGTCGACCTTCGGTTGATGGTTGACGGATCAACTCCGGGTGATGCTTGACACTCCCAGGCTGCTGCTGTGCCGCCTCAGGGCCGTCCCCTGGGCGTTCTGAATGCGAATTTCACCATGCGAGGTCCGGGCAACGGTCTTGAGGAGCTCGTTGCCCACCCAGAACTGGAGCAGCGCGTCGGTGACCAGCACGTTGCAGGGGCTGCCGC
>PMYJ01000162.1:0-1532 GCA_003170875.1 Candidatus Dormiibacterota bacterium | reverse complement strand
ACGCTGAACCGGCTGGCCGGGGTGGCGTCGCCGAGTGACTGGTGGGGCCGTTCGTTGTTGTAGTGGGCGACCCACTCATCCAGCGCCTGCTGGGCGACCTTGAGGCTGGAGAAGACCCGGCGGGTGTCGAACTCGAGCCGCAGGGTGCGGTGGAAGCGCTCGATCTTCCCCGTTGTCGTCGGCGAGCGGGGCTGGGTGAGCAGGTGCTCCACCCCGTTCTCTCGGCAGATCCGGTCGAACAGCACCTCGACGGGCGGGTGGCCGTACCTCCCGGTGAAGACCTTGCCGTTGTCGGTCAGCACCTGCTCCGGCACCCCGTAGGTCCGCAGCGCCGCCGTGAAGCCGTCACAGACCAGTTGGGTGCGCTCCCGAGGCATCAGCCGGGCCGAGATGCAGAACCGGGAGTGGTCGTCGACGCCGGTCAGAGCCTTGGCCGTGGTTCCGCCGGCGATGAGGAAGCCACCCACGGTGTCCATCTGCCAGAGCTCCATGGGCTGGCCCCGCTCCCAGCGCTTCCAGTGCTCGAGCCGGCGGTGCCGGCGGACCGGGTCGATGACCCTCGCCCGCACCAGGCAGCGGTACACCGCCGACTCCGAGGGCAACAGCGCCACCTTCCGCCGGGCCAGCTCCAGCACCAGCCGGTGGGGCCCCCAATACGGCTTCCACCGGCGCAACTCCAGGACCATCGCCTCGAGCTCGCCCGACATCTGGTGTGGGCAGCTCGTCGGCCGGTGCGACCGGTCGCCCAGCTCCTCCAGCCCACCGGCTTCGTACCGGCTCAGCCAGGTGTGCATCGTCTGCCGGCTCACCCGCCACTCGGAGGCCACCTCGGTGACGGTCCTGCCATCCCTGATCACCGCCAGGATCGCCTGATACCGCTGCTCGGTCACGCTCAGTTCCCTCATGTGAGGGAGTGTCAAGCCTCAACCGAAGTAGCCATCAGGCATCACCCGAAGGCCCGTCAAGGATCAGCCGGAGCCCTTTCGTCAAGGGTCAGCCGAATCCATACACTCGGGTGGAGCCGATGGAGAGACTCGAACTCTCGGCCTGCCGCTTACAAGGCGGCTGCTCTGCCAGCTGAGCTACATCGGCTCGGGGGCCTCGAGAGGATTTTCGCCAACCCTACATCGCCCCGAGGACCTGGGCACCTATCGTGATCACCCACACTCCGGGAAGGACGAGCGCCGGGCCGCGAGGCGACAAGCGGGCGATTCATGGGGATCAGGGGCCGGGGCGGCCGTCGACGGAGGACCTGGCCGCCGCGGTCAGGCGGCCTCAGCCGGCTGCAGCTGCAGGCCACGCAGCAGTCTGATGAACAAGACCCAGAAAGCCAGCTGGAAGACCGCCTGCGCCTGCAGCTCGAAGCCCCGCGATTGTGGCAGGTAATAGGCAGCCGCGAGGCCGCCCAAGAGCATGATGCCAGTGAGCAGCGTCATGTGCCGGTCGCTGCCGCCCAGCCATTTGATGGCCAGACAAGCCAGCCCCAATTGGACCAAGAACAGCGTTGACCCGAAGAATTCATGGGCATCGCC
>PMYJ01000040.1 GCA_003170875.1 Candidatus Dormiibacterota bacterium | reverse complement strand
GCCCAGCGAGCCTCCCACCTGGCGGCTGGTGTTGACCACGCCGCTGGCTAGCCCCGACTCGGATCGTGCCACCCCCGCCGTCGCCGCCACGGTGATGGCGGGACACGCCAGCCCGGCTCCGAGGGTGACAAGGGCTCCGGGGAGGAGCACCGACGACCAGATGGCAGGCTCCACCGAGATCTGGGCCATCCAGAGCAAGCCGAGCGAGATCAGCACCGGACCGCCGACCAGGAAGGGTCGCGCCCCGAACCGCGGCATGAGCCGGGAGCTGATCTGCGCCCCCACCACGATGGCGAGGGTCTGGGGAAGGAAGGTGAGGCCGGCGGCGAGCGGGGTCATCCCGCGCACCCCCTGGAGGTACAGCGACTGGAAGTACCAAACCGAGAAGAGGGCCGCGCCCACCCCGAAGGCGACCAGGTTCGAACCCGTTATCGAGCGCGAGGCGAAGATCCGCAGCGGCACCAGGGGAGCCCGTGCCCAACGGCCCTCGATGATCGCGAAGGCGATGAGCAGGCCGATCCCGGCGGCGAATGCCGCGAGCACCTCGGGCGAACCCCACCCCGCAGCCTGGCTGCGAACGATGCCCCAGGTCACGGCCACCAGACCGCCGGTGACGGTGAAGGCGCCGGCCAGGTCCAGGTGGCGGCGTCCCGCGCGGTCGCCCGCGCCCTCGGCCACGAAGAGGCTGGAGGCGATCAGGACGGCGATCCCGATCGGCAGGTTGATGAAGAAGATCCAGCGCCAGGTCAGGAACTGGGTGATGACCCCGCCGAGCAGCGCCCCGGAGGCGCCCCCCGCCGCGGCCACGGCGCTCCACACACCGAGTGCTCGGGCCCGTGCCCGCCCCTCGGAGTAGGTCGCGATGAGGATCGTGAGCGTCGCCGGGGTGAGGACCGCGCCACCGAGCCCTTGGAGGGCACGGGCGGCGACCAGCTCCCCCTGGGAGGTGGCCAGCCCGTCGAGAAGGCTGGCGAAGCAGAAGAGGGCGAGGCCGCCGAGCAGCAGCCGCCGGCGGCCGAAGAGGTCGGCGGCCCGTCCCGCCAGGAGGAGGAATCCGGCGAAGGAGAGCGCGTAGGCGTTGACCACCCACTGCAGCCCGCTCGCCGAGAAGCCGAGATCGTGGCGGATGGACGGCAGGGCGACGTTGACCACCGAGACGTCGAGCACGACCATGAACTGGCCGAGGCAGACGAGAAGCAGCACCAATCCAGGTGCCGCGGGGAACCGTGCTCCCACACGCCGAAGTTCAGTCGTCGCCTTTCCCCCCGCCACCTGCCCGCTCATTCGCTCTCCGCCCCTGGTTGGTGCTAAAGTTCGATGCGGATCGTACCATGGAGATTCGATGACTGTCAAACTAACGGCCCCCGAGATCGCCGCGGCCGCCGAGAACCCGTACGCCCCTCCCGACGCGGAGGCGCAATTCCGCCAGCACCTCCATCCGGGCGTGGTCGGGGTCCTCGAGGCCCTCGCCGACCCGATGCGGATGGCCATCATCCGGCGCCTCGCCTCGGGCATCGAGTGCCCCTGCGGGTTGCTCGGCCTGCCCATCAGCAAGTCGACGCTGACCCACCACCTCCACGTCCTCCACGCCGCCGGGATCGTGATCAAGCGGGAGGAGGGGACGCGACGGATGATCAGCCTGGACCGGGAGGGGATGGAGCGCCGCTACCCGGGGTTGCTGGACGCGGTTCTCGCCGCGCCCGAGCCGGAGCCGACCGCCCCCCTCTGAGTCACCGCACGGCCTCGGCTCGAGCGCCCCGACTGTCGGGATCAGCCGTCTCCGGGACGGTCCCGGCCGGAGAGCTCAGCTGGGATGGACCTCGACCCCGACCGTGATCTCGGGAGACACCCAGAGCAGCTTCGAGCTGATCACCATGTCGGCGGTCGAGACGTTGGTCGCGAGGGGCACATCGTGGACGTTGCAGATCCGCAGCAGGGTCTGGATGTCGGGGTCGTGGGGGTGCTTGTCGAGGGGGTCGACAATGAACAGGACGGCGTCGATCTTGCCCTCGACCACCCGGTTGGCGATCTGGACGTCACCGCCGACCGGGCCCGACTGCAGGACCTCGACGTTGAGCCCCACCTTCTCCCGAAGCAACCGTCCGGTGGTGGCGGTGGCGACCAGCCGGCAGCGCTGGAGAGTGCCCCGGTTGAAGGTCGCGAAGGCGATCATGTCCGCCTTCTTGCCGTCATGCGCGATCAGTGCGAGCCGAGGCTTGCGTTTCGGCTCCCGCTCCGCCGCCTTGGCGGCACTGGTCTCCGCCTTGGTGTCACTGGTCTCCGCCTTGGTGCCACTGGTCTTCGCCTCACCTGCCACCGTCTCCACCGCCTTCTCGTGATTCCGCCGCCTGCCGCGGCCACTATCCGGCATTGACCCCTCGCCCCGCGTCGGGGCCTCCCCGTGGCCCGCCCCCGGTTCTGGGGTAGGCTGGAGCGAATGCCAACCCTGGATGGACGGCGAAAGGGGAGCCGCCACACCGGCTCCGAGGCCCCTCCACGCCCCGTGACCGGCCGCACGACGCTCGGATCCGGCGCCGACCCGGGCATCGGTCAGAAGCTGCACGACGTGGTCGTCGTCGGCTCCTTCGCCGGGCACAGCGGCCGGGAGCGTGCCGAGGTCCAGCTCGACGAGCTGGAGGAGCTGGCGCGCACCCTGGGCACCCGGGTGGTGGAGCGCAGCTCGATCCCGGTGCGCGAACCCCACCCGGCGACCTTCTTCCGCAGCGGGGCCGTCGAGGCCCTCACGGCTCGCCTGGCAGAGCTGGACAGTCCGGCGGTCCTGGTCAACGACCGGCTGAGCCCGCGGCAGCAGCGGAACCTCCAGGAGGCGTGGGAGGTCCCGGTGATGGACCGGACCGAGGTGATCCTGGCCATCTTCGCTCGGCGGGCGGTCACCGCGGAGGGGAAGATTCAGGTCGAGATGGCTCAATTGGAGCATCTCCTCCCCCGTCTCGCCGGCGGCTGGACCCACCTGGAACGGCAGCGCGGCGGCGTGGGGCTGAGGGGCGGGCCCGGTGAGACCCAGATCGAGGTGGACCGCCGCCTGATCCGGCAGCGGATCTCCAAGCTGCGGCGCCGCCTCGAGCTGCTGGAGCGCCAGCGGCGCACCCGCCGGCAGGCGCGCAGCGATGTGCCACTCGCCGCCTGCGCCCTGGTCGGCTACACCAACGCCGGCAAGTCGACGCTCCTCAACCGCCTGACCAACTCCGAGGTGCTCGCCGACAACCTCCTCTTCGCCACCCTGGACCCGACCTCGCGCCTGCTCAACCTCGCCTCCGGGCGGCGGGTGATCCTCACCGACACGGTCGGATTCATCCAGGCGCTGCCCACCGAGCTGGTCGAGGCCTTCGCCGCCACCCTGGAAGAGGTGCGCCAAGCCCACCTGCTCGTCCTGGTGGTCGACGTCTGCCACCCTGAATGCGACGCCCAGCTCCAGACGGTGCTCGACACCCTCGCGGAGATGGGGTGCGACCAGCCCTCCCTGCTGGTCGCCAACAAGATCGACCACCTGCAGCCGGAGGCGCTGGAGGAGGCCGTCGGCCGCCTGGAGGCGACCGCCAAGTGCCGGGCGCTCCGGGTCTCGGCCAAGACGGGGGCCGGCCTGCGCGATCTCCGCACCGCCCTGGACGCCCTCGCCGGCCGCGCCGTCCGGGAGACCCGGACCAACGTGCCGGCGCCGGCCCCGGCCGGCAACCCCGGCGACGACGAAGAGGGCTGGGCCGCCGTCTGAGGCCGGGGATCAGCCCCTGAGCGCGTGAGCGGTGGCCCGCTCGACATCGCGACGGGCGTCGCGCTCGGCGATCGCTTGGCGCTTGTCCCAGAGCTTCTTCCCCCGGGCGATGGCGATCTCGACCTTGATCCGGTTGTTCTTCAGGTAGAGGCGCAAGGGGATCAGCGTCAGCCCGCCCAACCGGACCCGGCCGTCCAGGTACTCGATCTCCCGGCGATGCAGGAGGAGGCGGCGGCGCCGCTCCGGCTCGTGGTTCTGCCGATTGCCCATCTCGTACTGGCCGATGTGGACCTGGATCAGCCAGGCCTCTCCGTTCTCGACCCGGACGTAGCCCTCACGGAGATGGGCGAGACCGGCGCGGAGCGCCTTGACCTCCGTCCCGGTCAGCTGGATGCCGGCCTCGAGGAACTCCAGGAGTTGGTACTCGTGGCTGGCCTTGCGGTTACGGGCGAGGACCGGATCTCCCGGTCGAGGGTTCGGGGACATGGTTGAGGCTATATGCTGACGCGTCGACCGGGTCCCGATCCCGAACGGGGACCCAGGAGGCATGCATGGAGCCGCTGGAAGTCGCCATCGCCCTCAAGGGCGATAGCCCCGACGCCTTCGAAACCATCCGCGGCGAGCTGAGCCGGGCGGACGTTTACTGCCTCGGCCAGCCGGCCGGGCATATGGCGACGGCCCAGCAGGGCAGCGAGTCGGACCTGCTCCACTTCACCATCCACGACGCTCAGGGCAACGAGCGGGTGATGCTCCCTGTCTTCACCCAGCCGGAGATCATGCGGGCGGCGCTGACGCGCAATCCCGATTGGCAGACGCTCTCGGTGCTCCAGGTGCATGGCCAGGCCCTCCTGGACCACGTCCACCCGGACGTGCTCATCGTCATCAACCCGTGGTCGCGCCTCGAGTACCAGCTCCCCCCGACCGGGCAGGCCGGCTGAGGAGAGCGGCCGAGCGGGTCGACCGGATGAG
The DNA here is from genome assembly GCA_003170875.1 of Candidatus Dormiibacterota bacterium. Lineage (GTDB taxonomy): Bacteria > Chloroflexota > Dormibacteria > Aeolococcales > Aeolococcaceae > Changshengia. The sequence continues at coordinate 15,443 of PMYJ01000040.1, read as the reverse complement.
CCCGTCGCCTGTGGTCACGGTCCTGAGGTCCGCGTCCTCGGATGCCTCGCACTCCCGCCAGGCGACCTCGTAGTCGGCCTCGAGTTCTGCGATCGAGTGTTTCTCTCTCACTTGCGGCCTCGGAGAAAGGCAGCGGCGCTCATGGGGCGGCGGCCGGAGGGCTGGAGGGTGTCAACACGGTACAGGCCGGCGGCGGTGGCGACGAGGACCGATTCGCCCTCGATGCGAATCACTGAGCCAGGGATCGCCCCCGCCAGGCCAGGGGTCGCACCAGCCGACCCGGGAACCGTGTCCCCCTCGCCGGGCGTGACGCCAACCTCCACCGCAGGGACTGGCCGCCCGGCGAGGATGCGAACCCCCACGCCGGCCAGGTCGGCGGTGACGCCGGGCCAGGGGGTGAGGGCTCGGACCATCCGGTCCACCTCCTCCGCGGTGCGTGCCGACCAGTCGAGGAGGCCGTCCTCGCGGGTGAGCCGCGCCGCGTAGGTCACCCCGTCCTCGGGCTGCGGCGTCGCGACGGCCGTTCCTCGCTCCAGGGCGGCGAGCACCGCCACCAGCTCCTCGGCCCCGGCGATCGCGAGCGTCTCGGTCAGGCCGGCCGCCGTCGCCTCGGCATCGATCGGGACCTCCCGAGTGGCGTACACCGGGCCGGTGTCCAGCCCCGCCTCCATCCGCATGATGCAGACGCCGGCGGACGGATCACCCGCCAGGACCGCCCGGGCGATCGGTGCCGCCCCGCGCCAGCGGGGTAGCAGCGAGGCGTGGACGTTGACCCCGCCGAAGCGGTGACCGTCGAGGAGTGCGCGGGGCAGGATCTGGCCGTACGCGGCGACCACCAGGACATCGGCACCCAGTCCGAGGAGCTCCTCGACCGCTGGCCCCGATCGGATGCGCTCCGGCTGCAGCAGAGGGATGCCGAGCTGTGCCGCCGTATCGGCCACCGGTCGCGGCGCCGGGCGGCCCCGGCTCCCGGGGCGTGCCGGCTGGGTGAGCGCGGCCAGCACTTGATGGCGCGCGTTGCAGGCGCGCAGGCTCGGAACGGCGAAATCGGCGGTGCCGGCAAAGACGATGCGCACGGGAGGAGAGGTTAGCCGGTTGAGGTCACCGCTTCCGCGCGACGAGCAACGCCGTGCCGACCCGGTGAGCGCCCCACCATCCTGACCTCGCCGGAAGGTCAGACGGTGACGGCCTCCCCCTCCACCATCGAGATCTCCTCGTCGCCCATCTCGTCGACCCGGCGCAGCGTGCTCGCGTCGGTGAGCCGGTCGGTGAAGAGGATGCCGTCGAGGTGGTCGATCTCGTGCTGGATGGCGCGGGCCAGCAGGCCGCTCCCCTTGATCCGGACCGCCTTGCCGTGGCGGTTGAGCGCCTTGCAGACCACCTTGTCGGCGCGCGCCACCTCCCCCACCATCCCGGGGATGGAGAGACAGCCCTCGTAGCCGATCTGCTCCCCATCCGCCTTGATGATCTCGGGGTTGGCGAGGTGGAGGAGCTGGTTGTCGACCTTGATGGTGATGACCCGGATCGAGACGTCGACCTGGGGGGCCGCCAGCCCGACTCCGGGAGCGGCGACCATGGTCTCCATCATGTCGTCCATCAGACGGCGGATCGAATCGTCGACCTTGCCGACCTTGGGCGCCTTTCGGCGGAGGACGGGATTGTCCTCGGCGACGGTGACAACGTGGAGGATGGACATTCGGGTGGCTCTCCGGCGCGGTCACATGACCGGGTCGACGTCGATGCTCCAGCCCCGGCCCCGGGGCAGGTGGGGAAACGCCCTCTCGATCTCCTCCCCCCGCACCGTGAACTGCCATCGGTACTGGCCGCGCAGGCGCTGTAGGAAGGCGGGGGTCGGACCGAGGACGTCGAGCCCGGCACCCGCGCCGAGAATAGCAGAGAGCCGGTCGACGGACTGCTGAGCGGCGGCCTCGGCCGCGCCGTCCTCGGCGTGACTGATCGTGCAGGTGACCAGCCGCGTGTACGGGGGGAAGCGGTGGGTGCGCCTCACCCGGATCTCGTCGTGGGCGAAGCCGCGGTAGTCGTGAGTGACCGCGTGGCGGACCGCGTAGTGGTCGGGGCTGTAGGTCTGGAGGATCACCCGGGCCGGCTCGTCGCCCCTCCCCGCCCGGCCGGCCACCTGGGTGATCAGGGAGAAGGTCACCTCTCCGCTCCGGTAGTCGGGGAAGTGGAGAGAGGTGTCGGCGTTGACGATCCCGACCAGGCGGACCCTCCCCAGGTCCCAGCCCTTGGCGACCATCTGAGTGCCGATCAGACAGTCCGCCTCGCCGGCCCGGAAGCGCTCGTAGATCTCGAAGTAGGCGTCCCGGCGCTGGACCGTGTCCCGGTCCATCCGGAGCAGCCGCAGCCCCGGGAACCGCTCCGCCACCTCCGCCTCCAGCCGCTCCGTCCCCATCCCGAGAGCACGGATTGCCGTCGAGCCGCAGCCCGGGCAGCGATCCGGCAGGGAGCGGGAGCTGCCACAGTAGTGGCAGTCGCAGCGGCCGCGGCCGGCGTGGTAGACGAGCGCGACGCTGCAGTTGGGGCAGCCGAGCGGCTCCCCGCAGCCGCGGCAGAGGACGACGGTGGCAGTGCCGCGCCGGTTCAGGTAGAGGATCGACTGGCCGCCGTCGGTGCGGCTCGCCTCGAGGGCTCGGGCCAGGGAGAGCGAGAGCGGGCTCCGGTTGCCGGCGCGCAGCTCCTCGCGGAGGTCGACCACCTCGATGGGCGGGAGCGCCCGGCCGGTGATGCGCTCCGGGAGGGTGGTGAGCTCCAGGCCGCCGGTGTGGGCCCGGTAGTAGGTCTCCACCCGCGGCGTGGCGCTCCCCAGCACCACCGGCACCCCGGCTCGCCGGCCCAGCTCGAGGGCGACGTCGACCGCGTGGTAGCGGGGCACCCGGTCCTGCTTGTAGGCGGAGGCATCCTCCTCGTCGACGACCACCACCCCGAGCCGAGGCAGCGGGGCAAAGACGGCGCTCCGGGAGCCGACCACCACGTCGATCTCGCCGAGGCGCGCCCGGCGCCATTCGACCGCGCGCTCCGCGTCGGTGAGACCGGAATGGCTGACCGCCAGACGCCCGGGGAAGCGCGCCGCGAAGCGCCGGATCATCTGGGGGGTCAGCGCGATCTCGGGGACCAGGCAGATCGCCTGCCGGCCGAGCGCCAGGGCGGCGTCGATGGCCGCCAGGTAGATCTCGGTCTTGCCGCTCCCGGTGACGCCGAGAAGCAGCACGGCACGGTGCCGGCCGGCGGCGATGGCCTCGAGCAGCGGTGCGGCCGCCTGCCGCTGCGCCTCGGTGAGCACGGGCGGCTGGAGGGCCGTGCCCTCGGCGCGCGCGGCCGTCAGCGCGGCAGAGATCGTGCGCGGCCCGCGGCGCCTTCCCGTCGCCGGCCCGGCGGAGCGCGCCCCCTTGGGCACCATCGCCTTGATGACCTCGGGCAGCGGCGCGCAGTACCGGTCGGCTATCCACTCGGCGAGCCCGACCATGGCCTCCGAGAGGAGCGGCTCCTCGTCCAGCACCGCGGAGATGGGCCGGGCGTCGGCATGGTCGGATTGATCCAGAACGGCGACCACGAGGCCGGGCAGGGAGCGGGCGCCGAAGGGGACCTGGACCCGCACCCCCGGTCGAATTGACCCTGTCAGCTCGTCGGGGACGCTGTACGTGTACCGCTCCTGGGGGAGCATCCCCCGGGTGTCGGGCACGACCGAGACGAACACCGGTGCGGTCACAGCCAGCATGATGCGCGCCCCGGGTGGGGCGGGGAACCTGGCCGCTGGTCCGTCGGGAACCCCGGGGGCGCATCGCGCGTCATAGGCGTACATGCCGAGTGAGCGAGGTGCCCCATGAAAGCGCGACTGATCCTGCTCAGCACCATGAGCATCGTGGCCCTGGCGACGGTGGCCGGCTGCGGCTCGGCGGCCGTCCGGAGTGCAGCCACGGTTCACGGTGGCGCCGCCTTCAGCGGCGAGGCGGCGGTTCCGGCCGCGATACCCGCGGGCTCCAACGCGGGGTCGTCCAGTAGCGGTTCGTTGAGCGCGGGAGGGTCGACCAGCGGGAGCTCCAGCGCCGCGAGCGGGTCCTCGACGTCGCTCAGCGCCGACACCTCCGGGGGCGACATCGTGGTGGGGTCCCCGGGAGCGGACGTCGCCCGCTCGGTGACCGCCGCCTACACCGTTCCACCCGGCAGCTTCCTGGCGTCGTTTGACACCGTCATCGCCGACGGTGCCGCGCTCGACGGCTACGTGATCAGCTCGCAGACGTCGCCCAACGCGAAGGGGCAGATCGTGAGCGGCCAGGTGACCCTCGCCATCCCGACCGCCAGCATGGCGAGCCTGCTCAACAGGCTGCCCTCCGACTTCACCGCGTCCTCGATCAACTTCTCGAGCGTCGACGACACCAACTCCATCGTTGACCTCAACGCGCGCCTCACGTCCGCGCAGGCGCACCTCACCGCGCTCCAGGCCCTGCTCGCCAAAGCCACCTCGCTGGAGGACATCACCACCCTGGAGCAGCAGATCGAGGACGTGGAGACCTCGATCGACACCGACCAGGGTCAGCTCAACTCGCTCACTCAGGCGGTCACGTACGCCACCGTCACGGTCCAGCTCAAGGAGCGCGGCGCGGTCACGGTGGCGGTGAAGGTCTCCACCGGACCGTCGGTCTCCAGTGGGGTGTCCAAGGGCTGGAACAACGTGCTGCTCACTGTCACCGTCGCCCTGGAGGTGCTGGTGACGGCGGTCCCGGCGCTGGTGCTGCTGGCGATCGGTGGGTTCGTGTGGCGGCTCCGGCGGCGGCGCGTCCCTCCGACGCCGGCCGAGGTGACGGCGTAGCCGCCGTCACCTCCTCTCCGCAATGACGAGTGACGGCGCGGCTCGGACCTCAATGACGAGGGCGCCTCCGAGCTTGTCGTGCCAGCCCTGCTTGAGGGGGTCCGAGGCCACCCCGATCATCGCGAGGACACCGAAGCCGATCCACAGCCACACGAAAAGACCGAGCAGCGGGAGGGGGACGATCTGGAGGAGAACGAACGGCCCCCACCAGGGCATCGCTCGCAGCAGCGCCCGCCCAGCGGACAACCGCTGATCCGTGTCCTCCTGGCGCACCACCCAGAGACCCAGGGCTGACTGTCCCAGTGTCCGTCCCCGCCGCGATACCAGGACCCCGAAGTAGCCGGCGAAGAAGGCGGCCAAGAGCGCCAACGCCAGCCTCACCACCCAGACGAGATCGTTGACGGCGAAGTTGGTCAGGTTCGACGGACGGCCAACCCCCGAGCTCTTGACGAAGAAAAGAACAGCGAAAAACAGAACCCAAAACCCTATCACCAGGCAGACGGACACCCCGCCCCAGTCAATCACGTAAGCGCCAAAGCGGCGCCAGAAGGTGGCGACCTCCGCACCGACCGACCAGCCCGGGGTGAACTCCCGAGGGTACGACGCTCCGGCGGTCGAGACGACGGCCGTATAGGGCCTGGGAGCATAGGGCGGCTGACCGACGGGATAGGGCTGCGGGAACGGCGGCAGCTGTCGCGAGGGGGGCGCCGGGGACGACGAGTAACTGGATGCGACCGGTTGCCCGGCCACGGCACCACGTGCCTGCTGCTCCTCCTGAATGATCAGACGGTTCCTTTGCAGGTGGTAGCCAATCTCCGTGATCTCGCCAGCGGCGCGCTGGCGCTCGAGCTCGCCTAACTGGGCGTCGATCGCCCCCTCCTGCTGCCCTGGCATCTCTTCCCCCCGGCAGGGCCGAAACTCGGCCGATTATGTGCTCTCTCGGGAGCCAGCGTGCGCCCAGAGTGGGCAGCGCCACCTGCGACCCGTGCTGGGCGCGGCCGTGCTCCAGAATCGGGTGTCGACCGGATCCATGGCTCAGGCCGAGGCCCGCGCCGACCGGGCGGCGACCAGAGCGACCAGCCGCCTGGCCACCTCGAGCTTGGGCAACCGCTCCACGGTGAGGACGACGCCATCACGGTCGAGAACGGTGACCGCGTTGTCGTCGGCTCCCATCCCCACCCCCGGAGCACCCACATCGTTGAGGACGATGAGGTCGAGGCCCTTGCGGCGCAGCTTCTCGGCGGCGTTGGCCAGCAGGTCGTCGGTCTCGGCGGCGAAGCCGACCATCAGCACCCGGGTGCGCCGCGGGTGCACGCGGAGCGACTCCAGGATGTCGACGGTCGGCACCAGCTCCAGGGTCAGCTCGTCAGTGGACTTCTTGAGCTTGCGCGCGGCCACCTTGCGGGGGCGGTAGTCGGCGACCGCGGCCGCCATCAGCAGCACGTCGGCGCGATCGAGCCCGCGCCAGACCGCGTCCTGCATCTCGGCGGCCGTCTCGACCTCGGTGATGGACACCCCCGGCGTGGCCGGCGGAGGCGGCGCCGCGGTGATCAGCTCGACCTCGGCGCCGGCCTCCTGGCAGGCGGTGGCGAGAGCGTTGCCCATCTTGCCGCTGGAACGGTTGCCGAGGAAGCGCACGGGGTCGATGGGCTCGCGGGTGCCGCCGGCGGTGACCACCACGCGGATGCCCCGGAGCGGGAACGGGCGGGAGCCGGCTGTGCTCACGGCCGTCAAGCCCGCCTACCGGGCGCCGGCGTCGGGGGACCCGGGCAGCTCGAGCGGGAGCTGCGCCAGGCCGGTGAGCAGCTCGGTCGCGACCCGGACGATCTCGGCCGGCTCGGCCATCCGCCCCATCGCCTCGCGCCCGCTGGCGAGCCGTCCCGAGACCGGCCCCACCAGCACGGCGCCGCGTTCACGGAGCGTCTCCACGTGCTCCCGCGTCGCCGGGTGCTCCCACATCGCGGTCTCCATGGCCGGTGCGATGACGAGCGGTGCCCGGCAGGCCAGGGCGGTGGCGGTCACGGCGTCGTCGGCGAGGCCGAGGGCGAGCCGGGCGAGCAGGTTGGCGGAGGCGCCGGGGGCCAGCTGGAGCTGCGCCCACCCCGAGAGGTCGAGGTGCTCCATGCCGTGGCCGGATCCGGGGTCGTCGCCGGCGCCGCCGGGGCGCCCGCCGGGCCGCCGCCCGCGCGCTACCCGAAAGAGATCGGTGACCACGGTGTGCCCGGAGAGGCTCTGGAGGGCGAGCGGGGTGATGAAGCGGGTGGCCGACTCCGTCATCGCGACCCGCGTCTCCGCCCCCCGCCGGCGCAGCAGGGTGACCACCTCGCCGGCCTTGACGGCGGCGATGCTGCCGCTGACGTAGACGAGGACCCGGCGTCCCTGGAGCTCTTCCACCTGATCTCCTCCGCTCACTGGTGGTCCGTCCGCGGCCGATCCCGCTCAATGATCTCGAGGATCTCGCGGGCGGCGCGCTGCACGTCGTCGTTGACCACACGGTAGTCGTACCAGCCCTGGTCCGCCAGCTCCGTGCGCGCATTCTCCCAGCGCAGTTCCAGGCCGTCCGCCGACTCGGTGGCCCGCTCCGTCAGGCGGCGGCGCAGCTCCTCCGGGCTCGGGGGCAGCAGGAAGATGAAGATGGCGCCCGGCACCCGCGGCCGGATCCAGGCCGCACCCTGGACATCGATCTTGAGGACGATGTCCTCTCCCCTCTCCAGGCTCTCGCGCACCCGCGCCTCCCCGGTCCCGTACCAATGGCCGTGGACCTCGGCGTATTCGAGCAGCTCGTGGTGATCCCGCAGCGCCTGGAACCGGGCATCGTCGACGAAGGAGTAGGCGACGCCGTCCACCTCCCCCGGGCGTGGCGGCCTGGTCGTGTAGGAGATCGAATAGTGGAGCCACGGCGCGATCCGGAAGAGCTCCTGGAGGACCGTGTCCTTGCCGACACCGCTCGGGCCGGAGAGGACGATGAGGCGCCCGGGCGCGATCGAGAGCCGCCGCCGCTTGGCCGGCGTCCCCTCGGGCCGCGCGGGCACCGGGTTCACGTCCGGGCCTCGCGCACCGACTCGACGAGCGCGGTGAGCTCGGGAGGAAGGGCGGACTCGAAGGCCATCTCGCGCCCATCGGCCGGATGGACGAATCTCAGCTCGCGGGCGTGCAGAGCGAGGCGCGCCGCGCCGTCGTTGTGGCGCCCGTAGACGGGGTCGCCGACCACCGGGTGACCGATGTACGCGAGGTGCACGCGGATCTGGTGGGTGCGGCCGGTGCGCAGCTTCACCTCCAGCTCTGTGGTTTGGGGGTGGCGGGCGATGACCCGGAAGTCGGTGGTTGCGGGGCGGCCGCCGTCCACCACCGCCATCCGCTTGCGGTCCTTGGGATCGCGGCCGATCGGAGCCTCCACGGTCGCCGTCGCCTCGGAGAGGCCGCCGGCGACGAGCGCCCAGTAGAGGCGGGTCAGGCTCCGCTCCTGCAGCTGGGCGGCCAGGTGACGATGGGCCGCCTCCGACTTGGCGACGACCAGCAGTCCCGAGGTGTCGCGATCGAGGCGGTGGACGATCCCGGGCCGCTCCTCCCCGCCGAGCAGCGACCAGACCGTGCCGCGCTGACGGAGCCCATCGGCGAGCGTCCCGTCGGGGTGGCCGGGAGCGGGGTGGACGACCAGACCGGCCGGCTTGTCGATCACCGCGAGCCACTCGTCCTCGTAGACCACCACCAGATCCACGGCCGGTGCGAGCGCGGGTGGCGGGGCGACGACGGCGGCGGGGACGCTGACCTCGATCTGATCGTCGGGGCCGACCCGCTGACCCGGACGTCCGGGGCGGCGGTTGACCCGGACGGCCCCGGCCGCGATCAGGGTGTGGGCGGCGTGACGAGTGATCCCGCGCTCGCGCGCCAGCCAGAGATCGAGACGGGCGTCGTCGTCGACCGCCGCAGGCACCCCGGCTACCCCGAGGTCACGCTGTCGTGGCGGAATCCGAGCTGGTACACCACCACCAGCATGCCACCCACGATCGCCATATCGGCCACGTTGAAGATCTGGAACAGCCAGAAATGGAAGTCGATGAAGTCCACCACCGTGCCGGAGATGAGGCGGTCGATGCCGTTGGAGATCGAGCCCCCGAGGATGCCGCCGAGGGCCAGCAGGCGGAGCAGCCCCCCACCCATGCGTGGCCCGTACAGGAGGATGTAGCCGGCGACGATCGCCGCCACCACCAGGTAGAGGAAGGTGAACTGGGGGAAGAGACCGAAGGCGGCCCCCGAGTTCTGGATGTAGTGGATGGTGACCGGGGAACCGGCGGGAACCTGGGTGTCCAGCTTGACGTTGTTGACGACCAACCACTTGCTGAGGTGGTCGATGGCGACGACCACGCCGGCGGTGATCACCATGATGGCGTAGCGGCGGGGCGTGCTCCGCAGCCGCGAGTGCCGAGCCGGTGCGACGTCTGGCGTATCCGCAAGGCCCGGGGCGACCTGCGGCACATCCCCCGCGCTCAACGGCTCACGCCCAGCCAGCACGGCTCCCCGCTCATCTTCCCCGACCACTCGCTGAGAACTTCAGCCCGACCGAAGCTGATCTCGGTGGCCAGCACCTCGGCCATCAGGTGGTCGCGATGGGTCTCGATGGCACGGCGGAGATCGCCGTCGGCCTCCACCCAGAGGCGGATGCGATCGTCGAGGGCCAGGCCGGCCTGTTTGCGGAGATCGTTGACCTTGCGGGAGACGTTGCGGACCAGCCCCTCCAGGCGCAGGTCGTCGGTGATGACGGTGTCCAGGGTCACGCCCTCGTGCTCGTCGTCGCCGTGAGCGACGTAGCTCACGGCCTTGACGTTCAGCTCGTCGGCGAAGATCGCCTCCAACTCGGAGGAGAGCCGCCTTCCGTGAACGGTGGCCTCACGCAGCGGCTGGCGGACCCCGAGCCCGGCGACCTCACGATCCCCCAGTCCGTCCTCGACCAGGCGGCGCAGCCGCGCCATCTCCTCGACGAGAGCGGGGTCGCGCCAACCCGTCTCCGCCTCGGGGTAGTCGGTGAGATGCACCGAGTCGGGGACGCCGTCCGCCGCCACGCCGGTCTCGTGGCCGCTCAGGTTGCGATGGAGGCGCTCAGCGAGGAAGGGCATGAAGGGCGCGACCAGCCGGGCCAGGGTCTCGAGGGCGGTGTACAGCGTGTCGTAGGCGGAGCGCTTGTCAGCGTCGCTGACGTCCGCCGCCTTCCAGAAGCGCCGCCGTGAGCGGCGCACGTACCACTTGGAGAGGTCCTCGACGAAGAGCTCGACGGTCCGGGTGGCGGCGGTGGCGTCGTAGCCGTCGAGGGCGGCGCGCACCTCGTCGATGCACTCCGCGAGGCGGGCGAGGCACCAGCGGTCCAGCTCGGGGCGCTCGCCGCGGGAGGCGACGCTCCGGTCGCCGCGCGCGGCCTGCTCCGGGACGTAGCCGTCGAGGCGCGCGTACTCGCAGAAGAACTTGTAGGTGTTCCAGAGGGTGAGGATGAAGCGGCGGACGACCTCCCGGATCAGCTCCGGGGCAATCCGGTAGTCGCTCCCCGGGGCGACCGCGCTGTAGAAGTACCAGCGGGTGGCGTCGGCGCCCAGCTCGGCGAAGGTCTGGGCCGGGTCGATCATGTTGCCGAGCCGCTTGGACATCTTGCGGCCGTCCTTGTCGAGGACCAGGCCGGTGCAGATCACGTTGCGGTACGCCGGCTTGTCGAAGAGCAGGGTGCTCTCGGCGAGCAGGGAGAAGAACCAGCCCCTGGTCTGATCCATCGCCTCGCAGATGAAGTCGGCCGGGTGGCGCCGGGTGAAGAGGTCCTGGTTCTCGAAGGGATAGTGGTGCTGCGCGTAGGGCATGGCGCCGCTGTCGTACCAGCAGTCGATCACATCGGGGATTCGGCGCATGGTGCCGCCGCACTTCTCGCAGCTGAGGACGACCTCGTCGATGTGCGGCTTGTGCAGGTCGTCCTGAGCGGTCATGCCCAGCTCGGCGGCGCTCCCGACGCAGCGGCGGTTGTCGCACTCCACGCAGATCCAGATCGGCAGCGGCGTCCCCCAGTAGCGGCTCCGGGAGAGGTTCCAGTCGACGAGGTTCTCCAGCCAGTTCCCCATCCGGCCGTCGCGGACATGGGCGGGCTGCCAGCCGACGCTCCGGTTGTGTTCGATGAGGCGGTCCTTCATCGCGGTGGTCCGGATGAACCACGAGGTGAGCGCGTAGTAGATGAGCGGGGTGTCGCAGCGCCAGCAGAAGGGATAGGAGTGGCGGACCTGCCCCGCCTTGTAAAGGCGCCCCTCGGCCTCGAGGTCGGCGATGATCCGGGGGTCGGCGTCCTTCACGAAGATGCCGCGATAGCGGGTCTGACCATCCAGGAAGCGCCCGTCCAGCCCCACCACGTGCCGGACTGCGACCCCCTCCCTCTGGCAGAGCTCCAGGTCCGCCTCGCCATAGGCGGCGGCGGTGTGGACGATCCCCGTCCCCTCCTCCATCGAGACCAGCTCGGGCGCCGAGAGCACCAGAAACGCCTTGCCCTCGGGAAGCAGGTCCGTGAAGAGTGGCTCGTAGGTGCGGCCGACCAGATCGCTGCCCGTCATCTCGACGGTGACCGTGTACTCGCCGTCCAGGACCTCCAGCCGATCCCGGGCGAGAATGAGCCTCTGCCCCCGGTTCTCCACCTCGACGTAGGTGGCGTCCGGGTGGACGGCGGCGGCGACGTTGCCGGGCAGGGTCCAGGGGGTGGTGGTCCAGGCGAGCAGCGACACGTCCTCGGACCCGGTGAGACGGAACTTCACGAAGACGGAGGGGTCGACGACATCGTCCTGGTATCCCTGGGAGAGCTCGTGGGAGGAGAGCGAGGTCTGGCACCGGGGGCAGTAGGGGGCGACCTTGTAGCCCTGGTAGAGGAGGTCGCGGTCCCAGAGCTGCTTGAGGCTCCACCACACCGACTCGATGTAGGTCCCGTCGTAGGTGCGGTAGGGGTCCTTCATGTCGAGCCAGAAGCCGAGGCGGTCGGTCATCACCTCCCACTCGTCGATGTACCTCTCCACCGACTGGCGGCAGAGCTCGTTGAACCGGGCGACGCCGAAGTCCTCGATCTGGCGCTTGCCGCTGATCTTGAGGGACTTCTCCACCTCCAGCTCCACCGGAAGTCCGTGGGTGTCCCAGCCTCCCTTGCGAGCCACCGCGTACCCGCGCATCGACATGTAGCGGGGAAAGAGGTCCTTGAAGGAGCGGGTCAGAACGTGGTGGATGCCGGGCTTGCCGTTGGCCGTGGGCGGGCCCTCGTAGAAGACATAGGGCGGCCCGTCCTTGCGCAGCTCGAGGCTGCGCCGGAAGACCTCGGTGCTCTTCCAGCGGTCGAGCACGACGCACTCGCCCTCGGCCAGGTCGGCACGGCCGTCGACGGCTGCGAAACGCGGGGGATCGGCCATTGTCGGCCAAGGATAACGATCAGCCGGGCTGGGCGACCCCGGCCGGGGCCCGTGCCCCGAACAGCACCCGGCCGAGGCGCACCATGGTCGCCCCCTCGGCGATGGCCGCCTCGAAGTCGTCGCTCATCCCCATCGACAGCTCCGGGAGCTCCAGCCCGAGCTCGCTCTGGAGCCGGTCGCGCAGCTCGCGGAGCCGGCGGAAGCACACCCCGGCGGCGACCGGGTCGCCGAAGGGGGCGATGGTCATGAGGCCGGCCAACCTCAGACCGGGCTGTCCCGCCACCACCCGCAGGAGCGGCGCGGCCTCCTCGGCGGGTATCCCGCTCCTCGCCGCGATGCCGGTGAAGTCCACCTCGACCAGCGCGGAGATGGGGTCCCGGGCGGGGTCGCGGTGGCCGCCGACCGCAACCGCGAGCCTCTCCGAGTCGAAGGAGTGCACGGTGTCGAAGAGCTGGGCGGCGAGAGCGGCCTTGTTGCTCTGGAGGTGACCGATCAGGTGCCAGCGGAGCCCAGGAGGCACGCTGGCGTGCTTCAGCCGGGCTTCCTGGACCCGGTTCTCGCCGATCTCGGTGACCCCCGCAGCGACCGCCTCCGCGATGCGTTCGGGAGGCACCGTCTTGGTGACGGCGATCAGCCGGACGGAGGCGGGGTCGCGACCCGCCCGCTCGGCGGCCCCGGCGATCCGGAGGCGGACGGAGGCGAGGCGCTCAGCGATCTCGCCCGCCGTGGTGATTGCCCTCTCCTCCGTCACGCCGGCCATCGTAAGCCCCCTCCGCCGACCGCCCTCATGGGCGGTGCGGCGCCACCCGCCTGGCGGAGGCGTGAACGCACGATGGCATCCTCTCGCTCTCAGACGGGGGGCGCCGGCGAGGTGACCGGGAGCCCCTGCGCCGACGCGGCCTCACGGAGCCGTTCGTCGTAGGTGAGCAGGACACCGAGATCGGGGCCGAGGGCGAGCGCCGCAGCGAGGTGAATGGCGTCGAGCGACCGCAGCTCTGGAGGTTCGAGGTCAGCTGCCCGGTCGAGCAGTGGTTCGTCGATCCGCACCAGCCGCATGGCGGCGGAGAGCTGCCGTGCCGCGCCCACCAGGTGACCGTTCCCGGATCGCCGCAGAGCCCGCGCCGCCTCGGTCCGGAGCAGGGTGGCAGAGGCCCGTTCGGGCCATCGGCCCAGCGCAGCCTTGAGGTCCGCCGACTCCCGCTCCGTCACCAGGAGCTTGACGAAAGCAGACGTGTCCAGATAGGCGACCCTACCGCCCATCCGCGCGCAGCTCCGCCAGCGCCTCGGAGGGCAGGGTCGAACCGCGAGGCGCCGCGGGCAGCCCGAGCGTGTCGAGAAGGTCGAGGAGATCGCCCGTCTGCTCGGTGGCTCTGCCCTCGAGGACGAGCTGGTCGAGGACTCCGGGGCGAAGGGGCACGATCCGCGCGATCGGGTGCCCGTGCTCGGTCACCTCGATCGCCTCGCCCGCGACCACTCGCCGCAGCACCGCACTCGCCTGCTGGCGGAGCTCCCTTATGCCCACTGTGTTACTCATGGTGTGCACAGAGTAGCACATTCTGGCAGCCTGTCGCACTAGGAGACCGGCTAGGGCTCCCTGGCGGTCACGCCTCCGGCGTTGTCGCCGATCCGAACTCGGGTTGTGGGGCCGGTCCGGAGGCGTGGCCAGGAGACTCACCCTCGACCCGGAAGAGGAGATGAGTGCCCGTCTCGAGCAGCTCGCGCAGCGACTCCGGGGTGGCCGCGCCAGCATCGGGGAACCGGGCGAGGACAGCCGCCTCCGCGGCGGGGTCGAGGTCGTCCGCCGCCACCCGATGGACCGCCGCCTCGGCGACAACGCGCGAGCCCGGCACGGTGAGGCGGACCCACGGGTCCCGGTCCCAGCGCTGCGCCTTGCGGGAGAAGGCGCTGGTCAGGAGGTACACGACCCCGGGAGGGGCGGTCGCGAAGCTCATGCGCACCGTCCCCATGCCGGCCCCGGCGCGGGAGGTGACCAGCACCTCGTCGCGATCGGCGAGGGCGGCAAGGAGCGGCGCAGGCAGAGAGACCATCGACCTGGAATCGTAGGCGGCGCCCGCTCCGGCGGGTGGCCGGCGGGCGGTCATTTGCCCAGGTCGAGAGCCAGCTCCGCGCCCCCGTCCCCCGCCGGGCGCGGCCTGCGGGCCGGCAGTCGCCGGGTCGGGGGCGGATGGGCGAGGAAGTCCTCGATCTCCGCCCTCATCTCGGCCACGTCCTTGAAGGAGCGGTAGACGGACGCAAAGCGGACGTAGGCGATCTCGTCGATCTCCCGCAGCCGCTCCATCACCATCTCGCCCACCACGCGGGACGGGACCTCGGCGAGATGCTCGCCGCGCAGCTGGTTCTCGACCTCCTCCACCAGGGCCCCCAATCGCTCGGGGGCGATGTCGCGCTTCTTGCTCGCGATCAGCAGCCCCCCGAGGAGCTTCTGGTGACTGAACTCCTCACGCCGACCGTCCTTCTTGAGCACCCAGAGGGGCGTCGCCTCGAAGCGCTCGTAGGTGGTGAAGCGCTTGCCACAGGCGAGGCACTCACGGCGGCGCCGGATCCCGGTCTCGGTGTCGCGGGAGTCGACCACCTTGGAATCGACCGATGAGCAGAAGGGGCACCTCATCGCCCAACGTCGCGCGCGGGCCGGCCCGCAGGCATCCTCCAGTATTTGCCGAAAGTGACGATTACCGACGATCCCTCAGAAAGGCCGGTATATCCAGGTCATCGGCGTTGCCTGACAGGATATGCCGCTGAGGAAGGGCGAAGTTTGGCCGCTCCTGCGCCACCGGTCGCGCCTGGGGCTCGTAGGCCAGCGTGCCCAGCACGTCGATGTGCCCAGTGAAGCCGGTGGCGATGACGGTGATCTTGACCTCGTCCTTCATGGTCTCGTCGATGACGCAGCCGAAGATGACCTGCGCGTCCTTGTCCGCGGACTCGCTGACCAACTGGGCCGCCTCGGTGACCTCGTAGAGGGTGAGGTCCTTGCCACCGGTGACGTTGAGCAGGATGCCCTTGGCACCGGCGATGGTCGTCTCCAGCAGCGGGCTCGCCACCGCATCCCGGGCGGCGTCGGCGGCCCGGGTGTCGCCGGTGCCGAAACCGATACCCATCAGGGCGGCGCCCTGTCCCGACATGATCGCCTTGACGTCGGCGAAGTCGAGGTTGATCAGCCCAGGGTAGACGATCAGGTCGCTGAT
>PMYJ01000220.1 GCA_003170875.1 Candidatus Dormiibacterota bacterium | reverse complement strand
GGGTACACCACCCAGGCGGCAGGGGCCGGGGAGGTGCCTCCCGTGTCCTCGACCGTTCCCCCCTATGTCCCCCCCGTTTACTCCTCCTACTCCTCCTACACGCCCTACACCCCCCAACCCGCGTACGCCGCGCCCGCCTACGGGGCGCAGGCAGTGTGGCCCGGGAGCGCATCCCGGTCCGGTGGCGTCCGCCTCGGGACCGTCGGCCTGGCCGCGGTGGTGCTGGCCGTCGGTGTCGCTCTGCTCCTGCAGAGCGTCGGCGCCATCCACCTCACCGCCGAGATGGGCTTCGGGATCGTCTTCATGGTGCTCGGCCTCACCCTGGTGATCGGGGCGTGGTTTGGCCGCTCCTCGCTGCTGGTGTGGCTTGGCATCTGCCTCCTCCCGTTCGCGGCGGCGGCCGCGCTCGTTCCCGAGCCGCTGACCGGGGGGGTGGGTCAGGTGAGCTTCTCCCCCGAGCTGAGCACCCTGCAGCCCACCTACCGGCTGGTCGCCGGCCAGCTGACCATCGACCTGAGCGGGATCTACGTGGGCAATCAGCACCTCTCGGTCACCGCCAGCGACGCCTTCGGCCAGCTCGTGGTCTTCGTGCCTCCCGACACCACGGTCGACGTGACCGGCAAGGTGGGCGCCGGGCAGCTGACCCTGCTGGGGAGCACGGACTCTGGCGTGCAGATCTCCGATCGGGTCGACTCCGCGACCGGGGCGGAGCCCAGTGGCAGCCTTGATCTGAAGTTGAGCGTCGGCTTCGGGCAGATCACCGTCGAGACCGGAGGACAGTGATGCGCGCACATCGAACCAGCTGGTCGACCCTCATCTTCGGCGTGATCTTCGCCGCTGCCGGCGTCCTCCTCATCACCAATGGGGTGAGCCTCATCACGCGGCTCGACTGGATTGTTCCCATCTTCCTGATCCTGGTGGCGTTGGGCCTCTTCGCCTCGGCTCTGGGTGATCGTCGCCGTCCCGTCCAGGACCCTCCCGCAGCGATCCCGCCGGCGCCTTGGGGGGCCGGGCCGGAGATTTCCGAAGCGGGCTTGCCTCAGGGTGGAGCCGAGGCGTCCGGCGGGGCGCCCCCGGCCTGATCCACTCTCAGGAGCCGGACCCTGCTACCATCCCCCTCGATGTTCGCGATCGCGCCGCACTTCTACTTTTACTTTGAGTACGCCACATCGGCCCCTGGGCCGGTGCGGGTGCTGCTGAGCAAGTAGTCCTGCGCCGAGATCCCGGGAGGCCGAGAGGCCGACCCGGATCTCGCGAACCGGGCCCGGTCCTCACACAGCACTGGAGGCACCGATGCTCACGGATCTGCTCAAGCCCATAACCTCGTCACCAGCGCGGCGTCGCGTCACCGTCGGGGACGTCGTCTTTGGCGGTCCGGCGGTCCCGGTCATCGCCGGGCCCTGCGCCGTCGAGCCGGACTACGTCACTCACGCACTGGCCATGCGCAATGCCGGCGCCTCGATGCTGCGGGCCAGCATCTTCAAGCCCCGCACCCGTCCGGACGCTTTCCAGGGGATGGGCGAGGAGGGCCTCGTGCTCGTCGAGAGGGCGCGCGCCCTGACCGGAAAGCCGGTGCTCGTCGAGCCGCTCTCGGTGGAGCACGTGGAGATGCTGACCGGCCGCGTCGATGCCTTCATGATCGGCGCGCGCTCGATGCAGAACACCCCTCTGCTGCGCGCCGCGGGCCGCTCGGGCCTCCCGGTCGTGCTCAAGCGGGGGATGGCCGCCACCTACGACGAATGGCTTGCCGCCGCCGAGTACATCCTGGCCGAGGGCAACCCCCAGGTCATCCTCTGTGAGCGGGGCATCCGCACCTTCGAGACGGCCACCCGGAACACCCTTGACGTCTCCGCCGTGCCCGTCCTGCGCGAGCGCACGCCACTGCCCGTTATCGTCGACCCGAGCCATGCCGCCGGCCGTGCCGACTGGGTCCCCGCGCTGGCGCTGGCAGCCGTGGCCGCCGGGGCTGACGGGCTGTTGATCGAATCCCACCCCATTCCCGCGGAGTCCTGGAGCGACGCGGCGCAGGCCATCACGCCGGAGACCCTGGAGGCGATCATCGCCGGGGCCGCGGTGCTGGCACCGATGCTGCGCGGCCACCAGGCGGCGGAGCTCGCCGAGCACCGCCAGATCATCGATTCGCTGGACCTGGCCCTGGGAGCCGTGCTCCAGAGCCGCGCCGCTGCGGTCGACGCGGTGCAGCGGGACAAGCGCCGGAGCGGTCTGACCGTCCGCGACCCGGGACGCGAACAGGAGGTGATCGCGCACGTCGCCAGCCGGGTGCCACGTCTCTCCGCCGAGGCCGTGGGACGGGTGATGACCGCGGTCATCGACGGCTGCGTGGAGGCGAGCGAGCGCTCCGCGGTGACCGACAAGGAGGCCGGAACGATCTCCAGCTGATGGGAGTGCCGGCCTTCTCAGGTCATGCGAACGGCCGGCTACAGCAGAACAGGATCACCGGCCAGGATGGCCCGGATCGCCGATCGCACCCGCCCCGGTCCGGCTGGGGCTGCCGACCTCCACGACACGTCCGGTCCCCGACGGGCACCGAGGACCAGCCACCTCGTGCCCTGGGTACTCACCATCTGGAGCCGCTGCTGGAAGGCGCAGCCGGCGAAGGCCCACGCAGCCGCGATCGCCTCCAACGTCGCGGCCAGGTCACCCAGCGCCTGCCCGGACGGACCGGGGCCGGCGCGCAGGCCGCGCCGGACCAGACCCTCCGCCGCCTCCTTCTCCCCCCCGTCCCCGCTCGCCCCCACCGGCCGGGCGAAGAGCGGCTGGAGGAATCCGATGACGCTCACCCCGGACGCGCGCAGCTCGGCGGAGGTGTAGTGGCCGAGCTCCTGGGCCGCTGGCGGAGACATTCAGCCTGTGAGCACCTCGGCGTACTTGGCGCGGAAATCCTCGCGCCAGGCGGTGAGGCCGCCCGGCTGGCTGGCGCGCCAGGCGATCTGCACCTTCATGAACTCGAGCTCGCCGACCCTCATCTCAGCCCTCGAGACCCGATCTCGGAAGGATGTGTACGCGGGGTCGACCAGGCCCTCGAGAGGGAGCACACCTGCCGCGTCTCGCTCCGCCGATGCAGACCACAGGACACCGCGGCCGCTGATGAGTTGGGACACGCGCTTGACGCCCGTCTTCCACACCCACTGGCCGATGATCGCGGTCCCATCGAGCAGCAGGACGCGGCGGTCCGTGGCCACCAGCGTGCCGGTGGCTCCGGTGCTGGCCACGTCGCAGGTGATTGTCGCGGCGAAGGTGACCTGCTTTACCGGGCCGATGCGCACCGCGAACCGCTCGCCCGGCTCGAGCGTGCCGTCGGTCAGGGAAGGGTCCCGCAACCGTCCGGCTTCGAAGACCTCCGACCATTCCAGCGCGAGCTGAAGATTGTTGGGCCGGCGCGGGGGTCGGAGGCGGCGCAACATCGACTACGGCGCCGGGCAGCCGGGTCCGGGCAGGGGAGTGCCAAAGAGCGTGTGGCATTGCGCCCCGGTGGAGGTGACCCATTGGGCCAGGAAGTAGAGGCCGGTTACCCCAATCACGACCTCTCCGACGCCGGGGATCCAGTCGGCCCCGAGGTTGACCCCGACGAGCGATGCTCCGACAGTTCCGATCCCCGCCAGGTTGGCGCCAGCCATCACCTTGTCCTCGACGCTCGACTGCCCGTCGACGAGGACCAGGACGTCCGAGCCGGCGCCGAGAAGCAGGCCTGCGTCGCCCACGAAGTCCGTCGGGCCGCCGAAGCTGAAACCCGCTGCGGCACGCGCATTCGCGGTGGCTTGGTCCGAGAGCACATCATCGATGTAGTCCTGCTGAGCATCCCTCGCCGCGGCACTCGTGGTCTTGGGGTTGTCCACGACGCCCTGGAGGCTCTTGTACGCTGCCGGGTTCAGCGTCTTCAGATAATCCCAGTCATCGGTTGCGACGGCCTGGTCCAGGTCCAGGGTGTTGTCCCATTCCTTGACCTGCTGGTAGACGCCGTAGGCTCCGAGCACCGACCCCGGTCCACTCAGGATGTCCAGGAACTGGTGCACCGTCATGCTCTTGATGACGCTCGAGGTCTGCTCCAGCGTGGCGGCGCAGACACTCGCCGCCTGGGTGGCGTCGGACCTTGCCTCCTCGCACTGGGCGCATGCCTGCGCGTAGGCCGCGCTCAGGGTGTCCACGGCCTGCTGCTCTGTCTGTGCCGTCGTGGACGCCGCCGCCGGATCCAGCGTCGCGCGGATGGATGCGAGCTCGGCCATCGTTGCAGCGTAGGAGCGCTGGGCCGCCTCGTACTGCTCGTTGGCCAGCGTGGCCGCCCTCTGGGTGGCCGTCAGAGCCGATGCGTACGTAGAGAGGACCCCGGCGGCATCGTTCTGCTGGGCTGCCAGGTCATTGAGGCCCGAGCGCAACGAGGACGCCGCGGTCTCAAAGGCCTGAGACGCCTGTCCCTTCCAGTCGGCCAAGACCGTGGTCACCGCGGTGCTGAACCGCGACGTCTCCGTCTCCAGGTCGGACGCGCCGGTCGTGAGCGCTGAGGCCGCGGAGCCAACCTCGGCGGGGGCCCCGGGAGGGAGGGTGAGGCCATCGGTGCTCACGGGGCCTGCTCCTCCAGTCTCCGGATGGCGTTCTCAGCGCCGGCGTAGCGATTGGCCGCGGCGGCGAGCGCCTCCCCCAGACCGATCAGGCTCTGCGTCGCCGACTGGAAGCTGACCGCCAGCGTTTCTGCGAGGTCCGACATCGCCTCCTCGAGTGCGGCCTGGCCGGCCGCGCCGGCAGCGTCCTGGAGGCCGGTGCACGCGCGGGCGCTCAGCGACGAGACATCCTCCGCCATCGAGGCGAAGGGGAACTGCTGGAGGGCGCCCGTGTTGACCACGGTGGGTATCGGTGCCAGCCCTGGCGGTCCGTAGGGCTGCAGTCCCCACTGGTCCACGTCTGTCCTCCCGATGTGAGTCAGGGCCGGGTGACGCGCTGCTCCGCGCTCAATCCCGTCGCGCCGGTGCCTCGTGCCCGAAGGGAGGCTCGGAACGTACCAAAAGCATTGGGGATCCTGCAACAACTGCCGCGAATCAGCGCGCCGCGGTCAGCGAGCTGGAGACCGGTACCATCTCCTACTCATGGGAGGCCCGACGTAGATGGCGGCCATCGTGGTCGAGGAGCTGCGCAAGTCGTACGGCTCGCTGCACGCTGTGCGCGGCGTCAGCTTCAGCGTGGAACCGGGCGAGGTCTTTGGCCT
>PMYJ01000207.1:3836-10560 GCA_003170875.1 Candidatus Dormiibacterota bacterium | reverse complement strand
AGCACGCCCCGTCCGGAGAGGATCACCGGCCGCTTGGCCTCCTTGATGATCCGGGCGATCTCGCGCAGCTTGTCGGGGTCGGGCTGAGGCGGCGGCGGGAAGGAGCGCATCCGCACCGGCTCCTCGGGGTAGTTGAACTCGCTGACAGCGGCCTGGAGGTCCTTGGGGAAGTCGATGACCACCGGCCCGGGACGGCCCGAGCGCGCGACGTGGAACGCCTCCTTGATGGTGGGGGCGATGTCCTCGACCCGGGTCAGGAGGTACGAGTGCTTGACCACCGACATGGTCGAGCCGATAACGTCGGACTCCTGGAAGCTGTCCGTGCCGATCGCGGAGACCGGGACCTGGCCGGTGATCGCGACCACCGGAACCGAGTCCATGAAGGCGGTACCCAGCCCGGTGACCAGGTTGAGCGCTCCCGGTCCACTGGTTGCGAAGCACACCCCGACTGCGCCGCGACGGCTCCGGGCGTACCCGTCGGCCGCGTGAGCGGCGCCCTGCTCGTGGCGGACCAGGATGTGATGGAGCTTCGGGTACTCGGGGAGCCAGCGGTAGAGGTAGAGGTTGGCGCCTCCCGGGTAGCCGAAGATGGTGTCGACGCCCTCACGCAGGAGCGACTCGAGGCAGATCTGCGCGCCGGTCATCCGTCGCGCGGGTGCGCCCTCTGGTGTCTCGGGCGACGGGGCCGGGGCGGAGGCGGGCTGCGGGCGGGCGCCGATCACTGGAATGCCCGCTGCATGGCCTGGAGGACGAAGTCGGCTCCGGAGTCATCGCGCTGCGAGCCGGCCGGGCGCGAGGTGGTGGCGAGGGAGGTGCCCCACGGCAGGTGCCTCTCCCTGCGCCCGTTTCCCGTCGGGGTGGTGCCGCGGGAGCGCCGGGAGGCGGCAGCGAGCAGGCCCCACTGTGAGCCGACGTCGTGACGGCGCGCGTCAGCTCCCCGCGCGTGGCGGCGCGGCTCGCTGTCCCGCGGCCGCGGGCTCGGTCCCTGTCCCTTGCTGGTCATCCCTCTGCCTCCTGCTCACTCTCGTTGGCGCTCATCGCGATGCCTCCTGCTCGGGCCCGGACATAAAAGAAGGGGCCCCCTCTTGGGAGGGGGCCCCTTCGGCTAGTTCCGGTCTGGTTCTGGTGGCCTACGTGCGCACCGACCCGGCCTGAAGCCTGGAAGCCCCGCTCCTAATCAGGAGCAGGCCCAGCAGCAGTACCAGGGCGGCGGCGTAGGTCATCGTGATCGGGGAGCATACCCTGCGGAAGGTTGCCGCGTCAACCGAGCCAGGGTGACGATCGTGATACGTCGACCGAGGGCTCCCCGCGGATGGGAGGAGAGGTCGGGGCTCTCAGCGCAGGGCGCCGGCCCCGGCCGGCGCATCGACCGGTGTGTCGACCGGTGAGCCCAGGGGCCTCGGCGTGCCCCAGCCGGGGAGGAGACGGCGCAGCTCGTGGACGTCCGGCAGCGCCACGTCGCCCGCCGGGAATGCGACCCCGACGCCGGCGAGGCCCGTGACCAGCATCGCCGCGACGACGTAGTACTCATCGAAGAAGGCGAACTTCGCGACCAGGAAGGCGGAGAGGAAGATCACGGCTGCCTGCACCGCGACATCTCCCAGGTGCGCGGGTCGTCCGCGCCAGGCGAGGAGTGGGATGGCGAGCAGCACCACGACGACGGACAGCAGCGATGGCAGTGCCACATGCCATGTCTGCCAGACGAATGCGGCGACGGTGAGGGAGTCGTGCCAGGGCGGCATGGCGAGCTGGAACCCGACGATGTCGTGCAGGAACTGACCCACTCCGGTGACGAGGGCGAAGGGCAGGACGAAGAGTGCCGCCCCGATGGCGGCCACCACCATCTCTAACCGCGCTCGCTTTGACCAGATGAACGCCGGCAGCAGCACCAGCGCAGTGACGGGGTCCACCAGCATCGCGACCCAGAGACAGACGATGGCGATGGGCCGGCGGCTGGCGCGCAGTGCCAGCCACATGACCATCCCCGCGACGATGTAGATCTCCACCCAGCTCCGGTTGACCATGCCCACGTTGAACGGCGAGGCGATCGCCAGCGCGACCACGCGGTGCGCGTCGAGGCGATGGGTCCCCTGTCGTGCCAGCAGCCACAGCCCGGCAAAGGTGACCGCCAGCGCGACCACGGACATCACGCGGACGTCGCCGACCAGCCATCCCAGGGCTGCCAGCACCGGGACGATGGGCCCGTAGACGAAGTGCCCGGGGATGTACCAGGGGTACTGGGGCACCCGAAAGCTGAAGATCGGACTGTAGGGGTTGGCCCCGTGGAGGAGGGCGCCGGTCGCGCCGGTCACAGAGTTGAAGACATCGAGCGGGTCGGACCCCCAGTTCCAGGTGATCGCCATCAGCCAGAGCAGGCAGAGCGCCGCGGCGCCCACCGCTGCCAGGGCGGCACGGCCAGGCCGCAGAACGCACGCGGTCCCGGCCGTCGCCGTCAGCCCCAGGGTCAGGGCCACCTGGGCATCCACGTGGTACGCGAAGGGCCCACCGAGGTGCGGGTAGAGAAGATTGGTCAGGCCGAGGATGACGGTGGTCACCACCCACCAGGCACGACTCGGCGTCCTCAGGCCGGCCTTCAACGCCAGCAGCGCCAGCACCAGGGCCGCGGCCACCAGGAGCAGCGCAGCGTCGGTCAGGTTGCCGAAGGCTTGCATCAGCCCGACGCCGAGGGCCGCCAGCCCGAGGCACGAGAGGGCGTCCCGGGAGACTTCGCCGCCCACCCCTCGCCGGCCCCGCTGGGGCAGTGACCTGAGGCTCATCTCGACCGATCTCTCTCTCTCGAGCCAGCTCTGACGTCGAAGGGTTGTCGAGATACCCCGTCACTGGGTGCCAATGCTGGCGTGGACCTGATGGGGAGAAGGTTCCCCGCACCGGAGCTCGGGGTGGCGACGGGTAACCGAACCGTGACATCTGAGCGCGGAAACCGCCGCACGGAACTCCGGAAAGGGAGAATCGGCGCGGTGCCGCTCGACCAGCTTCTCCGCGCTCTTCCCGTCGTCCTGCTCCTGGGGACCATACCGGGGCTGGCGGTCGTGACCCTCATCGACCCGCGGCTTCCCTGGGTTCAGCGGTTCGCCGGGGCGCCGGGGTTCTCCGCCGGCATCGTGGGGGTCATCGGGCTGGTGTTTCGCCTGATGCACGTCGGCTTCATGCCGGTCACGGTCCTCCCCGTCCTGGTCACGCTGGTGGTCGCCGCTTCCGTGCGTCACCTGCGCCTCACCGGATCCGCCCGCACCGCAGGGACTGATCGCCCCGGGCCAGGCTGGGCTGTCGCCGCCGCCGGCCTGATCGCCGGGTTGGTGCTGGCCGGCATCACCTTGACCGAGTTGCGAGGCGACGCCCTGCCACCGTCCACCGACCCGGCTGTGCACGGCGCCGTCGCGGCCTCGATCGTCCAGGACCGCGACATTCTTCCCGTGGTTCCCGTTCCGGCCACCGGCTCCGGATTCGTCCGCACCCAGACGGCCTTCGAGGCCACCGATGCGCTGGCCTCGGAGCTCGGAGCCGGAGGCCCGGCCAACGTCATGGGACCGCTGGCCCTGGTCAGTCTTCTGTTGCTGCCGCTCAGCGTCGGCCTGCTCGCCTGGCGGGCGGTCCCCGATGCGCGGGTCGCCGCGCTGGCATCGCTGCTGTGCCTCGGCCTGATCTTCCCGGCGCGGTGGGTGGCCTACGGAGACTACCCGTACCTCGTCGACTCCACCCTCGTCGTCCCCCTCATCCTCGCCGTCGCCTGCTGCCTTGAGGGGAGGTCCACGGCCGCCAGTGGAGTGATGGCGGGCGTCGCCGTCCTGGCCATCTGGGTGATCCACGGTCTCGAGATACCGACCGCCGTCGTGATCGGCGCACCGCTGTGGGCAGCGATCCTCTTCCAGCGCAGGCGGGCCGCGCTCACCGGCGCGGGAGCGGCCCTGGCCGCGGTCGCCGTCGGGGTCGCGGCCGGATATCTCCTCAGCCGCTCCCCTGCGCTCGCCGCCGGCCAGGTCTCCGGTTCTCAGGTGGACGAGGGGGTCGGCTATCTGGCGGTGCTGCGCTTCCACGATCTGCATGCCATCCGGGTGTCCCTCCCCTGGACCCTCTCGGTGCTCTTCGCGTTCCTGCTCTGCGCCGGCTGGGTGGTGCTGGTGCGTGAACGTTGCGCCCGCTGGCTGTTGGGGTCACTGGTGCTCCCCGCCCTGCTGATCCTCGACCTGGCCGGTCCCCAGCTCCTCCATCCCATCTGGGTGAGGGTGTATCCCTGGGGCAGCCTCGACCGGCTCTCAGGGATGGAGTTCTTCGTGATCCCCGTCATCGCCGCCCTCGGCATCGTGGGCGTCTCCGGGCTGGCGTCGCGGCTCGGGCGCCGGGGCGAGAAAGCCTCCCCCCGCCGCGAGAGGCGGTGGTCCGCCTCGGTGATCGTGCTCCTCGGTGCCGCTGGCGTCGTCGCCGGCGCGGCCGGCACAGCCAGGTTCATGTCCACCGACGTCTCGACGCAGCTGCGCATCTCGGCACAGGACGTCTCGGTGATCCAGGCATTGGCGGCGAAGCTGCCGGCGGGGGCGGTCATCCTCAACGACGGCACCTTCGACGCGGGCCAGTGGATCACCGCGCTGACCCACGACGTCGAGGCGGAGCCGAAGAGCTACTCGGCCTCGTACCCTGACGATTGGAGGCTCGTCGCCATGAGTCAAGCGTGCTCCGATCCGGCCGGTGCCGAGCTGGCTCTCGACGGGATGCGGGCGGTGTTCGTCGGTCCTCGGTCCGGGGGCCCGGTGGACACCCATCCCTGGAGCGCGGCGTGCATCGCCGCCCTTCCTGACCTCAGGCTCGTGGCCGGCTCGGTCACGGGCCCCGCCGGTTTCGTGGTCACCCGCTGAGGCCGGGGCCCTGGCCGCGCGGAGTCGCCCCCCTGTATCCTTGCGGCCCATGAGCCAGAACGACCAACCCCGCAAGAGCGCCGTGATGCTCCACGGCCCCGACCGCGCCGCCGCCCGGGCGATGCTCCACGCCATCGGCTTCAGCCGCGAGGACCTGGAGCGGCCCATCATCGGCGTCGGGCACGCGTGGATCGAGACGATGCCCTGCAACTGGAACCATCGCACCCTCGCCGAGCAGGTCAAGGCCGGCATCCGAGCGGCCGGCGGGACCCCGATGGAGTTCAACACCATCGCCGTCAGCGACGGCGTCTCCATGGGCACCGAGGGGATGAAGGCCTCGCTCGTCTCGCGTGAGGTGATCGCCGACTCCATCGAGCTGGTGACCCGGGGTCATTGCTTTGACGGGGTGGTCCTGATCGTCGGCTGCGACAAGACGATCCCGGCCGCCGCCATGGCGCTCTGCCGGATGGACCTCCCCGGTCTGGTCCTCTACGGGGGGACCATCGCGCCCGGACGGCTTCGCGAACGCGACGATCTCACCGTCCAGGACGTCTTCGAGGCCATCGGCGCGTTCAACGCCGGCAAGATCGACGACGCGGAGTTGCGGGCGGTGGAGGAGGCGGCCTGCCCCGGGGCGGGCGCCTGCGGCGGCCAGTACACCGCCAACACCATGAGCGGCGCCCTCGAGTTCCTCGGACTGAGCCCGGCGGGGGCCAACGGGGTGCCGGCGCTCCACGCCGACAAGGCTGCGGCCGCCGACGCCGCCGGGCGCCTGGCGGTCAAGCTGGTCGCCGAGGACGTCCGGCCCCGCTCCATCGTCACCCGCGAGGCGCTGGAGAACGCCATCGCCTATTTCTCCGCCACCGGTGGGTCCACCAACGCCGTGCTCCACCTCCTCGCCATCGCCGCCGAGGCGGAAGTGCCCCTGGAGATAGAGGACTTCCAGACGATCTGTGCCCGGACCCCGATCCTCGCCGACCTCCGTCCCGGGGGACGGTTCGTCGCCACCGACATCCACCGTGCTGGGGGGCTGGGGGTGCTGATGCAGCGCCTCCTCAGCCTCGGCCTGCTCCACGGGGAGGCCCGCAACGTCGAGGGGCGCACCCTGGCCGAGATCGCCGCCGCCGCCCGTGAGACGCCCGGGCAGGAGGTCTTCCGCCCCGCCGACCACCCGGTCAGGGCCCACGGAGGCATTGCCATCCTACGCGGCAACCTGGCACCCGGAGGCTGCGTCATCAAGCTGGCCGGCCACGACAAGACCCACCATGTGGGGCCCGCGAGGGTCTTCGACTCGGAGAACCAGGCGTTTGCCGGGGTGCGCGAGGGGAAGGTCCAGGCCGGCGATGTCGTGGTCATCCGCTATGAGGGTCCGGTCGGTGGACCGGGGATGCAGGAGATGCTCTCCGTGACCGCCGCGCTCGCCGGCGCCGGCCTCGACGACCAGGTAGCCCTGGTCACCGATGGGCGCTTCTCCGGCGCCACCCACGGCTTCATGGTCGCCCACGTCGTGCCCGAGGCAGCCCTCGGAGGCCCGCTGGCCGCGCTGCACGACGGTGACGTGGTGCGGATCGACGTCGCGTCCCGCGAGCTCTCGGTCGAACTGCCCGAGGCGGAGATCGCCGCCCGGCTGCGCGCCTGGCAGCCGCCACAGCCCCGCTACCGGACTGGCGCCTTCGCCAAGTACGCAGCGTCCGTCGCGTCGGCGAGCCAGGGTGCCATCACCGTGCCGGTGCCGCGTGCGGTGGCGGAGCCGGCGAAGGGCACGTAGACCTCGGGCGTTGCCGGCTCCACGGCATGGAGAGGTCCGGGGATGCCTCCCTCTCCTGTAAAGAACATTTCGTCACGAAATATTC
>PMYJ01000207.1:674-3775 GCA_003170875.1 Candidatus Dormiibacterota bacterium | reverse complement strand
CTCGCCATCCTGGGCGAGGAACGCCTCCGCAAGCGGGAGCTCTGCCTGATCGGAACTCTCCGGCAGGACGGCCATCCGCGCATCAGCCCTGTCGAGCCGGACTTCGTGGACGGGGAGCTGATGCTGGGCATGATGTGGCACTCGCGCAAAGCGCTCGATCTGCTCCGCGACCCGCGGTGCGTCGTCCACAGCGTCGTCTCCGATCGGAAGGGCACCGAGGGTGACTTCAAGCTCTACGGACGCGCCGTCGCGATCACCGACCCGGCGGCGCGCGCCCGCTACCGCGAGACGATCAAGGCACGCATCGACTGGGAGCCCTCGGAGCCCGAATTCCACTGCTTTGCCATTGACGTCGAGTCGGCGGGCTTCGTGGTCTTCGGTGATGAGGGTTACGGCCTTGCCTGGACTCCTACGACCGGACTCCGGCGATGGACGACTGCCGGCTGAATCCTCCTCAAAGGGCTGCGGCCGGATCGCCGGGCCTCAGATCATCCGCCGGTCCATCGCCCAACGGGTCAGCTCGTAGCGGCTGGAGAGCTGGAGCTTGCGCAGCACCGAGGAGACGTGGGTCTCCACCGTCTTAGCGGAGAGATTGAGCCGCACCCCGATCTCCTTGTAGGTGAAGCCCCGGGCGATGTGGCGGAGCACCTCGCGCTCACGGGGCGTGAGCTGGTCCAGCTCGGGGTCGATGCTGGTGGGCAGGTCACCGCGGAAAGCGTCGAGGACGAATCCCGCCAGCCGCGGGGAGAAGACGGCGTCCCCACTGTGCACCCGGCGGATGGCATCGGCCAGCTCGGCGGGGGAGATGGACTTGGTGACGTAGCCCCGCGCTCCCGCGCGGATCACCCCGATGACGTCCTCGGGCGCGTCGGAGACCGAGATCCCGAGGAAGCGGGTCGGCCCTGCGTCGCGCTGGATGATGGCGTCCGCCACCGTGGCCCCCCCGCCGCCGGGGAGGTGAACATCGAGGAGGACCACGTCGGGCTTGAGCGCCGCGATCCCGGCGACCGCCTGGTCCACGTCGGCGGCCTCGCCGACGATCTCGAATTCGCCCTCCAGCTCGGCGCGGAGCCCGCTCCGGAAGAGCTGGTGGTCGTCGACGAGGAAGAGCCGGGTGCGGGGAGGGGTGGGGCTCATGACGCGGCCCTCGGGAGCTGGAGTTGGACCTCGGTGCCGTGGCCGGGCTGGCTCGTGATGGTCGCCGAACCTCCGTGGCGGCGCATCCGTCCGATCACCGACTGGGCGATGCCGCGACGGTCCGGGGGCACCGCATTGACATCGAAGCCTGCGCCTTGGTCGCGGACGTAGGCGGTGATCCCGTCGCTGTCGCACTCGATGTAGATGGACACCCGCGGCGAACCGGAATGCCGGGCGGCGTTGATGGCCGCCTCCTGGCAGGCGAGGAGCAGGGCGCCGACAGTCTCGGTGACCGGGGCATCGCCCACCACCACGGTGTCGACGGTCACGTGGTGGAGCTCCTCGACGCGGGAGGCCAGGGCGTCCACCGCCCCGCGCAGGTCCGGCTGTTCGGAGGTGGTGGGCCGGTGGTCGAGCCAGGCTCTGAGCTCTCGCTCCTGACGCCGGGCCAGAGCGGCGACGTCGGCGGGGTCCTCGCTCCGCTGGATCAGGGCCAGGGTGTGCAGCACGGAGTCGTGGAGATGGGCGGCGATCTCCGCCCGCTCTTCGGAGCGGATGCGCTGCCGGCGTTCCTCGCTGGCGTCGCGGGCGAGGCGCAGGATCCACGGCCCCAGGATCAGGCCCAGGCCGACGGCGGTGACCAGCACGGCGAGCAGTGCGGTGCGAGCGGTGGCGAGAGCGCGGTTGGCCACCAGGAAGAGGGTCATGCCGGCGGCGACGAGGAGCCCGCCACCCGCGACTCGCAGGGGGGAGACACGGCCGCCGAAGACGCTCACGACGGGGTTGCCGGGCAGCCGCTCGCTGATGCGGGCCCAGCGATGCCGGTCGGCCTCGTCGCTGCGGACCCAGATGAGGGCGGAGCCCGCGGCGGCCACGGCGACCGGCCAGACCAGGGCGTCGCCGAACCAGAGGCCGACGTCGCGGAGGATCAGCATGCTCCCCGCCACGATGCAGGCCACGGCGGCGATCTGAAGGTTCCGAGGGCGGGTCCGGGCCGCCGCGGTGGGCGTGGTGGCGTCGGGCTCGACGCTCAGTAGCCAGAGCGTCAGGTAGAGGACGAGGCCGACGCCGGCCGCCGCTGTGAGCACGGCCAGGCCGAGGCGGACCAGCAGCGGGTCCAGGCCGAGCGCTTCCGCGAGCCCGGCCGCGGTTCCGGTCAGAACGCGATCGCTCCGGCTGCGCACCACGAACCGGAAGCGCCGCGGCTCCGGCTGGTCGGACCCCTCGCGTGGCGCGTTCGTCCCTCCGGGATCGTGAGTGGCGGAGGTTGCGCTCATCGTGTCAAGCGTGACACGCGGCGAGGCGAGGTGATATCGGGGGCTCCCCTGAGAGATGCCCGCCCGGTTCAGGGATACTCGAGGGACTCCCCGGATGGTGCGCGCCAGACGCGAGGTCCACGCTGGGCAGGCGACCGAGAGGCTCGGACCGGCGTCACGACCGCCGGCGCCGCCTCCGCGAGGGTCGCCAGATCCAGGAGATCAACCATGGAGCAGACACCCGGCCAGCAGAACCCCGAGGGGTCCGACGCGCCAGCCGCGGGCGAGACGCCGGTTGGAGAAGCAGCTGCTCCGTCCCCCGGGGCGTCGGTGCCACCGTTCGGCGGGGAGGTCCCTCCCTTCGGCGGGCCGCTGCCGCCACCGGGCGGGCCGGTGCCACCCTTCAGCGGGTCAANNGCCGCCGTTTGGCGGGACGCCGCCCCCGCGCCGCCTCTACCGCCTGCGGAACAACCGCATGCTCGCGGGCGTTGCCTCCGGGCTGGGTGCCTACTTTGAGATCGACCCCGTCTGGGTCCGGCTGGCGTTTGTCGTGCTCACCTTCGTCGGCGGCCTCGGAGTGATCCTCTATGTGGCCGGGTGGGTGCTCATGCCGGCAATTGACTTCGCCCCTCCGATGGGGACGATGCAGCCGCCGGTCCGTCGCCTCTACCGCCTCCGCAACGACCGGGTCATCGCCGGGGTCGCCTC
>PMYJ01000207.1:0-619 GCA_003170875.1 Candidatus Dormiibacterota bacterium | reverse complement strand
GCCGGGGCTCGGGCACCGATCTGCGCATCGTCGCCGGTGCCGTCTTCCTCATCGTCGCCGCCTTCGTCTTTGCGGGGAGCTTCCACTTCCACGACACCGGGCTGATCTGGGGGGTGGCGCTGATCGGCATCGGCCTGCTCTTCCTGGTCGGGGACCAGTGGCCCTCGAGATACCCGGCGGGCCCCCCCATGCCCCCGCCCGGCTTCGTCCCGCAGCCCGGGTACACCACCCAGGCGGCAGGGGCCGGGGAGGTGCCTCCCGTGTCCTCGACCGTTCCCCCCTATGTCCCCCCCGTTTACTCCTCCTACTCCTCGTACACGCCCTACACCCCCCAACCCGCGTACGCCGCGCCCGCCTACGGGGCGCAGGCAGTGTGGCCCGGGAGCGCATCCCGGTCCGGTGGCGTCCGCCTCGGCACCGTCGGCCTGGCCGCGGTGGTCCTGGCCGTCGGTGTCGCTCTGCTCCTGCAGAGCGTCGGCGCCATCCACCTCACCGCCGAGATGGGGTTCGGGATCGTCTTCGTGGTGCTCGGCCTCACCCTGGTGATCGGGGCGTGGTTTGGCCGCTCCTCGCTGCTGGTGTGGCTTGGCATCTGCCTCCTCCCGTTCGCGGCGGCGGC
>PMYJ01000117.1 GCA_003170875.1 Candidatus Dormiibacterota bacterium | reverse complement strand
GTCAGACCTCGGAGCCAAGCGGCGCGGCATGGCTGCGATCGACACCGCGAACGCGATCCCGCCATTGCTGAAGGCGGTCGAAGAATAGGTAGACCACCGGAGTGGTGTAGAGCGTCAAGACCTGGCTGACAATCAGGCCGCCGACGATGGCGACGCCGAGCGGGCGGCGGCCGCCGCGCCGGGCCCGAGCCACGGCGCGCAGCCACCGGAGTCGGCGGGGCTGCTCACGGCTGCGCTGCGGTACCGGATGGATGCGCACGCCGAGATGGACGAGCCCGCTGCGCCGCCCACTGGCGAGGCCCTCCCCGCGCAACGGGCTTCGGGCGTCGAGCATCTGGCTGCGACTCCATGGTCCGGGGTGCCGCCCTTCGACTCGGCGATGATCGCCGAGGCCAGCACCCCACGCGTCCGCGACCTCGACCGGGGCCCCGGCAAGCCGGGCCGCCACGCCCGCCAGCTCGGGGACCGGCGCTGGATCGGGCCGAGCGCCGGCAAGGTGGAGACGAGATCGGGGCGCTTCGCCGACCTCCCCCAGCGCTTCCGCCATCTCGCGGGCCAATCCCGCCGCCGTTACCTCGTCCTTGCCATCGTCGGCATCCTGGCCGTGCTGGTCCTGACGGTGAGCCTGCTGGTCTCGCACGCCGGGGGTCCGACCCCGCTGCCCTTGGCGGCGAGCACCGGGGCGACCTCCCGCGCCACCCCGGCGCTGCAGTCGCAGCCGGCCACCGGCCTGCAACCCTCGATCGCGCCGAGTGCCGCCCCCACCGCCTCGGCGACGCCCGCGCCGACGCCGGTGCCGACGCCGGTGCCCACCCCGGTGGTCACGACCCAGACGTACGGCGGAGCCGGCACCGGCTGGCAGCTCGAGGCCGTCCGCTGCTGCGACGTCCAGGCGGGCACCGGATACACCCGTATCGTCTTTGACCTCGGCGGGACGTCGGGCGCGGATCCCACCGCGACGGTGAGCTTCCCCACCACGACGACCATGGTGGTCGCCTTCACCGGGGTCAGCGCGTCCAGCTCCATCCAGGGCGACAGCGGCGGCGGGATCGTCTCCGCGGTTACCCGCCAGAGTGGGTCCCAGGTGACCTTCCGGCTCACCCTCTCCCGTGCTGTAACCGTCAAGGGCTGGGATTTCTTCGGCGGGACCGACGCCGAGAGCTCAGCTCCGCTGCACCTCTACTTCGATCTCAACTGATCGCGGGAGGTCCGGTGGGGACGCTCGGGCGGCGGGACGCCGGCATCCGAGGCCCTGCTAGGCGGCCTTGCAGTTCTTGGTGTGCTTGACGATCCGCTCGCGCTTCGGCTCCCCGGGCTTGCGGGCGTGGCGGAAGGCGATCTCGATGCCGATCTCGTTCTGCCGCATCAGCTGGTGGCAGACGGGGCAGCGCACTGAGGTCAGGATCTCCTTCTGGGAAAGGACACCCTTGGATTCCTTGAGGTTGTTGGCCATGAGGAGGCTCCTGCGAGGGGGCGGGGACGTCTGGATTCTAACCGCCGGGCGACGGTGTGCCACCGCGCCCAGGTCACGCGCCTACAGTGAGGCTCTCATGGATATCGGCGCAAAAGCCTCGATCGAGGCCCGATCGACCGCATGAACTATCTCGTCACAGCCCTGCTGGCGGTCGTCATCGTCGCTCTCCTCGCCCTCATGGCCGTGGGGCCGATCCGCGCCGTCCGCGAGGACCGCGGCTACGCCCTCGAGGAGCAGGGGTGGCTGGCCAGCGGCCGCTTTCCCACCGAGGTGGAGCGCGAGTACCGCCACCCCCGATTGATCCTCACTGACGGCACCCGGCTGCGCGAGCTCGGCTACGAGCTGGGCGAGCGGCGCAAGGTCCGGGGCACGTGGGGTCGTCTCCAGGCGGTCACCTGGCGGGCGGTGGGCACACCCGCGAAGGCCGATGAGACGGAAGCCCGGT
This sequence comes from Candidatus Dormiibacterota bacterium, assembly GCA_003170875.1. Classification (GTDB taxonomy): domain Bacteria; phylum Chloroflexota; class Dormibacteria; order Aeolococcales; family Aeolococcaceae; genus Changshengia. Next base: position 917 of record PMYJ01000117.1, on the reverse strand, counting down.
GAAACGCGGCGAAACCCCTACCGCTGATCCTCCGTCACCTTCACCAGTGCCCTGATCCGTCCACGTAGACTGGCGATCGGAGGCAACGCGTGATCGGTCGGTTGACCGCCTCCGAGAGGATTGCCGAGGGAGGGGCGTTTGCGGTGAAACGGTGGGGCCGGCGGAGGCTCATCCGGCGCGCGCTACCGTTCCTGCCACCTGGGACGGAGGTCCGGCGTGTGATCGGAGCTCAGACCCGCGGTGTCGTGGTTCCGACGCTCATCTGGATCGCCGTGTTCACGGCGCTGTGGGCGCAGATGGGGTGGCTCGTTTTCTCGGGCCGGTTCACGCGCATCCTGTGGTTTCTCACGCCTCTGTGGCTCCTGCTCAGCTATGGGATAGGGTGGCTGGCGAGCCTGCGGGTCGTTGCGTTCCGGCTCCTGGCGGTCGCCGACGACACCGTCTATGTCCTGGACTGCGGCCACAATGTCTTCTTGTGGCCCAAGCGGTTGGTTGGCGCGGTTCCGCGCGCTCCCCTGGAATCCCTAGCTGGATGGGCGGGATGGGTCCCCGTAGACGGCGAGAGGCTCTTCGTCCCCCGGGCCTGGCGCCGCCAGCTTCGTTGAGCTGATTGGGAATCCTTCACCAGGAGCCCCCTTTCCGGCTGAGCTCGCCCCGGCGGAGCGCCGCTCCCGGCTGGACGATCAGCCCTCCCTGACCCCGTGGTACCCCGTGGCGGATTCGAACCGCCGATCTCCGCCTTGAGAGGGCGGTGTCCTGGGCCTCTAGACGAACGGGGCGTGCCGGACCTGCCGAATTATAGGTGCCGGCCTCCCGTCAGCCCATGACGGTGTCAAGTCCGTTCCAGTGCCGCACACGGGGGTGTCCCGCAGCGTCGGCCCGCCGCCCTACACCCGCTCCGGCGCCGGCATCCCCAG
>PMYJ01000154.1 GCA_003170875.1 Candidatus Dormiibacterota bacterium | reverse complement strand
CCCGTGGCAGAACTTGTACTTCTTCCCGCTGCCGCACCAGCAGCGCTCGTTGCGCCCCATCTTGCGCGGCGATCCGGCGCCGTTGGCGCCGCCCGTCGCCGCCGCCCCCGGGGCGTCGGTGCGCCGGGAACCCTCGGACGAACGCTCCACGACGTTGGTCACGCGGGTCCGGGGCACCATGCCGGCCACGCCGGGGATGGAGAGCGGGGGCCGCACCGGGGCACCCGCCCGAGCTGGACCGCCTCCCACCGGTTGGGGAGCGATAAGCGGACCGGGCGCAGGAGCCGGAGCGGGGACACGAACCGGCGCCGGCGCCGGCCCGCCACCCTTCACCGTGGCCCGCGCCAGGGAACCGCTGGCCGCCGCTGCCGCCGGTCGAGCCGGCGGGGCCGCGGGGCCGGCATCCCCGGGCGATCCCGAGGCTGCACCGTCGGGGCCGGCGATGGGAGGCGCGTCCCCCTGCCGGCCGGAGCCGGGCTGATCGGCACGCGGAGAGGGCGGAGCGGTCTCCCCCGCCGCGGCCTCGGAGGGCGGTGGTTCCTGGGGAGGCTGCAGGGCCTCGAACTTGACGGTGAAGAGGAAGCGGACGATGTCCCGCTGGATCTCGGCCATCAGGTCCTGGAAGGAGTGGTACGCCTCCTGCTTGTACTCGACGAGCGGGTCCATCTGACCGTAGCCGTGGAAGCCGATCTGGTCCCGCAGGTGCTCCATCTGGGTCAGGTAGGCGCGCCACTTCTCGTCGATGACGCTCAGCATCACCAGCTGCTCGGCACGCCGCATCAGCTCCTCGCCGTGCTTGGCCTCCAGCTCCTCATAGAGCGAGGTCAGCTCGCCGACCAGGGTCTCGATCACCTCGGGAATGCTGTCCCCCAGTGAGGCGAGGTCCACGTCGGCGATCGCGGGCAGCAGCGGACCGGCGAACTGCCGCATCCGATCCCAGAGCTGCTCCAGCTCCCAGGTGTCGCGATGCCGCCCCTCGCAGAAGGTGGGGGTCTCCTCGGCGACGACGTGCTCCAGCATGTGGAGGAAGTTGGCCCGGGTGTCGACCCCCTCCAGGATCTGGCGACGCTCGCCGTAGATGATCTCGCGCTGCTTGTTCATGACGTCGTCGTACTCGACGACGTGGCGGCGGGTGTCGAAGTGGTAGCCCTCCACCCGCGCCTGCGAGCTCTCGATCTGCTTGCTGAACGTCCTCGACTCGAGGGCGAGGTCCTCGTCGACGTGCAGCCGGTTCAGCAGCCCCTGCACCCTCTCACCGCCGAAGACGCGCATCACGTCATCCTCGAAGGAGAGGAAGAAGCGAGTCTCTCCGGGGTCACCCTGGCGCCCGGCACGGCCGCGCAGCTGGTTGTCGATCCGGCGCGACTCGTGGCGCTCGGTGCCGATGATGTAGAGACCCCCGAGGTCGGGGACGCCCTCGCCCAAGACGATGTCGGTACCTCGTCCCGCCATGTTGGTGGCGATGGTGACGGCCCCCTGCTGGCCCGCCTCGGTGATGATCACCGCCTCGCGCTCGTGCTGCTTGGCGTTGAGCACGTTGTGGACGACCCCCTGCTTCTCGAGCATGCGCGAGAGCCGCTCCGACTTCTCGATGCTGGTCGTCCCCACCAGCACCGGCTGTCCGGCCTTGTGGCGGTCCACGATGTCCTCCACGACCGCCTTGAACTTGACGGGCTCGGTCATGTAGACCAGGTCGGGCTCATCGCGGCGGACCATCGGCTGGTTGGTGGGGATCGGCACCACCTCGAGCTTGTAGATCTTGTCGAACTCCTCCGCCTCGGTGATCGCCGTACCGGTCATCCCGGCCAGCTTGTGGTAGAGGCGGAAGAAGTTCTGGAAGGTGATGGTCGCGAGGGTGATGTTCTCCTGGTTGACCTGCACCCCCTCCTTGGCCTCGATCGCCTGGTGGAGTCCGTCGCTCCAGCGCCGTCCGGGCATCGTCCGGCCGGTGAACTCGTCGACGATCACCACCTCGCCGTCGCGGATGATGTACTCGCGATCGAGCTGGTAATGGACCCATGCCCGGAGTGCCTGGTTGACCTGGTGAGCCTCCCCGGCATGCTCGATGTCGAAGATGTTCGAGATCCCGGTCCACTTCTCGATCTTGACGACCCCCTCGTCGGTGAGGGTCACCGACTTGGTCTTCTCGTCGCTGGTGTAGTCCTCGTCGGCGACCAGATTCTTGATCAATCGGGAGTAGGTGTAGTACTTCTCGGTGGGCTCGCTGCCCTGGCCGCTGATGATCAGCGGGGTGCGCGCCTCGTCGATGAGGATGGAGTCGACCTCGTCGACGATGGCGTAGTGGAGCCGGCGCTGGACGCACTGCTCCACGGTCATCGCCATGTTGTCCCGTAGGTAGTCGAAGCCGAGCTCGTTGTTGGTTGCATAGGTGATGTCGCAGCCGTAGGCCTCGCGACGTGTGCAGGGACGGAGGTGCTGGAGGCGGGAGTCGGGATGGCTCTCGTCGAGGAAGTCGGGGTCGTAGATGAAAGAGAGGTTCTGCCCGGCGATGACCCCGATGCTCATGCCCAGGAAGTGGTAGACGGGAGCGTTCCATCCGGCGTCACGGCGGGCCAGGTAGTCGTTGACGGTGACCAGGTGGGCGCCCTTGCCCACCAGCGCGTTCAGGTAAAGAGGAAGTGTGGCGACCAGGGTCTTGCCCTCGCCGGTCTTCATCTCGGCGATCTTGCCGTCGTGGAGCACGATGCCCCCGACCAGCTGGACGTCGAAATGGCGCATCCCCAGGACGCGGCGCGACGCTTCCCGGACCACGGCAAAGGCCTCAGGAAGGATCTCGTTGAGCAGACCCGTCTGCTCCTCATCGCGCTCCTTCTTCTCACGCCGGGCAAACTGCCGCTCGATCTCCGCCTCGCTCTCCGCACTCACGTTGCCGCTGGCGAACTCGGCCTGCGCCTTGGCGGCGGTCTCCCCGAGGACGTCGAGGTCCTCGGCGTAGGACTGGCCAAAGCTGATGTCGGCGCCCGCGTAGCCGATCCGCTCCCGGAACTCCTCGGTCCGATGGCGCAGCTCGTCGTCGGAGAGCGCGCGCATCTCCTCCTCGAGGGCGTTGATCTCCCCGACGACCCTCAGGTGGCGAGAGATCTCCCGTCTGTGCGGATCACCGAGCACCTTGCTGAAGAGGGACATGAGACTTCCTAGCAGGGACTTGAGGCTTCTGAGCAGGAATACCGAACTTCCATGATGACGTGGCCGGAGCGCCCGTCACCGCTCCGAGCGGGCCTGGCGGCGCCGTGCCGAGCTGGATCGTACCAGCCGGCCGGCCGGGCCAACCCTTCCCGAGGCATCAAGTTCGGACAGGGGCCGGGACGGCTCAGGGCCGGCACGGCTCAGGGCCGGGGCGGCTCGGCGTCGGCCCGGATCCTGCCCTTGCGGTCGGTGACCCGGTCGTGGTGGCGCCGCACCTGCTCGTCCGCCTTGTCGATGACGCCGTCGATCGCCTCGCGGACGCTCGCCGCCTCCTGGCGGGCGGACAGCCGAGTGCGGTGCACGTGAAGGACGATCTCGGCGGAGGCCTGCGGGAGCAGGGCGGTCTCCAGCTCCACGGTGAGGTTGACCTCGTCGAGGTTGGCGTGGTGCTCCAGGCGGCGCAGCTTGGCCTCGGCGTAGGCGCGGGCATCGGGCGGGACGTGGTGGCCGGTGACGATGGAGACGCGCATCTCTCTCCTCAAACGAGCTTGAGGACCGAGCCCCGGTCGATCCCCAGCTTACGGAGTGTGCCGGCGGGCAGCTCGAGGGCAGCTTTGGATCCGAAGACCACGCGGGAGATCCGCCAGGGCCGGATCGTGTGGCAGGCGTGGAGGATCCGGCCGTCGCCGTCCACGAAGGCGACGTCCAGGGCGAAGCGCATGAAGAACATGTGGATCGAGCCGCAGTTCTGGATGCACAGGCCCTCCCCCGCCGGCAACTCGCGGCGCCACATCAGGCCGCGGAATCTGGCCAGGAAGGTGCCGGCAACCGCGCAGTGCTCGGCGACCACGGTGCCGTCCGCGGTCTCCAGGCGGAGGGTAGCGGGCACCACCAGCGCATGGTAGCCGTGGAAGACGCGCCGCGTATGGTGGGAGGATGACGAACCTCACCGATCTCACCCTTCACATCGACCCCGCCTGCCCATGGGCATGGCTGACCTCCCGCTGGCTGGTCGAGGTCGAGAAGGTCCGACCCGTCCGGGTCACCACCCGCCTCTTCATCCTCGCTGAGATCAACCGGGACAAGGAGCCGGACGAGCGCCACCTCCGTTTCCACCGCGCCAGCGAGACCGCGATGCGGGTGATGGTCGCGGCGCGGCGAGCCGGCGGCGACGCCGCGCTGGCCCAGGTCTTCACGGAGCTCGGCGAGGCCCACCACGAGCGCGGCGAGCCCCTGGACGACGATGCCGTGCTGCGCCGGGCCCTGGTCGTCGCCGGCCTCGACCCCGCTCTGGTCGACGCCGCGGCCGTGGACCCGAGCACCAAGGAGGAGCTGCTGGCCGAGCATCGCGCGATCGCGGCGCGCGGTGCCTTCGGGGTCCCCACCCTGGTCCTCGGAGACGCCCCGCCCACCTTCGGGCCGTGCGTCGATGCGCGGATCACCGGCGAGGCGGCTGGCGAGCTCTGGGACCGGGTCTCCTGGCTGCTCACGGCGAAACACTTCTACGAGCTGAAGCGAGAGCGCACCCAGCGGCCGGGCATCGGCCGTTTCCAGGCGAGGGCCACCACCACCGCCTGACGGCGTCCAGGTCGCTCAGGGCGAGGTGAAGACGGCCCTGACCTCGGTCCCGGCGCCGAGGGCACTGCGGATCTCGAAGGAGCCGCCGACGTTCTCGACGCGCTCGCGCATGCTGATCAGGCCGAGAGACCGCGTGCGCCCGAGCCTCGCCTCCGTAGCGCCGACGTCGAAGCCCTCCCCATGGTCGCCGACGACGACCTGCAGCCGGCCGGGCAGGAAGGCGACCACCACCTCCACCTCGTCGGCCCGGCCGTGCCGGTAGGCATTCTCGATCGCCTCCACGACCACCCGGAAGGCGGCCAGGCCGATCGGGGTAGAGAGGTGCCGCTCCTCGCCGATCACCTGGACCCCGACGATCACGATGCCGATGAGGTCGGCTCCGGCGCGGCGCACGGAGGCGACCAGACCCTCCTCCTCCAGGCCCTCGGGGCTGATCTGGAAGAGCAGGCGGTGCATCCGCGCCATGGCACGGCGGGTGACCTCCTTGCACTGCGTGACCTCGGAGGTGACGGTCAGGGCCGGAGCCCGACCGACCCGGCGTCCGATCAGCTCGACGGCGAGGACGACATCGGCGAGGTCCTCGAGCGGTCCGGACATGATCATGTCGCTGATCGCCTCGTGGTCCTGGCTGACCAGCCGCTGGAGCTGACGCTCGGCCCGCCGGCAGACCACCTGTGGGTCGTCGGAAGTCACCAAACGCGCGCCCTGATCCGCCCTCAGCTCCGCCGCCAGCGGGCGGATCTGACCGAGCTGGTCCCGCTCCGACCGCATCCCCGCGCGCCGCTCCTCCAGCCCCTCCAGGCGGGAGTCCAGGGAACGCATACGGGCGTACAGCTCGCCGCTGCGCCGCAGGGCGCCGGCGAGCACCTCGGGGCGCACCAGGCGGCGGTGCTCCATGATCTGCGCGCGCACTTCCTCGGCCTGGGCCAGAGCGAGACGTACCCGGGTACGTTCAGCAGACTGCTCCGCGATCACCTCATCGAGGCCCGCGATGAGCGTCTCCAACTCCCGTGCCCGCTCCTCCAGGGCATGCGAGAGGTCCCGCAAGGGTGACGAGCCGAGCGGCCCCACCCTGATCCCGTCAGACGCCATGACCACAGCGTGTCTAGGCTAGCAGCCTCCCCCGCTGGTGCGCTGGACGACCCCCGCCTGGGGGCCTCCGGTCCCGGCGGCCGGGCACTCCAGATGGCACCGCCGGCTCAGAGGGTCAATCGCGACGCATCCGCAGCCTGATGAGATCGACCAGGGTCCCCAGCGAGTCGCGGATGGGACTGACCCGGGAGTTCTCCGCATGCCGCCACACCACGCCGACCTCGGCAATGCTCCAGCCGAGACGCCGGGCTCGGAGCAGCACCTCGGCGTCGAACCCGAACCCCGGCGTCCGGAGCGGGGTGAAGCAGGCGACGGCGGCGGCTGCGGTGAAGAGCTTGAAGCCGCACTGGGTGTCATGGAGCCCGGGCAGCACGAGCAGCTGCAGCATCCGGTTGTAGGAACGGCCCATCAGCTCCCGGCTCAACGGCTGGTGAACCTCGACCTCCGAGTCGTGGACGGCGCGGGAGCCGATGGCGACGGCGGTCGCCCCCTCGATGAGCTCGCGCAGCTTGGCCAGCTCGGAGATCGGGGTGCTCAGGTCGGCGTCGGTGAAGAGGCGGAGCTGGCCCCGCGCGGCCAGCATCCCGGCACGAACCGCGGCGCCCTTGCCCCGGTTTTGGGGGAGCCTGATGACCTGGAGCTGCTCCCACCCGGCGGCGGTCTCCTCGACCACGTGCGCGGTGCCGTCGCGCGAGCCGTCGTCAACGACGATGACCTCGTACTCCTCGTACTCCTCTCCCGCGCCGTCGAGGTACACCCGGAGTGCCTGCAGGGTCGCGGGCAGGCGCCGCACCTCGTTGAAGGCGGGAACGATGACGCTCAGCATTCGCGGGACTCTGCCATGGCTGCGATCACTTTGGGGATGTTTGGTCGCGGCGGCGCGCCTCGCGCTGCACAGCGAGCACGAATCGGGGGATGGCGAGCTGCCGGCCGAGCCGCTGCGGCTCGCGAAGTAGGCGCCAGAGCCACTCCAGGCCGAGCCGCCGGAAGGGACCGGGGGCGCGGCGGATGCCGCCGCCCATCTCGCGGAAGTCAAAGCTGCCGCCCTCGCCGATCAGGACGCCGTGGCCGAGCTGGGGGGAGAGGCGCGCCATCAGCCGCTCCTGGGCCGGGAATCCGACTCCGACCAGGATCAGGTCGGGCCGGCAGCGTCGCAGCTCGGCGAGCAGCGCGGGGTCGCCGGCGGGATCGACCCTGCCCGGGGCCGTTCCCATGACCCGGAGCCCTGGCAACGCGCCCTCCAGGTACCGAGCCGTATGCGTGATCGAGCTGTGCTTGGGCGAGCCGATCAGAAACACCCCGAGTCCCCGATCGCGGCAGGCTCGAAGGAGGGCAAGGGTCAGGGTGGCCCCCGCCACCCGCTCGGGGATGACGGTCGTGACCGATCGCGGTCTGAGCACGATGGCGGCCAGCGAGCGCAGGAGGTCAAGGGTGCGGTGGCCGGGCCGACGCTCATAGGCGGCGGCCCACTGGACGGCGACGCCGTCGGCGAGTCTCAGCCAGGCGCCCTCGAAGATCGCCCGGACGGCCGGGGTGGCGCGCGGGCCGAAGAACTCGACGTAGGGTTTGAGCACGTAGGCGGGAGGGCTCTCCGGATCGGCGGCGCGCTCGACGATCCGGTTGACCGCCTCGGAGACGGTCAGGGGGTCGACCGCAACCCCGAGGACGCGCGCTCGCGCGGTCACAGCCGGTCCCGACCGGCCAGATCGATCTCCCCGGGCCCCCGCGAGGTGGTCCGCGGCAGCACGGTCGACGAAGTCGCGCACGCTCTCCCGGAAGCGCGACGCCGTGAACCGGCCCGCCGCGGCCACCAGCTGGTCGCGCCGGATCGGGAGCCCGGCGAGCTTCTCCACCGCGGCGTTGAGCGCCGGCACCGACTGCTCGTCGAAGAAGACGCCGGTGTGGCCGGCCTCGACGATCTCGGTGAGCCCACCGCGCGCGTAGGCGACCACCGGGGTGCCGCAGGCGAGGGCCTCGACCGCGGCGATGCCGAAGTCCTCCTCGCCCGGGAAGACCAGCGCGCGAGCGCCGGCCAGGAGCTCGCCCCGGGCGGCATCGTCGAGATGCCCGGCGAAGCGGACCGACGGCCCGGCGAGTCTCTCCAGACGGCCACGATCCGGACCGTCCCCCATCACCACCAGCGGACGCCCCGATGCGGTGAAGGCCCGGACCGCCAGGTCGATCCGCTTGTACTCGGTGAGGGTGCTGAGGGTCACCCAGTGCTCCCCCTTGGGTGCGGACGCCAGCGCCCGGAGCCCGTCGACATCGACCGGAGGAGGGATGACCGTCACGTCGCCCAGCCGGTAGTAGCGGCGCAGCCGACCGGCAGTCGTCTCCGAGTTGGCCAGCCAGGCATCGACCCCCGGGACCCCGGCGAGGTCCCAGCGGCGGGCGCGCGCCACCATTGCGGTGACCGCGAGCCGCCGGAGCGGCCCCACATTCATCTCCTCGACGTAGCGGGGCCAGTAGTCCCAGGCGAAGCGCATGGGCGAGTGGCAGTAGCAGACGTGCAGGGTGGACGCCGGGGTGGTGACGTTCTTGACGAAGGCCACCGAGCTGGAGAGGACGACGTCGAACCCCGAGAAGTCCCAGGCCTCGACCGCTGCGGGGATGAGGGGCAGGAGGTAGCGCGGGCGGGAGCGCACCTGCTCCGGGAGTCGCTGGAGCCAGGATGTCCGGACCCGGGCGGGGTCGAGCTCCCCCGCATACCACCTCCCGTCGAAGAGCAGGGTGTAGACCGGCGCGTCCGGATACAGCCGGGCCAGCTCCAGAAGCACGCGCTCACCGCCGCCGATCGGCCGGTTGAGCCAATCGTGGACGAGGGCTATCCGTGGCATCAGCGGAGATGATGGGGGATCGGGCCCTCCGCCGAGGCGGGTGGATCGATCCCGGGGCCCGCCGCTAGCGCTTGGTGTACTGAGGAGCCTTGCGTGCGCGCTTAAGCCCGGGCTTCTTGCGCTCCTTCTCCCTGGGGTCGCGGGAGAGGAGACCGGCCTTCTTGAGCACCCCGCGCAGCTCGGGGTCGGCGACCACCAGGGCACGGGCGATGCCGTGGCACACTGCCCCGGCCTGGCCTGCGACGCCGCCGCCCAACACCTTGACGGTGCCGGCGAACCGATCGACGGTGTCGGTGATCCGGAGCGGCTGGGTGACCACGGTCTCGAGGTCACGACGCCCGAAGTACTCGCTCGGGGGGTGCCCATTGATGAGCAGGACCCCGTCTCCGAGGACGAGACGCACCCGTGCCACCGCGGACTTGCGCCGGCCGGTCGCGTAGTAGTAGTGCTGCTCAGTTGCTGGCAACGATGATCTCCCCGAGTGGGCCGAAGGTGATGGGCGTGGGCTGCTGGGCCTCGTGGCGGTGCTCGGCGCCCGGATA
>PMYJ01000142.1 GCA_003170875.1 Candidatus Dormiibacterota bacterium | reverse complement strand
CATCTGGCCCGACGACCGGACACCCCGGTGACACCCTGGCGTGGCCAGCCTGGGCCACGCCACCATGTCAGTTTCACCCCTGAAGCAGTAACCGGTGCCAATGTTCGCCCACATGGAGCGGCCGTGGGTCGTCTGGCCGGAGAGCGCCGCGGAGCTGGAGGCGCTGCAGCAGCGTCTGGCGGCCGCTGCCGAGACCGTCTCCCTGTGGGTGCCCCCGGCCGGCCGGCAACCGGTCATCGGCGCCGTCTTCTGTGCCCACCAGCGGGGCAGCCCCGGCCCGGGCGCGGCCGGAGAGCCGATCTGGCTCGGCGCCGTGCTGATGCGGGGCGGCGCGGTGGTCGACCGGGCCACCCTCCGCTCGCTCACCGGTGCGGAGTACACCCCCGGCCTTCTCGCCCTCCGAGAGGGTCCGGCCCTCGAGGCGGCCGCACGGGCGCTCCGGTCGGCGCCCGACATCCTCCTGGTGGATGCAACCGGGCGCGACCACCCGCGCGGATGCGGCCTCGCCCTCCACCTCGGAGCCCGGCTCGGCATTCCGACGGTCGGGGTGACCGACCGGCCGCTCATGGCCCAGGGGCCGGTGCCGGAACCGACGAGCGGCTCGGCGGCTGAGCTCCGCCTCGGTGGCGCCCTCGTCGGCCACCAGCTCCGGAGCGCCACCGGGATGCGCCCCGTCGCAGTCCACGCCGGCTGGAGGACGTCACCGGAGGTGGCCCTCGCGGTGGCGCGTCTGGCGCTCCTCCACTACCGCACCCCGGAGCCCCTGCGAGAGGCCCGGCGGATTGCCCGTGCGCTTCGGAACGAGGAGACGCGGGCAGGCCGCGGCGGGGCCCAGCGCCGGTTCCTGGATGAGCAGCGCTCTAAGGACCTTCGTTAGTCCGGTTGACGGGACCGGTCATAGGGACAGACCGGGATCGTTTCGCCCTCGCCGAGGGGCACGAGGACGCGGCTTGACCGAGCGGCCGGCCTAAGGTCGCCGCGAACGCTCAGCGAGCCGGCGGGTCGGCGACGTAGTGCCTCGGGGTGGGCCAACGAGCCGACGGCCGCCCGAGAATCGACCGTCAGTCCTGCTGGCGGGGCAGGGCCTCGTCGACGGATGGGCCGATGAGGCACACACGCTTTGCGNNTCGACGGTCACACCTACCACCACGATGTGGTCATCGACCGAGGCCGGGTCCGAGAACGCCGGAAGGGCGCGTCGAAGCGCCATCGCGAGAGCTACGGCCATACCCCGCTGTCAGCGGACGAGGAGATCCCATGGGGCTGCCGAAGGCTGGTGGTCGGGACCGGAGCCGCCGGGGCGCTGCCGGTCATGGAGGCGGTGAGGGCTGAGGCCCATCGCCGCCATGTGGAACTGGTGACGGTGCCGACCGAGCAGGCCATCGACCTTCTCGCTGGCGACGCTAAGGACACCAACGCCATCCTCCACGTCACCTGCTGATGCTGCCCTCCGGGCCGAGCCCACGGCAGCGGGGTTGCCGCGATCAGCCACGGGAGGCCATAGGATGATTGCCTGGTTCAGCATCGCTCCGGACGATGGGTCCGGCTCTTATTCCAAGCACGTGGCCGCGGCGCTTGGAGTGATCAAGCAGAGCGGCCTGTCCTTCCGGCTCGGAGCCATGGGGACCGAGGTGGAAGGGCCGCGCCCGGAAGTGTTCGCCGTGCTGGCCCGCTGCCACGAGGTCCTGGCCACGGCTCCCGGTGTCAGGCGGACCGCCACCGTGATCAAGATCGACGACCGAGTCGGCACGGAGAGCGGAGAGATCGAGCGAAAGATCGCTGCTGTGGAGCGGCTCATCTGAGGCTCCTGCCCCGCGGACCTGCCCGGGCCCGCCCTCGACCCCCATTGTGTCAGCCGAGCGCGAAGGCTCCATAGCCGACGACACGGGTCAGGTCACCCGAGGTGTCACCGGAGGTGCGAACGTCGAGCAGCCGCACCGCCAGGCTGTGGCGCCGCGCCGCTTCGAGGAGACCGCGCAGGGCGTAGATACCGCAGGCCCGATCACGGGCCACGCCGCTGGGATCACAGGCGCAGATGGCGGTCGCGGTCTCACGGTCGAGCCGCTGGGCGCTGGCGTGGTCGTGGTAGTGGGAGAGGTCGGTGCTCACGATGGCGACGCTCTCGGGCCCAGTCCACACCGTCTCCAGCAGCTCCGCCACCCGAGCCGCCGCCACCTCTCCGACCAGGAGGGGGAGCACCCGGACCTGACCGAGCACCATGCGGATGAAAGGCAGCTGGACCTCGAGGCTGTGTTCCCCCTCGTGGGCCACGTCATCGAGGACGGCAAGATCGGCGTCAAGCAGCGCGTCTCGACCGGCGGTGTCGATGTGGACGGGCCCGAGCGGCGTCGCCCAGCGGTCGGCAGAGCTCGCCGCGATCCTCCCCAGCGGCACGTAGTGCGCGGGCCCGAGCAGCACCACGCGCTTGATCTGGCCCCGGCCCAGGCGCAAAGCCCGGTAGGCGGAGGCGGCCACCACACCGGAGTACCGGTAGGCCGCGTGGGGCACGACGATGGCCTTCGGGTACTGGAGGGGCCGCGCTCGGGGCTTCGACGAAGGTACGGGGGCCGCCTCGGCGAGGAGTTCGCGGATGGTGGCTCGCAGCTGCACCGCATCCGCCGGATAGAACTGCCCCGCGACGGCGGCCGGCCGTACCCGGGGGGACACTGGGCCCTGGCTCACCGGCCGGCCACCGCGGCCACCCGCACAGGCATCCGTCGGCCTCCCCAGTCCCCCGGCGGTCCCTCAAAGACACCCGGGCAGCGCACGCCGCACCAGAGGCAGCGCCCATCCTCGCTGAGATGGTAGCTGCGCAGCTCGTACCAATCGCGCACCACGACCGCCCGTCCGCACCTGGCGCAGCGCGTCGTCCCCCCCGCTGGGTCGCTAACGTTCCCGGTGTAGGCGTAGCGGACGCCGTTGGCCAGGGCGATCCGGCGGGCCCGCGTGAGCGTCGCCGGTGGCGTCGGCGGCACATCCAGCATCCGGAAGTCGGCATGGAAGGCGGTGAAGTGCAGCGGGACGTCGGGGCCGAGATTCTCGATCACCCAGCCGGTCATCCGGTCCAGCTCCGAGTCGGAGTCGTTCAATCCGGGGATGAGCAGGGTGGTGATCTCCAGCCAGACGCTAGTCTCATGACGCAGATACACGAGGGTGTCGAGCACCGCTCCCAGCTGGCCGCCGCAGACGCTGCGGTAGAAGGGCTCGGTGAAGCCCTTGAGGTCGACGTTGGCCGCGTCCATGTGGGAGAACATCTCCCGCCGCGGCTCGGGGCAGACGTAGCCGGCGGTGACCGCGACCGCCATGAGCCCAGCAGCGTGGGCTGCGTCGGCGCAGTCGACGGCGTACTCCATAAAGGGGACCGGATCGTTGTAGGTGAAGGCGACGCTGCGGCAGCCGAGCCGCCGCGCCGTCTCAGCGATCGACTCCGGCGAGGCGGCGTCGGCGAGAGTGTCGACCTCGCGGGACTTGCTGATGTCCCAGTTCTGGCAGAACCGACAGGTGAGGTTGCAGCCCGCCGTGCCGAAGGAGAGGACCGGGCTCCCGGGCAGGAAGTGGTTGAGTGGCTTCTTCTCGATCGGGTCGATGCAGAAGCCGCTCGACCGGCCGTAGGTGGTGAGCACGATCCCGTCGTTCTCGCGAGCCCGCACGAAGCAGAGGCCGCGCTGCCCCTCACGCAGCCGGCAGGCGCGCGGGCAGAGGTCACACTGGACCCGCCCGTCGGCGAGCCGGTGCCAGTGTCGGGTAGGCACCGCGCTCTCCATGCTCCCATGATGCGCTGGCTCGGCGTCGACCGCGCCAGGCCGTCGCAGTGTGTAGCCGGCGTAGCCGTCCGCCCTCCCCGTATTCGCGCCGCCGTAACGAGCCAGGACGTGAGATTCGGCCAGCCCCGCCTGTCAAATTGTCACCATGCGGTGAGCGTCTCGCAGGTCGGGGTCCCGTCGCTTGAGGGTTCCGCGGCAGAGACGGGGGTCGTCCCAGCGTCCACGCTGGAGTGGCACACGCCACCGCAAGGTCAGAGCAAGCCCGCTGCAAGAACCTGAAATGCGCCAGGGCGGTTGGTCGGCAATCGGATGGTCCGAAGGGCTTCCCATCGCTGGACCCCGTGTGGGAGGTGGGACGCGAAGTTGCACGCGTTCCTGTCAGAACAAGCCGTTCACGCTCGATCGCGTTTGTAGGGCTCGCGCGGGGGGTGCTCGCCGGGGGGCTCGGCTTCGACCACCTCATCGGCGTCACCGGAGCCCTCGAATCGATCCTCGTCCTCGATGGACTCATCGGGCCGCGGACCCTCTGGCACGAAGCGTTGCTCGTTGCGGGCCTCGCGATCGGCTGCGTCGAGCGATTCACTCTCGTCTGGGCCAGAATCGAGATCGGTCTCGCTGCTCACAGGATATCCCTCGTCGAATCGTCCGGCCATGGTGCTCGTTGCCTCACACTGCGATTGCAGAATGCGAAGTGAAGAGGTTCAAACTGGGGCCGGGAGCTCCGGCACTCGGCCCCAAGAAGAACAGACTGGCTCGCCTGATGCGGCCGCCTACTCCGCCGCCATCTTTCCGGCCGTCGAGCCCTCGCTGCCCTGAGCGGCCGAGCTCTTCCCGCGGACCCCGGCCAACAGCACGGCCGGAGCGTCGATCACTCGTGTTTGCTCGCCCCCCGCCATGGTGACGGGAATCCGCTTGGGCTGGGCCTTCTGCGCGGCCGACGGGAACGGGGACCTCACGAGTACCAGACACGTCATCAGCGTACAACTGTGCGAAGCGTTCGCCAACAGGAGAGCCCGGGAAGGCCCAAACGAAGGTCGTGAGTGCGGGGGTCCTCTGACGGCTCGTTCGCGAGTGCGGCCGCACTTCCCAGCCCCCAGGTCGCTGACGGTAAGCGTGCGAACGCGTATCCCTCACCCGAGGAGACCATCGATGCCGGAAGAGGGCGGCGTCGAAAGAGCCACGGTTGAATTGGCTTGTACTGGCTCCCTGCCCGGCCGTGTGGCGGTCGAGACAGATTCCAGATAGGGTTCGGAGCGAGGTCATCATGCTCACCGGTGGCACCATCTCGGCGGAGGTGGCTCACCCGATGGCTTGGGGCCAAGGTCACAGATCGGTACGGCCCTTGTTCCCTGGTCAGGTGCCGGCGATGTGCCATTGTCGATGACATCCGAAGCGGACCTGGGACCCGCGGCAGCGAGGAAGGCGGAGATGGACAGCCCTGGTGCGTCGACCGACGCGGCAGGAGCGAGGGGGTGGAGCGTGCAGCTCCGCTTCGAGGAGGACGAGGCTCGGACCAGAGTGCTGGTCACCCTGACCGTCGGTAGCCGCACGCTCCCGGCCCACGGCATCGCCCGGCGCAACCCCCTGGACCCCAATCTGCCGCGGGTGGGGGAGGACCTGGCGGTCTCCCGGGCGCTCTCCCAACTGGCCCACGAGCTGCTGAGCGACGCTGTGGCCTCGCTGGAGTCGACAACCCACAGCCCCGCTGGCATCAGGGGAGCATGACGATAGGCTCAGCAGGTGGCGCTGCCCCAGGTGAGGCGGCCTCCCAGACGGCGCCCGGACATCGGCTGGTTGCGCACACCGCCGACGTCATCCTCGAGGCGTGGGGGCCGGACCGGGAGTCATGCCTCAGGGAGGCGATCCTGGGGATGGTGGCGAGCTTCGCCGACATCGGCGGCGCAACCGTCCAGGGGTCCTTCCCGCTGTTCCTCGGCATGCGGAGCGACGACGACGCGCTGGCGTACCTCCTCGAGGAGGTCATCTACAGCGTCGAGGTTCGCCGTTTGGTGCCGGTTAATGTCACCGTCGAGCCCGTCTCCCACGATGGCCCCTGCATCATCCTCCGGGTTGCCCCCTTGGATTACCGGGTGCGGATCGTGGGCGCGTGCCCCAAGGCTGTGTCGAGGCAGGACCTTCACATCGCGTCCGACCAGTCCGGGACGTGGTGCGCCCGGGTCACGCTCGGTGTCTGATGGAGCCGCCGGTGTGCTCAGCCCTAGACCACCCCGATGGGGACCAGGCGGGGGACCCGGCGCGCCAGGCGCGCCTGGTCGGTGAAAACGACGACCTCGTTCCGAGTGACCGCAGCTGAGGCGCCTCGGGGCGATCGGTGGATCGCCGTGACGACGGACGCGGCATGACGCCAAGAGTTCAACAAAGAGGTCGGACCTGCTTTGCCCCCTGATTTCGACGGCCCAGACGCCAACATTGGTCGGCTCATGATGCCTTGGGCTTGAGTTCGCCGAGGTTCGCTGAACTCGCCTCGAGAGGGCTGGAGCGGGAGGCGGGGCTCGAACCCGTGACCCCTACCTTGGCAATAAGGGTGGGCGATTGCGGTCGGATCCGAATACGAGCCTGCCGTTCGCCCGTCTATTCAGCTCTCATTTGACGTTTCGTGACGCGCAGGAGACCTCGGTTTCGAACCGATGGGGCGCAAGGTGGGGGTCGTAACCGGATCGGGCCTCCCCGTTCGCGGGTTGGCTTCACGGATGACCCTGAGGGCGCCTGCCGCGCTGTTGGCTACGCTCGGCTGCGTTTCGCGGATGGCGGCCAGAGCGTCGACGAACCGTAGGTCTCCCCAGGCCCCGGCTGCGTCGATGCACCCGGTTCCGGCGAATCCGGAGCGGAGGTACTCCAGGAGGGCTCGAAGGCGACCTCATCGCGTCGCTTGGCGAGACCGCACACGGCCTCCTCGCGGGTCTCTTCGTCAGGATCATCCAGGGGTTCGCGGAGCGCGGCCCGGATCTGGGGCGTGTCCGCGGAGAGCTGTGTAGTCAGCCCGTAGGCCGGCCCCATCGCCCACGGAGGACGTCCCCACGAGTTAGTGAATTCGCCCGCGACCTGTCTCAACCGCCTTGAAAGGTTCCGCGTTGCATGGTAGGAATGGGAGTGTGCCGATCCTCCCGANNGAGCACGTGCTGCATCTGTTCGAGGATCTTCAACCAGGTGACAGCCGGCCCCGCGACGCCATCGATGTCGGTCGAGCCTGGATCCGCGGTGAGGTGCGCATGGGTGACGCACACCGAGCAGCTTTCCAGGCGAATGCCGCGGCGCGCGGGATGGCCGATCCAGCGAAGTTGGCTGCACTGTCGGCGGGCCAGGCGGTTGCGGTGGCTCACGTCGCCGCCCATGACCTGGGCGCTGCGGCGTACGCCATCAGGGCGGCCGGCGCATGCGTCCCGGCCGACGACGCTGCGCAATCTCGGGCCAAGGAACGGGAGTGGCAGCGGGAGCATCTCCCCGCCGCCATCCGTGAACTCGTTCTCGATGATCAACAACGCCGGAGCGCCATCTGCTGGCGCGTGTTCGACGACTGATCTCAAGCCTGCCACTCATCCTCTTAGGCGCGGCGGCGCATGCGGCACATCGGACACGCCAACGCAACGCGCAACCATCCTCGATGGCACGGTGGGTGTATGAGGCCCCGCGTCTGCCGAGTCGATTCTGGGGTCGGCGGCTGGCGAGCCTCGAGACCGCAGGTGCGAGGTGACTTAGCCTCGAATTCGTGAGCCCAAGCGGCGGGCGCTCGCCGGAGCTTCCGATGTTTCCTCGAGCTACATCGCTCCGAGCCGCCTGGTGTCTACTTGGTGCGGCTCGCCTCTAGGGTGGCGCTCTCGTCTTTGACCACGGCACTGTGCCATTGACGGTTCTCCTGGGCCTCGATCGCGTCGACGCGGTCAGCCAACGTCGCAAGTGCCTCTGAGCCGTGGGCAGGGAACCCCTTGTAAGGTCCGGCCGGCGCGGCGAACAGGAAGCGCTCTCGCCAAAGTTGCTGCGCGGTGGCCCGCCAGTTTGCGTAGTGGTCGCCGTAGTGATGCAGGGAATCGATCCCCTGAACGATTGCCACAAACGCCGCCAGCGCGCCGGCGGTGATACGGGCTGCCACGCCGGAGACGAACACCTGAGTGACGGGGATTACCGCCGCCGTGAGGATCTGAAGAGTTCTCAGTCGGAAGTGCCACGTCATGGAATGGATCGCGCTTTCGTCGTACCAGGCGATCTGCGAATCGAGGTGCGTCAGCACGGGAGATGTGGGCTCCACTCCCTCGATCGGATCGAGTGTGAGAGGAGCCGTGCGCCCTCGGTTCACGTACCGGACAACGCGCCGGAAAACGCTGGATGTTACGCTTCTGGGACCGTATCACGAGGAGGCGGACCCGGGGGAACCTGGGACGGAGCGAAACCTGGCGGGTACGGCCCGCGTTGTCCCCTATGGGCACCGTGGCCATGGTGGTCGCCATCGCCGATCGGTGGAAGGGTCCCCGACGGGGAGCTCCTGATCACCGTGAACCACGCCGGCTGCCTTGCCGAGTCGCGCCCCACGAGGAAGGGAGAATGAGGTTGCATGGTCCACGGGAGGGGATCGACCCGGCGGAGCGGGCACTGGCCCACGTCGCCCGTGAGTCGGGGGAGGGTGGGGGTGCGAAGCGTCCGGAAGCGGTCGGGTCGGGAGCCGGGCTGGTCAGGCCGCATCGCCGTCGAGCCGGCCTGCAGGCCGGTTTGCGCGGGCGCGCGGGGCGCTGGTGGCGCAACCGATCCCCTCTGCGCCGCGGGCTCTGGTTGGCGGGGGGCGCGATCGTGGGCATCGTTGCCATCCTCGGGGGATTGGTCCTCTACGCGGCCCTGACCCTCCCCAATCTCGAGGCCATCGGAGCAGCGACCGGTACGATCCGGATCCTGGATCGCAACGGAAGGCTGCTGGGCGAGGTCGGCGACAACGGGGAGCAGCGCGCCAACGTCCCGCTCCAGCAGATCGCCCCGATCATGCAGGAGGCGATCGTCGCCGCCGAAGACCGGAACTTCTACTCCGAGGGGGCATTCGACCCCGCGCGGATCCTCAAGGCACTGGTGGTGGACGTCATCCTCCGCAGTCCCGCCCAGGGCGCGAGCACGATCACCGAGCAGGTCGCCAAGGAGGGGTTCTACGGCCAGGCCGCCGACAAGTCGGTGCTGCTCAAGGTGCGCGAGGCCCTGCTCGCTCAGGAGCTGGCCGGCAAGTACTCGAAGGCGCAGATCCTCAACATGTACCTGAACCTGACCTACTTCGGGGAGGACGCCTACGGCGTCCAGGAGGCGGCGGAGCGCTATTTCGGCAAACCCGCCTCCCAGCTCACCCTGGCTGAGGCGGCGATGCTCGCCGGCCTCCCCCAGGCACCGTCGTCGTATGACCCCTACGTCAACCCCGACGGTGCCTACAGCCGCATGGACTACGTGATCAACGCGCTGGTCGCGTCCGGCAAGATCAGCCCGGCTGCAGCTCGCGCGGTCGACCCCCTCAACCCCGACGGCAGCCCCGACCCGACCAACCAGGCAGCGATCCAGGCCGATCTGGCGCATGGAACGGCGCCGCAGGTCGGTCCTGCCCCCCACTTCGTGCAGTACGTCGAGGATGAGCTGCCCCAACTTCTCCAGGATGAGCCGGGCGCTTTCTACGGAAGCCTGACCGTGACGACCACCCTCGATCTGACCTACCAGGAGGACGCCGACAACGCAGTGGAGAAGGGGCTCCCGAGGATGGGAGGCGGGGCCAACAACGCGGCCCTGCTGATGATGGATCCGAGCAACGGCCAGGTGCTGGCGTGGGTCGGATCGGCGAACTACAACGACCCGGCGATCGATGGCCAGGACGACTTCGTCACCCTGGACGGGTTGCAGCCGGGCTCGTCCTTCAAGCCCTACGTCTACGAGACCGGCTTCCAGGACGGCACCATAACCCCGAACACGATCCTCCAGGACACCGCCGCGGAGTCCACGGCCCTCGGCGGGGTGCAGGACTGGGACCGGGAGTACGAGGGCGACGTCACCGCGGCCACCGCGCTGCTCCACTCTCGCAACATCCCGACCGAGCAGGCCGCCCAGATGATCGGGATGGCGAAGATCATCGCCTTTGCGCATTCCGTGGGGGTGACCACACCGATCGCGAACGACCTGAGCTCAGCGATCGGGACCTCGGCGACGTCGGTGCTCGACCAGGCGGTCGGCTACTCCGCCTTCGCCAACGGCGGGCACACAGTGGCACCGCAGACGATCCTGAAGGTCACCGACGCAAGCGGCGACGTCCTCTGGAGTGCCCCCGCAACCGATCCCGATCAGCGTCAGGTGATGACCGCCTCCCAGGCGTGGGCGATCACCCATATCCTGCTTGGCTACCCGGACTACTGGGGGCTGGACTTCCGCTGGACCACGGCCGGGAAGTCGGGAACGACCGACAGCTACGTGGACGCCTGGTACATGGCGTACACCCCGAGCTGGGTGGTGGCCACCTGGGTCGGCGACACCGATGGGGCCCAGAACCGACAGGCCCCGATGGACAACATCTTCGGGACCACCGGGCCGGCGCGGTACATCGACGAGCCTTTCATCGACTCGCTGCCGCGGCCAGAGGCCTTCGAGCCGCCCGCAGGAACCCTTCCCGACTGCTCCAGCGGCGGATCATCGACCTGCCCCACTCCGACGCCCTCGCCCACGGCGAGCCCCACTCCGACGCCCTCGCCCACGGCGAGCCCCAGCCCGACGGTCTCGTCCAGCACTGTGCCGACAGCCACGGCGTCCCCGACCCCGTCGTCGAGCTCGACGCCAACCCCGTCGCCGTCCGCCACCCCCAGCCCCACTCCGGGGCCCACGCCTACCCCGACAGGTGCCCCGGCTTCGGCCGCGAGCCGCGAGTACCGATCCTCCCCGTAGCCGAACTCCTGCCCGCCGTTGTGCGCCACGAGGGCCTCGAGCACAGCAGGATGGGCACCTTCATAGTAGTCGTCGAGGAATATCAGCATGTCGCGTATGGTCGCAGCCCATGGCGCGGCCCCGCCGGGCTCGGTCGGTGGGTTCGGGTCGTGGCGGTTCCGCCAAACGTCACCCGTCAGCGCGGCGGCGGACCGGATGGACATCAGCCATGGGTAAGGTTGAACGCGTCGAGCGTTC
>PMYJ01000146.1:42279-42504 GCA_003170875.1 Candidatus Dormiibacterota bacterium | reverse complement strand
GCCGGCGCCGTTGGGTCCGAGGAGGCCAAAGATCTCTCCCTCCTCGACCTCCAGCGAGACATCGTCAACGGCGAGCACGCCGCCGTATGCCTTGCGCAGGTGCTGGACCTCGACGACGGCACTCATGCTCAGCTCGCGCAACGCGAGGCCCTCACCTCTCCGGCCCCACTCCATCCTCGGGTGGCGCGCCCGGATGGTAGAGGAGAGGGGGAGGGGGTTGCGGCG
>PMYJ01000146.1:22246-42240 GCA_003170875.1 Candidatus Dormiibacterota bacterium | reverse complement strand
GAGCAGGAGGTGGCCACCGCGATGCACCGGCAAACGCTTCCCGGAGCGGTCACCGTGGGCCGCGTCCTGCTGATCGTCGAGAGCTCCGTCTTGATGCTCGGTGGTCTGCTGGCCGCCGGCTTCGGGGCGTTGATCATCGCGACCGCCTGGAGCGGCGCCAACAGCACGTCCATCGTGCCCCCCGAGGCTGCGGCGGACGGGGGCGCCTTAGTCGTCGGCCTCGGGATGGGCCTTCTCGGCGTCGCCGGGGCCGGTCTCTGGTCGGGTATTGCGATGGGCAGCCTCACCCGCGGTCCGCGGCAGACCGGGATCGCCCTTGCGTCGGTGGGAGCGCTCGTCGGGCTGGGCGTCTCCGTCAGCGGATTCGGCCCCGCAACGGCGTTCTCGTCGGGTCCGCTGGTTCTCGGGCTGGCCATCCTCGTCCCCAACGTGGTGATCATCTGGGCCATCGGCTTGGACGAGCGCGCTCAGGCCGCCTTCTGGGGGCTGCCTGCCGGTGGCTACCCCATCCCGGCATCGGGGGGATACTGGCCGTCGATGGGGTACCCGCCACCGTCTGTCTCGATCGCCGAGCCGCCCTCCGTCGAGCCCCCCCCCAGTCTGAGGCCGCCACGGCCATCCCGCCTCTGCCCCTGATCGAGGTTCGCCGTCACGGGAGCGGGCCAACCCTCGCGATCCTGCACGGCGGACCTGGGGCTGCACCGGTCCAGAGCGCCCGGAGCATGTCGCCGGTCACTCACCGGGGAGCGACGTCTCGATGGAGATGTCCCTCGGCGGGACGGGGCCGGTCGATAATCGCGGCGTGAAGGTCCTGGTCGTGGAGGACGAGAAGGAGGCGGCGGAAACGCTGCGCTGGGGTCTCGCCGAGGCCGGCATTCCCGCCGACGTCGTCCACAACGGGAACGATGCCATCGAGCGTGCGCGGGGCAACGCCTACGACGCCGTCATTCTGGATGTGATGCTCCCGGACGGCCCCGACGGCTTCGCGGTCTGCCGCAGTCTCCGAGAGATGCGCGTCACCAGCTGGGTCATCATGCTCACGGCGCTCTCCGCGATCCCCGACCGTGTCTCGGGCCTCGACTCAGGGGCCGACGACTACCTGACCAAGCCGTATGCGTTCGCTGAGCTGCTGGCCAGGATCCGCGCCCTCTCACGCCGGGAGAATGGGATGCGCGACACCACACTGTCGGACCTCGTCATCGACGAGATGGCCCGTGTCGCGGCGGTGAGCGGTGTCCCGATGTCCCTGACCCGCAAGGAGTTTGACCTGCTGGCGCTGCTCGCCCAGCATGCCGGGCGAGTGGTGACCGACGAGCAGCTCGTCGACCGGGCCTGGAGCTACGAGAGCACGCCCAACTCTGGACTGGTCGACGTGTACATGAGCCGGCTGCGCACCAAGCTGTCGCGCGTGGGGTCCGCCGTTCGCATCCTGAGCGTCCGGGGCATCGGATACCGCCTGGAGGTGGGGGATGTCTGACCCACCTCGCCCGGCGCCGCTCGTCACCATCTTCAGCCGAGCCCGCCCGGTGCGCGGGACCCGCCGCGTGGTGGGGCTGGTCCTCGTGATCCTTGCGCTGATGGCCGGGATCACGGTCCTCGAGTTCGTCACTCAGCCGGACGAGACCTTCGGGGGGCTGATGCTCCTCTGCCTCGTGGCCGCCATCTGGCTGCTTCCCCCGTGGCCGACGCTGCTCATCGGGGCCGTCGCCCTGATCCAGCCGGCGGTACTCGAGATCACCGGCCAGTGGCCGGCTCTCACCACCGACTTCCAGTTCATCGCGGTCGCCGTGGTGACGGTCTTCGGGACGGTCGCCGTCCGTGCCCTGGGCCGCGTCGGTGCCGAGAGGGAGGCGCTCATCGCGGGTCTCACGCGCTTCACCTCGGAGGCCGCCCACGAGCTCAACTCGCCGCTCAGCGCCATTCGGGTGGCCGCAGACGTGACCCTGCGGCACCCTCGGGAACCCGAGAGGTACGTCGCCAGCCTCGGGCAGATCCGGGACCAGGCGGTGCGGCTCAGTGTGCTGACGGAGGGTCTGCTGCTCCTGGCGCGAAGGGACGCCAAGGCGCTCGTCCTGCGGCGAGCCCCGCTCTCGTTGGACGACGTGATGGAGGAGCTGTACGACCGATGGCGCGAGCCGGCGGAGCGTGCCGGGGTGGACCTGGAGGTGGACCGGGAGAGTGGCGTCGAGCTCTCTGGCGACGCGGTGCTCCTCGGGCGCCTCTTTGACAATCTGGTGGAGAACTCGCTGCGCCACGCCAAGGGCCGCATCTCGGTCTCCACGCGCGTGGACGGCGGCGCTTGCCTGGTGGGGGTCGAGGATGACGGCGGGGGTTTCCCGGAGGGAGATCGCCCGACCACGGTCGAGCAGCTGAAGAGCGGCGACCGGCTTCCCGCCCGGAGTGGCGGAACGGGCCTGGGTTTGTCGATCGCTCTCGCCATCGCCACCGAGCACGGGGGCACCATCAATCTGGAACATCCCATCGGCGGTCTGCGAACGGTTGTCAGACTTCCCGTGACGTCGAATTAGGGTTCAGTGCAGACTTCGAGGTCACCCTTCGGGGCATGAGTTCGTGGAAATGGCCCGGAGAACTCCTGACCCGGATCACCTCGACGTATTTCAGCCTGCGAGAAGTGGCGCGCCGTCCGCTGGACCGTGGCCTCTCCCGCCGTGAGGATGGGCAGGGCATGACTGAATACGCCCTGATCCTCGTGCTGATCGGCGTCGTGGTGGTGCTCATCCTCACCACGCTGGGTAAGCAGGTCAAGGACGCCTTCTCCAACGTCAGCAGCGTCCTCGGCTCCTGAGGCGGCGCCACCAGGCTCAGACTGAGCCGGCGCCTCGGAGGATCTCCTCGAGCGCGCTCGCATGCCCGCGGAACGCCGCTCGGCCGGCATCTGTGCTGCGCACCCAGGTCCGCGGCCACTTCCCGCCATACCCCTTGGTCAGCCGGACGTAGCCACGCTCCTCCAGTCCGGCGAGGTGCTTGCTGAGGGCCGAGTCGGAGAGCTCTATGGCGTCCCGAAGAGTTCCGAACTCCATGTCGTCGACCCCGACCAGGGTGGCCATGATGCTGACCCGCACCGGCGAGTTGAGGGCCTGGTCCAGGGAGTGGCGTTGGTGAGCCATGCCGCTCAGCCGGGTGACGGTGACCGCCGCGGCCGCGCCTCCCACAGCCCGACGATCACCGGGGGCAGCGCGCTGAGCACGGCAACCGGGATCCAGAAAGCGGGCGAGGAGCCGACGATCCGGAGCCCGAATTGGGATTGCAGCAGGGAGATCACGAAGGCGGGCACGTAGAAGAGCAGGCTCGCGGCGAGCGCCACCAGGCTGGCCCGCCTCCAGTGTCGGCGCGCGGTGCCTCTCATCCTCGGTCCCAACAAGATGAAGCCAAGCCAGCAGGCGAGGAAGGGAAGTCCGACGGCGGGCGGAGGTGGCGTGAACCGCAGCCAGAACGTCCACGCGCCCATGAATATCCCCATGAGGACGAGGTAGACACCGTTCCACCGGGCCGACTCGGCAGCCGCCTCCCTGGCTCGCTCATGGGCCCGTTCGATGGCGGAGAGCTGCTCCTCGAGCTCCGGGCCGACCATCTCACCCGACACGCCTCACCTCCCGTGACCCCGGCGGGAGCGGCGCGCCCGCCCTAGACTTGCCAACCTATCATCTACTTGCCACTATGGCAAGTCTTGGGTCCGAGCCCCCTGCCCGGGCCGGCCCGCGGGCCGCCGTACCCGTCATGCCGGAGAGCGGCGGGGAAGGGGAGGAGGTCGCGAATCTGGCAGAATCCAACTCGACCACTCCGTGCAGGACCACCAAGAGGAGGCGAGACCGTGGCCGTCCTCGATCCGTGTGACAACTGCCGCCGTCCGACGCCCATCTACCGGCTGGCCGCGGTGATCCTCGACGGCCGGATGGCCCGCGTCTGCCCTCTCTGCGCCTCCACTGAGAAGGAGCGGATCGAGGTCCCCTTCGCTCCCCGCTCCGACCAGGGGGCGATTCAGCCCAGCACGGCCCGCGACGTCTGGTGAGCCGGGAGCCCTTCGCCGTCCGATTGGCCGCCGCCGGCCGCGAGCTGGGGTCCGCGCTCTGCCTGGGCCTGGACCCCACCGGCTGCCGGGACGCCGCCGAGGTCGAGCGCTTCTGCGCGGCGATGCTGGAGGCGGCGCTCCCCCACGTGGTCGCGGTCAAGCCCAACCTAGCCTTCTTTGAGCAGCACGGATCGGAGGGGCTGCGGGTCCTGGAGCGGGTGCGCGGGATGGTGCCGGAGAGCCGGCTGCTGATCCTCGACGCCAAGCGCGGCGACATCGGCATTACCGCCGAGGCGTACGCCCGGGCCCTCTTCGACGTCTGGGGCGCCGATGCGGTCACCGTGAACCCGCTGCTGGGCCGGGATGCGGTGGCTCCCTTCCTGGCCCGCGCCGGGACGGCCGCCCTCATCCTCGCCCGCACCAGCAACCCGAGCGCCGCCGAGTTCCTGGAGGCGCCCCTTCAGGACGGCCGGCCCCTCTACCGGCTGATCGTGGAGCACGCCCTCGGCTGGTCGGGCGCCGCCCAGATCGGCTTCGTGGTCGGGGCCACCTCCGCGGCCGCCATCTCCGAGGTTCGCGGCCTGGCTCCGGCCGCCCCGCTCCTCCTGCCCGGGGTCGGCGCCCAGGGAGGCGACCTGGAGGCCGCGGTCAGTGCGGGGCTGGACCCGACCGGGGGCGGCATCATCGTGCCGGTCTCCCGAGGTATCACCGGAGCCGCCGACCCTCGCGCCGCGGCCGCCGAGCTCTGCCGCCGGATCGAGGCCGTGCGAGCGGTGGCGTCCCGCTCATGAGCGCCCGCGCCGTCATCGAGCTGTCCGGGCACATCATCGACAGCATGGCGCTGCCCCGGGTCATGGACAGCGTGATGGACATGGGGGCTACCTTCCACGTCGAGGAGTTCCGGGTCGGCACCCGGCTCGACGAGTCCTCGTTTGCCCGGCTCACGATCGAGGCCGAGAACGAGGAGCAGCTGGCCGCGGTGATCGCCGCCTGCCAGGAGCACGGCGCCACCATCGTCGGTGCCGCGGATGCGGTGACCCAGCCCGCGCCCACCGACGGCGTCTTCCCCGACCTCTTCTACACCAGCACCAACCAGCCCACCTCGGTGCTCATCGGGGGCGAGTGGGTGACGGTGGACGACATCGAGATGGACTGCGGGGTGGTCATTGCCGGGGGTGCCGCCCGCGCCGTCCCGGTGACCGACGTCGTGGCCGGAGATCAGGTGGTGGTGGGCCGGGCGGGGGTCCGTCTGATGCCGGTGGAGCGGGGGAGGGGCAAGGAGGTCTTCGGCTTCACCACCAGCTCTCTCTCTCCGGAGAAGCCCAAGCACCAGGTCATTCGCGAGCTCGCCGACACCATGCGCGAGGTTCGTGCCAGGAATGGCCGGATCTGCTTTGTCGGCGGCCCGGCCATCATCCACACCGGGGCGGGACCGCATCTGGCCCGGCTGATCGCGCTCGGCTACGTCCAGGTGCTCTTCGCCGGCAATGGCCTGGCCGCCTACGACATCGAGTCCCAATTCTTCGGCACCTCTCTAGGGATCGGCTTGGAGAAGGGGCTGCCCATCGAGTCCGGTCACGAGCTGCACATGCGGACCGTGAACCGGGTGCGGGCGGTGGGCGGCATCCGGGCGGCGGTGGAATCCGGGATGCTCCGGCGCGGCGTGATGTTCGAGTGCATCGGCAGCGGCGTCGAGTACGTGCTGGCCGGGTCGGTGCGTGATGACGGCCCGCTCCCCGATGTGGTGACCGACATGGTGGAGGCACGCCGCCGGATGCGCGCCGCCCTCGCCGGGGTCGACCTCTGCATCATGTGCGCCTCCATGCTCCACGCCATCGCGACCGGCAACCTCCTGCCCGCAGCCACCCGGACGGTGTGTGTGGACATCAACCCGGCGGTGGTTGCCAAGCTGGCTGATCGTGGGTCCGCGCAGACCCTCGGTCTGGTGACCGATGTGGAATCCTTCCTGCGCGAGCTGGGGGAGGCGCTGGCCGGGGAGATGGGATGAGCGTGATCCTCATCTCCACCGGGCCCGTGCCGGAGCACGCGGCCCCGGGCCACCCGGAGCGGCCCGACCGGGTGGCGGCAGTCCTCGACCACATCGCCGGGCAGGAGGACCTCGCCGCCCTTCCCTGCCTTGACCCGAGCGAGGCGGACGGCGCGGCGATCGAGCTGGTCCACACCTCGGCGCACGCCGCCGCGGTCCGGGCCATGGCCCAGCGTGGAGGCGGCTGGTTCGACGGCGACACCTTCTGCGGCCCGGGTTCGCACGCCGCCGCGGTCCGGTCCGTGGGGGCGGCCCTGGCGGCGGTCGACGCGGTCTGTGACGGCCGCTCCGACCATGTGTTCTCGATCAGCAGGCCGCCCGGCCACCACGCCACCGCCGGGACGGCGATGGGCTTCTGCATCTTCAACAACGTGGCCATCGCGGCCCGCCACGCCCAGCTCCGGGGCAGGAAGCGGATCGCCATCATCGACATCGACGTCCACCACGGCAATGGCACCGAGGAGATCTTCTGGGACGACCCCTCGGTCCTCTACACCTCCCTCCACCAATTCCCGCTCTACCCCGGGACCGGGCACGCGAGCGCTCACGGAGGCCCGGGGGCACTTGGTCTCAACATCAACGTGCCGCTCCCCTCCGGGACGACCGGGGACGAATGGCTGGCCAGCTTCGACGGCAGCGTGCTGCCCGCGGTCGTCGCCTTCGAGCCGGAGCTGGTGCTGGTGAGCGCCGGATTCGACGCTCACGCCGCCGATCCGCTCGCCACCCTGCAGCTGACCGCCGCCACCTACGCCACGCTGGCGTCCCGGGTGCGCGACCTCTGCGCCGAGGCCGGCAGCGGGTCGGTGTGGGTCCTGGAGGGTGGCTACGACCTCGGCGCCCTCAGCGAGTCGGTGGCCGCGACCCTGCGCGCGCTCCTCGAAGGTGGCGCCGACCCCACCCTGGGATAACCCCCGCCCAGGACTCCCCGTTAACCTTGTCGACGTGCATCTCTCCCGGTCCCGCCTGATCGCCGCCCTGGCGGCGGCCGCCGCCGCCACCCTGACCGGCTGCAGCCTCGGCGCCCCGGCGTCCCCCAGCCCGACCGGGGTGGCCACCAACCCGCCGGTGGCCGGGGGTACCGAGACGGCGACGCCGAGCCCCGGAGTGTCCGGATCGGCGGGCCCCCAGACGACCGGCGAGCGCACCGTCCTGGTCCAGGACGGGCTCCGCATCCACAGCTCGGCCTCCCTCTCCGCCGCGGTGGAGGGGACGGCGGCCTGGGGGGTGACCCTCACCGTCGTCGGCTACAACGCCTCCGGCGGGCCGTGGCCGGATTCGTCCTCCCCTGGCGGCTGGTACCAGGTGGAGGGGTCGACGGTCACCGGCTGGATCATCGCCGATCCAACCTATACCGCCTCCGGGGTGTTCAACTCGATCGGTTTCCAGGACAAGCAGATCGACGGTGCGCTCTTCCCCACCGACTGGACCTACGCCGACAACCCCGGCGAGGTGATCTTCGAGCCCCAGGCGGGCACCGACCCCCCCACCCTGGTGATCCGGACGGCGACCACCCTCAGCGCCCTCGGCCCGGCGGGGCTGACCGGCTATCCGTCGGTGTCCAGCAACTCCGAGGTGGTGGTCTGCGGCTACACCGGCACCCTCGTCAAGTACGCGGCGAGCACGGGCGCTTCGCCGGAGCCGACCACGGACCCGGGGAGCGGGAGCGTGACCCGCCTGGCCGACTTCGTCCAGTTCCGGGCGACCCTCTCTTCGAGCTACGCCATCGACATCGAGATGAACTACTCGACCGCTGACGAGTACACGGTCTTCGAAACCCTGCTGAGCAGCATCCGCTACCCGTTCCCCGACTGCGAGGCCGTGATCCCCAGCCCGAGCGCCGCCACCTGAGCGGGGCCGATGCGGACCACCCTGATCGACCTCGAGATGGGCCGGTCGCCGATCGCTGACATCACCGACGAGGTGGCCCGATTCGTGCAGGGAGCGGGAGACGGGCTGCTCTCGATCTTCGCCCCCCACGCCACTGCCGGGGTTGCCCTCATCGAGACGGGGAGCGGTTCCGAACCCGATCTGGTCGCCGCCCTGGAACGGCTGCTCCCCCGTGACGACCGCTACCACCACCGCCACGGCAGCCCCGGCCACGGCGCCGACCACCTGCTGCCGGCCCTGGTGTCCCCCTCGCTGACCGTCCCCGTCCAGGCCGGGCGGATGCTGCTCGGCACCTGGCAGCGGGTCGTCCTGGTCAGCCTCAACCGCGACAATCCCCACCGCCGGGTGCGCCTCTCCTTCCTCGAGGGCTGAGCGGCTCCCGGGAAGAGGCCCGGCCTCAGGCCAGGTTGACGAGCCCGTGGGTGCTCAGCCAGCCGGCGCTCAGGCTCATGAACAGGCCACTCAGCGCCACCATGGCGACATAGGCGACACCGATGAGGATGCGGGTGCGCGCGGGGAGCGGCGGAGCCTCGCGCCCCAACCGGGCTGCCTGGAACCGGCCCCACACGGAGTAGCCGCCGAGGATGAGGATGAGGATGAGGATCGGGTTGACCACGGTCGCTCCGAACCACTCGCTGACGAGAAGGGCGGCGACGATGACCAGTCCAGCCAGATTGAACCATTTGCTGACGGCGCTGGTGACGCGGCCACCGTCGAGGGGGAGCATCGGGATCAGGTTGAAGAGGGTGATGAAGAAACCGAAGTAGCTGAGCGAGAACGCGAAGGGTACGCCCTGGGCTAGCGGGGCCTGGGCCAGGGCCCAGACGTAGACGGCGAGAGTCGCGAGGAAACCGGAGACGGGCCCGGCGATGGCGATGATCGCCTCACGCCGGCGGTCGCTGGTGAGGCCGCGGCCGGCGGTGGTGAAGGCGCCGAGGAAGGGCACGAAGACCGGTGCCGACATGGGCACGCCCATCACCCGAGAGGTCAGGAAGTGGCCCATCTCATGGACAAAGATGATCAGGACGAGCCCGACCGCGAAGGCCCAGCCGAAGATGAGCGCGTAGGCGCCGACCGCAATCACCATGGTGATGGCGGTCAGCCCGAACTTGCCGAAGTAGCCCAGCTTGGCGACGAAGGCCAGGGCCGTCAGCAGGCTGCCGACGAAGCCGCCCCGACGCCTTGCCTGCGTCCCCGGCGTCCGGCCGGGCGCGCCGGCGCCCTGCTGGCCCCAGCCGGGTGGGGTGTATCCGGCCCCGGGAGGTGGGTAGGAGCCCGGGGCATACCCGGCGCCGGGGGGCGGATAGAGGGTGCCGGGAGGGGCGTAGGCGGCGCCGGGAGGCGGGTAGATGGTGCCGGGATGGGGGAGGGGCTGGCCCGTTGCGGCCCCCGGGTAGGGCGGATAGGCCGGCCACCCCCAGGGGGCGCCCCCGGGGTTGGCGGGAGTCTGCCCGGCATCGGGTAGCGGGGTCGGGTCGGGCGCCTCGGGCGTGGCAGGCATCCGTTCGATCATCTCACGGCCTTCGACCCGGGCTTCCCGGCGAGCGGCGCCAGCGGAGGGGAGGCGTCCTTCTGTATCGTCCGGCTGGTCATGGACGATTCCAGCCTGCGCGGCTCCAAGATCGCCGTCGTCGGTTCCGGGGTGATGGCCGAGGCGATGCTCTCCGGCCTGCTCGATCGCGGCCTGGTCGAGGCAGGGGCGGTCACCTGCAGCGACCCCCGGGAGGCACGCCGCCGGGAGCTCCAGGAGCGCCACGGTGTGTCGGCGATCGTCGGCAACGCCGAGGCGGCCGCGCTGGGGGACATCATCCTGCTCTGCGTCAAACCTCAGGTGCTCGAGACCGTCATGCCCGAGCTGAAGCCCGTGATGCGCCCGGGGCAGCTCGTCATCAGCATCGTCGCCGGGGCCAGCAGCCACGCCCTGGCCGAGGGCCTGGACCACCCTGCGGTGGTCCGCTGCATGCCCAACACGCCCGCCCAGATCGGCAAGGGGGTGACCGTCTGGTTCGCCACCGCGGCCGTCGACGCCACCGGACGCGCCCGTACTCGGACCCTGCTCTCCGCGCTCGGGAGCGAGTTCGAGGTCCACGACGAGCGCCAGGTGGCCATGGCCACCGCCGTGAGCGGCAGCGGCCCCACCTACGTCTTCCTCTTCATCGAGGCGCTCATCGACGCCGCGGTCCATCTCGGCTTCGCGCGCCACGTCGCCCGGGAGCTGGTCCTGGACACCGTGCAGGGCTCGGCCGCCTTCGCCATCGCGAGCGGCAAGCACGTCGCCGAGCTGCGCGACATGGTGACCTCACCGGGGGGCACCTCGGCCGCCGCCACGTACGAGCTGGAAAAGGGACGGCTCCGGACCGTCGTCAGCGACGCCGTCTGGGCCGCCTTTGAGCGGACGCTCGCCATCGAGGCCGCCCTGGAAGGTCGACCCCCCGACCCGTCGGCCCGACCGCGCTGAGGCCGGCCCGGAGGCGTCTCTCCCGGGACTGAGCCGCGGCGTCGCAACCACCGGCCCCCGCAGATGGCCTTCCGGTGAAGCACCGGTTACGCAGTTTGCAGCGTTAGGTGTGATGGTGTAGCCTCGACAGCGGGCGGCGTCGCCTGACGCCGCCGCGTTATGTCAGCTTCGATCGAGAGAGGGGGGCGCGTGTCGCCCGTTATCCGTCGCGCCGTGCTCGGGACGAGAGGCCCGAACCCGAGCCAGGTCCGGTCTGTGACCGCTGCGCTCGCGGTGGCCGTGGTCGCCGTGGGCGGCTGGGCGCTGGTCGAGCGCGCGGAGACCGTCGAGACGTTGCTCTTCCTCGCCCTCGCCGCGAGCATCGTCAGCGTGGGCGTCGGGTACCTCTCAGAGCGGTATCAACGCCGCCATCTGGAGCAGCTCTCGGACTCCCGCGATCTCCTCCAGCAGACGGTCCGCTCGCCGCTCTCGGTGGGGGCCCTGCTCGGCCGGCTCTGCAAGATCTTCGGCGCCGGCTTTGCCGAGGTCGTGGTGCTGCCCGACGCACTCGACCAGGCCGCCCTGCTGGTGCGGGTGTGCGGCGGCCAGACCACGGAGACGTCCGAAGCGGTCGATCAGGACCTGCTGGCGGACGTCTTCTCGGTGACCGTCCCCGCCAGTCTCAGCGTGGTGCTCCGCGAGCGCGCCGGTCCCGCGCACGGAGACGCCATCCTCGCCCGCCGCGGGCTGCGCGGCGCCGTCATGGCTGCCCTCTCGGTGGAGGGGACGATCCTCGGCAGCCTGATGGTGGGGCGCGGCCAGGGTGACCCGCGGCCCTTCACCGACGAGGATCGCCGCCTTTTGGAGGCGCTCGCGCCGCAGGTGGGGGTGACACTGGAGAAGCTCCGCCTCGACGAGCGGATCAATCACCAGGCTTTCCACGATTCCCTGACCGGCCTCGCCAACCGCGTCCTTTTCGCGGATCGTGTCGTCCACTCCCTCGAGCGCCGCGTGGAGCCGGGCCGGCTCCGGGCCGCCATCCTCTTCATCGACCTCGACGACTTCAAGGTGGTCAACGACACCCTGGGGCACCCGAGCGGCGACCTCCTTCTTCAGGGGGTCACCCGGCGGCTGCGACGGGTCGTCCGGCCGTTCGACACCGTGGCCCGCCTGGGCGGCGACGAGTTTGCGGTCCTCATCGAGGACCTGACCGGGCCCGAGGAGGCGGTCGCCGTCGCCGAGCGCTTCCTGGAGGAGCTCACCGGCACCTTTGATCTCCATGGGACTCCGGTCACCATCGGGGCAAGCGTCGGGATCGCGATCGCCGACAGGCCGTCGATGACGTACGACCACCTGCTCCGGGAGGCGGACGTCGCCATGTACCGGGCCAAGGAGCGGGGCAAGGCGACGGTCGAGACCTTCGACGCCGGGATGCAACGGGCGCTGGAGCGGCGCCTCCGGCTGAAGGGTGACCTGGAGAAGGCGGTGGGGGCCGGCGAGCTGTTCGTGGAGTACCAGCCGATCGTGGCGCTCGAGAGCGGGACCGTGGTCGGCGTGGAGGCGCTGGCCCGCTGGGACAGCCCCAGCCTCGGCCGGATCGGTCCCCGCGAGTTCATCCCCGTGGCCGAAGCCACCGGGCTGATCCGGGAGATCGGCCGGCAGGTGCTCCGCACCGCGTGCGAGCAGGCGGTGCGCTGGTCGGTGGGTCAGTCCGGCAGGAACCTCTCGGTGAGCGTCAACCTCTCGCCGCGCCAGCTCCTGCACCCGGACTTCGCCGAGGAGGTCGCCACCATCCTCCGCGAGACCGAGTTGAGCCCGTCGCTGCTCAACCTGGAGATCACCGAGAACCTCCTGGTCGAGAACACGGCGACGACCATGGAGCGCCTGCATGCCCTGAAGGATCTCGGGGTGACACTCGCCATCGACGACTTCGGGACCGGGTACTCGTCCCTGGGAGAGCTGAAGTTCCTCCCCGTCGACTCCCTCAAGATCCCCAAGTCATTCGTGGACAACGTCGCCACCGACGAACGCGAGCGCGCGTTCCTTGCCGGGATCATCGGGTTGGGCAGGACGCTCGATCTCCGGGTGGTGGCCGTCGGGGTGGAGCGGGCGGACCAGCTCGACGAGCTGCGTGAGATGCGCTGCGATCTCGCCCAGGGCTTCCACCTAGCCGAGCCGCTCGACGCCGACGGGGTGTCTGAGCTGCTGTCGCAGCCGGCGGGCGCCGCAACTGCGGACTGCGGGCGCCGGCCCTGGAAGGTGACCCAGGCCCGGCGTCAGAGCGGGGACGCCGACTCCCTGCCGCGCAGCGCCTGACTCCGCCGGTCCCCGTCCCACCGTCGGTGGCGGAGTGATCAGCTCCGTCCGGTGGCGGGGACGCCAGGCTCGCCGCGGCCGGCGCCGCGACGCACGCCCCGGTCAGTCCGGTGGCAGGGACGCCAGAATCGCCTCCGCCAGCGCCCGTGCGGACGCCGCGGTCAGCTCGACCGCAAGCCTCGCAGTGGGGCCGCGCTCCGGGTTGAGGAAGTCGACGTTCAGGGTGTGCTCGGCGGCGGCGTGCTGGGGATGGTCGAAGTAGACGGTGGCGGTGGTCACAGGGAACCAGGTGGCCACGCCCTTGCCGCTGCCCTGCACGGCGACGATCTCGGTCTGGTAAGTGCACATGGGGGCTCTCCAGTGATGTCGTCAGGAGCTGAGGTGGCGGCCAAACCACTCCCAGATTCGCGCCCAGCCGTCCAGGGCGGGCTCAACGCGATAGCTGGGGCGGTCCACGCAGAAGAAGGCGTGACCGGCGCCGTCGTAGGTGTGGAACTCATGAGCCTTGCCCAGGCGGGTCAGCTCGGCATCCAGCTCCGCCGTCTGATCCGGGGACGGGAAGCGGTCCTCGGCGCCGAAGAGGCCGAGCAGCGGGCAGGAGAGGTCCGGGGAGAGGCCGATCAGGGGCACGAACGTGAAGGGTGCCTGCGGCGGTGGCGTGCCCACGACCCCCGCGCCGTAGCAGTCGACCGCGGCGTCGAAGGGGAGCTTGCAGGCGGCGAGGAAGCTCTGCCGTCCTCCCGAGCAGTAGCCGATGACGCCGAGCTTGCCGTTGGAGGAGGGGAGGGAGCGGAGATCGTGAGCGGCCGCATCCACGTCTCCCACCAGACGCTCGTCCGGCACGCCGCCAGCCGCCCGAACCGCCGCGGCGGAGTCGTCGGGGCCGGCGCCCTTGCCCTCGCGCTCGTGGAGATTGGGGCAGATGGCGAGGTAGCCGGCGGCGGCGAAGGTGCGGGTCACCTCCTTGCTCCAGCGGTCCCACCCCGGCATGTGGTGGATGACCACGACACCGCCGAAGGGCCCATCGCCGATAGGCTCTGCGAGATAGGCGCCGATCTCGTCGCCATCATGGCCGGCGATGCGGATCGTCTCCGCTGTCAGCGCGTCCGCGACGTGCGGCATGGCTCTGCTCCCGATGCGATCGCTGGCGATTGCTGGCTCCAATGTCGCACAGAGGGGGCCGCCCTCGCGGCGGTCCACCCGGTCTCTCAGAAGAGGGCGGAGGCCAGCTCGCCGCGCAGTGCCTCGACCGCCGGGTCGCCGCTGGGCCCCGCCGCCAAGGCACCGAGCACGACCCGGCGGAGTTGCGACCGCTGCGGGGGCCCGGAGTCGCGGATGGCGGCGATCAGCCGGCGCACGACCGCGGTGTCGGAGTTCCCAGCAACCAGGGCGGCCAGCGCCGGATCGCCGTCCCGTCGGATCTCGATCCGGGCTCGCAGGCCGTCGCACACCTGATCCTCGTGGGCGGCCGCCAGCAGCTCGTCGGCTTCCTCCAGCCGCCCCGCCTCGAGCAGGAGGGCTCCGAGCGCGCGGCGGACAGTGACGTCGTCCGGCTCAGTCAGGACGGCCGCGCGCAAGCCCGCCTCGTCGGAGGGAGGGGGTGGGGGAGGGGGAGCAGGCGCCAGGTCGTCGAGGAAACGCTCGACCTGGGCTCTGGGTTGGAGCCCGACGAACTCGGCGACCAGCTGCCCGTCGCGGAATGCCTTCACCGCCGGGATGCCCTGGATACCGAAACGCGCGGTGACCTCCGGATTGGCGTCGACGTCGAGCTTGGCCAGGGTCACCCCGCCGTGGAGCGCGACGGCCTGCTCGAGAATGGGGCCGAGGGTCCGGCAGGGGGCACACCAGCCGGCCCAGAAGTCGACGACGACCGGGCGGTTGGACGATTCAGCGATGACGGCGGTGTCGAAGGTGGCGTCGGTCACCTCGAGGACGGGGACGGTGGCGGTCATCTCCTTCGATTCTGACGGCGTGGCGCCGACCGACGCCTCCGCACCGACCTGTGGACGGCGTGGCGCGGACCGATGCCTCCGCGTCTCACCCGCAACGGACCGGATCAGGATGTCCTCACCGCCCCTCCACAATGCGCTACCTTTTCAGCGTTCGCGACGAGGACGCCGCTGCCCTCGTCACCATCCACGGCCGGGCCGGCGGATCGCCACGGCGCCGCTCACCCCGCCCACAAGGATCCCCATCCGCCGATGTCGAAGGAGCAGCGCGCCGTGCCCGCCCGGAGCCGGGATCGCCTGGCGCGACGCAGCATCCTGGCCTTCGGTTCGGCCCTGCGCGGGGGTTCCCTCTCCATCCGCGAGGACTCGGGGACGACCGTCCTGGGCCACGGCGGGAAATGCGCCCACATGATCGTCCACGACCAGCGCGTGTGGGGCATAACGGCGACGGCGGGCGGCAACGGGCTGGGCGCCGCCTACATGCGAGGGTACTGGGACACCCCGGACCTCACCGGGCTGCTCTCGCTGCTGGCTCACAACGTCGACCGGATCAACCGGCTCACCGCGCCCCTCGACGCCGCCCGGCAGGTCGCGGGACGGCTCCGCTCGCACCGCCCGACGCGCGTGGCCGACCGGCGCAACATCCATGCTCATTACGACCTCGGGAACAGCTTCTTTGAGCTCTTCCTCGACCCGACGATGGCCTACTCGTGCGCCATCTTCGAGCCCGGCGACGACCTGGAGACGGCCTCGCTGCGCAAGTTCGACCGCATCTGCGAGCGGTTGCACCTCACCGCCGATGACCACCTGCTGGAGATCGGCACCGGCTGGGGCGGTCTCGCCATCCACGCCGCCCGGCGGAGCGGATGCCGCGTCACCACCACCACCATCTCGCAGGAGCAGTGCGAGTATTCGCGCGCCCGCGTTGCCGCAGCCGGCCTCTCCGACCGCATCACCGTGCTCGATCAGAACTACCGCGACCTCAAGGGCACCTACACGAAGCTCGTCTCGGTGGAGATGATCGAGGCCGTCGACTGGCGACTGTACGACGAATTCTTCCGCTGCTGCGAGAGGCTGCTCGCGCCGGATGGGCTGGCCGTGCTGCAGGCCATCGTGATCGAGGACCGCGCCTGGTCAGCCGCGCGCTGGCGTGAGGACTTCATCAAGCGCTACGTCTTCCCCGGGGGATTCCTGCCCTCGGTCAGGTCGCTGGTCGATGCCGCCAACCGGGCCAGCGGACTCCGGCTGGTGGAGCTCGACGACATCGGCGCCAACTACCCGGTGACGCTCAGACACTGGCGCGAGGCGCTCGACGCCGCCCACGACCGCGCCATCACGCTGGGTTTCGACGAGCAGTTCCTGCGCATGTGGCGCTTCTACTTCGCGTACTGCGAGGCCGGCTTCCTGGAGCGTCGCATCAGCGATGTCCACATGACCTTTGCCGGGCGCGCCTGGCGACGGATGCCGTCGCCGCGCGGCGATGCCCCTGCCGCGGTCAGCGAGCGACCCCTCGCCGCCGGCGCGGGTCGAGGGCCCGCCTGACCCTGGGTGCGGCCGTGTCGCCCGTCGTGAGCTCTACGGAAGTGGGGGCGTTGAGGTTCGACTCGGTGGGTTGATTGGCGTGTATCGGAGTGCGCTGAGCACCGAATCCACGACCGTTGTAGCACCTTGGGCAGGGAACGGCTGGTGGGCGATGAAGCGTCGGTAGAAAGCGGGGCCGACGAGCAGGTCGACGGCCAGCTCGAGGTCGACGGTCGCGGCGATCTCACCGCGCCGCTGCGCCTCGGCGAGGACGTCGCGGAGAGGTTGGCGGCGGTGTTCGGTGAGGTGGAGATGCTGCTGAGAGAATGCGGGATCGCGCTCGGCGGCATCGATCATGGCGGCCAGGAGTCGGGGGAACGGTTGACTGCCGAGCATCGTCTCCAGGGCAGAGACCAGCTCGATCAGGTCGGTGCGCAGCCGTCCGGTCGCCGGCGGGGGCAACGGCCGGAAGCTCAGATCCATGGCATCGACCAGTAGGGCGGTCTGGGTCGCCCAGCGCCGGTAGATGGTTGCCTTGCTGGCCCTCGCCCGGCGAGCGACGGCCTCCATGGTGAATCCCGCCAGTCCGCTCTCCGCGAGCACCTCCAGAGCGGCGCGAATGATGCGGTCGCGAGCGCGTTGTCCCCGGGCGATCGGGCCACGCGCGGCGCGGTCCGGTGCGATCGCCCGAGGCACCCCATCCGACCCGCCGCGGGTGGTTGACACGAGGCTCATCGAAACGGTATCGTACCATTATTATCGAAACGTGTGCGGACTGATAGGTTCCGGACACTCGTGGGTCAGCAGGTGTCCCCGTGGCCGGGGGTGCCCATGGGGGAGAAGGAGGAGCCCGGATGACACGCATCGCGAGGGTCGCGCCCGCCGCCGCCGGGCCGTTGGTGAAGCTCGCCTCTTTCTTCACCCGTCGGAGCCTGGTGCATCTCACCGGTCGCCATCCCGGGCGCATGCTCGCGCCGCTCGAGGTCTACGCGCACGTGCCGGGCCTGCTCCGCGCCTACGGCCGCCTGGAGCAGGCCACTGCCAAGCTTCACCGGGTCGACGAGCGCCTCCGGAATCTGGCCGAGCTGAAGGCCACCACCCTGGTCGAGTGCGAGTACTGCATCGACCTCGGTTCACAGATTGCTCGCCGGTCGGGTCTCAGCGATGCGCAGCTGCTCGCTCTCCCGTTTCACCGGAACAGCCGGCTCTTCACCGACCTCGAGGAGCTTGTGCTCGACTACGCGGTCGCGATGAGTGAGACCCCGGTCAGGGTGCCTGACACGCTCTTCGACGAGCTGCGCAGTCACTTCGACGACGCCCAGCTCGTGGAGCTCACCCACGTCATCGCCCTGGAGAGTATGCGCGGGCGTTTCAACCTGGCCTTCGGCATCGGTGCCGCGGGCTTCAGTGAGGGCCTGGTGTGCGCAATTCCCGCGACGGCGGCCGAACGGCCGCTGGGTGGCGGCGACCCGCTGCCTGCCGCTTGAGCGCTATGCAACGCTGACAGGCAGGGCTTCCTGCAGACGCCCGGGCTGTACGCATGGCAGGTCCGGGGGGAGGACGGCGGGACGGACCCTCCACCGAGCTGAGCTTTTACTCCTGATAATGTATCTTATCAGGAACAAAGGACGGTGAGGCCGGCGGTGCCTCGGCTACACGCCTCCGGGATACACCGACACCACCGTACCGTCACGCCGCCGAGCCTGTGCCATGATCGCCGCCATGGTCAGTGAGACGGCGCGGCGGCTCGGCGTGCTGCGGCGCCGGACCGCGGCGACGCTCATCGTGCTCGTCGTGCAGTTCCTGGTCGGCATGTCACTCAACCTGTACGTGACCATCCCGACCCATCACCCGGGGGCCGGCAGCGGTCCGTACCTGAGCGGCGCGCTCAGCAGCGTCCTCTGGAGCTTCTCCAGCGGGCTGCCGCTGCTCATCGTCCACGTGCTCATCGGCGTGGTCCTGCTCCTGAACGGCATCGAGCTCGTGGTGCATTCGGCGCGTTCGGGACGACGGGCCGCGGTCTGGCTGGCCGCCGTGGGTCTCACGGCGATCATCTTCGCCGGCTTCAACGGGGCCAGCTTCCTCAAGTACAGCCAGAACATCAGTTCGATGCTGATGTCGGCCGGATTTGCCCTGGCGGTGACCTGCTACGTGGCGATCCTCAGCCTGGCTGGCTGAGCGGGCCGGAGCTGTCTCCAGTCGTCGCGTTATCCGGTCTCACGCGCCCTTGACGAAGCTCGGATCCGCGTAGGCAGGATGCGGGTAGCGATAGAACCCCTCCCCGCTCTTGATCCCCGCGCAGCCGCGATCGACGTAGCTGCGCAGCAGTGCGGCGTTGGCGCGGAGCTGAGCATCCCCGGTCACTTCCGCCCAGTAGTCGGTGATGTGCCATGCGGTATCGATCCCGACGTCATCGAGCATGCCGAAGGGTCCGATCGGCATCTTCATGATCACCATCCAGGCGCGGTCGACGTCCTCGACCGAGGCCACATCGTTGGCGACCAGCGTGATCGCCGCCCTGTTCATAGCGGTGTACACGGCGTTGAAGACGTAGCCGATGCTCTCACGGTGCATCCGGATGGGGATCTGGCCAAGGCGGCGGGCGAAGTCGAGGAGGAGCTCGGTCGTCTCTGCCGATGTCCCGGGATGCGGCATTACATCCGCGACGTTCGCTGACCAGACGGGAATGTGAAAGTGGAGCGCGGCGAAGCGATCGGGCCGGCCGGTGGCCTCGGCGAACATGGATGGGAGCAGCGTCGAGGTGTTGGTGGTGAACACTGCACCCATAGGACAGAGTTCGTTGAATTGCCCGAGAACTCGACCCTTGAGCTCGGGATCCTCGGGCACGCACTCGATCAACAGGTCGGCGTCCGCTCCGGCGGTGGCCGGATCCCCGGTCACCGTGACCCGACCCAGAGATCGCTCCAGCCCGCCGGCGTCGACCACCCGTGCCGCCAGCTGCTCCTCACCGTAGCCACGTAACCGGCCGGGTGCCGCCTCGCGGGCGGAGGCGTCGGTCTCGTAGACGACGACGTCGTAGCCGTGGGTCGCGGCCTGAAGGCCGATCTGCAGGCCCATCGTGCCGCTTCCGATCACGAGTACCCGGTGCACGTCCTCGATGCGCATCGCATGCCTCCTGTCGACACACCCGAACCGATTCCAGTAGGAGAGACCGTGGCAGGCAGGCGGGGCCCGGCGGTCACTGTGCCAGCCTGTCCACGGGTCCGCCGACCAGCAGCACAGCCTAGCGCCGCCCGGTTCGGGCGGCCAGGGGCCTTCGATCCATACTGCCCCGCCCATACTGCCCCGCTGCGGGTGGCCAGCGGGACCGCGGGACCGGCAGGCGGCGAGGGAACCCCGGTGCACCCCGTCGCCCCTCCCCTCCCCTGCCCGGCACGCCACCGAGGGATGCTCTAGTCGCGGGTGGAGGCGGCGTCCTGATTGGCGCCGTCGAGACCCCGCTCGAAGAAGACCCAGTGCTGCTGGAGCCGCGGCGGAATCTCCGACCCCTCGTAGCGTCCACGCTCGACGAAGCCCCGGGAGCGGTAAAGCCGCTGGGCGTCGCTCATGAAGCGGCAGGTGTCGAGGCGCAGGGTGGTCGCCCCCATGGTCCTGGCCTCGACGATCAGCCGATCGAGGATGGCGGAGCTGATGTGGCGTCCGCGGAAGGTCGGGACGATATACATCCGCTTGACCTCGACAACGTCATCCGAGAGCCGCCGCAGCGCTCCGATGCCGGCCGGCCGGCCGTCGCTCTCGGCCAGGAGGAGCACGCCGTGGGGGCGCCGGAACTCGTGGAGGCTCTGG
>PMYJ01000146.1:0-22140 GCA_003170875.1 Candidatus Dormiibacterota bacterium | reverse complement strand
GGGTCAGTGATGGGCATCCACCCCGGCGGATCGCGGCGCCACGCGCACCGTTCCCGCCTCCGGGCCGCATCATTAGCCCGATGCCGGCTCGCGTCCCTGAGAAGCGTCGCCCCACCGCGCCGCATCGCCCCCGCCTCCCGGCCTGGGTCGGCCAGGTGCCGGGTCCTGACGACCCGCTGCCCGACCAGGTCCAGCAGTTCCTCGACTACCTGCGGGTGCAGCGCAACCGCCCGCTGACGACGGTCCGCGCCTACCGCTACGACCTCGCCAAGTTCGTCGCCTTCGCCCGCGTGCGCGATGCGGGTGGTGCGCTCTGCGACGGGCTCGACGCCGCGGTCCTCCGCCGATACCAGATCGAGCTGGCCGAGGCGCTCCCCAACCCGCGCACCCGCGCCCGCGCCCTGGTGGCGCTCCGCCAGTTCCTCCGCTACGCGTACGACGAGGGCTGGACCGCGGCCGAGCTCTCGCGACGGGTGGTCGTGCCGCGGTACATCGTCGGCGACCCCCACCCGATCGCGACCGCGACGGTCCCGCGGTTGCTCGCCGCCCTCCCCAAGGAGGGATTGCGCGACCTCCGCGACCGGGCATTGGTCCATTTCCTGATCAGTAGCGGCTGCCGGATCAGCGAGGCGTGCGCACTCGACCGGGGGGATATCCGGCCCGAGGGGTTCCGGGTTCTCGGCAAGGGAGGCAAGCACCGCACCGTGTTCCTCACCGAGGATGCCTGGAAGGCGGTCCGCGAGTACCTCCTCGCGCGTGGACAGGACGCCTCTCCGGCGCTCTTCATCAGCGTCGCCCATCCCGACATGCCCGGCGGTCGCGTGCTCGCCGGCAACCGCCTCACCACGGACGGGTCACGCCGGGCGCTGACTGCGCTCCGCCGCCGATTTGCCCACGACCCGGAGGCGTTCCGCCTGATCGAGGGACTGCGCAGCCCGCACGCCGCCCGCCACACCGCGGCGACCACCCTCCTCGAGGCGACCGATGGCGACGTCCGGCTGGTCCAGGAGGTGCTCGGTCACGCCACCCTGGAGACCCTCCGCGTCTACACCGAGATCACGGACCGCCGCAAGCGTGCCGCGTACGCGCGTCTGGGGGACTACCTCCGGGAGGTCGGCGAGGACTGAACCGCCGGCCTCAGGTCAGGAAGAGCTCCGCGCTGCCGTCCGCATGCCGGATCTCGGGCTCGAGGATGATCTCGGCGTTGACGCTGTTGGCGATGAAGCAGTCGTGGTGGGCGCGCACCATCAGCGCGCGCACGCGCTCGCCGGCCCCCGGGGCGACCACCACTCGGGGCCGTAGGGTGATACACGTGATCCGGACAGGTTTGTCGTCATCTGGCATCAGCGCCTCCGCGCTGTCCTCGTAGCTGACCACGTCGATGCCCTCGCGCGCGGCCAGGGCCAGGAAGCTGAGCAACTGGCAGGAGCTGGCGGCGGCGAGCAGGAGCTGCTCGGGGCTGGGCAGCTCCGGGTTGCCGCGGAAGGCCGCGTCGGCGCTCATGGTCAGGCTGACGTTGCCAGGCGGCACGTCCACGCGATGGGTGCGGTCGTACGCGGCGTAGCCGCCGCCGGTCGAGCCGTGCCAGGCCAGCTCGGTCCGGTACCGATGGATGTGGTCCCTCATCGCCCCATTGATTCTAAAGGCTGGTGGGCCGGAGCAGGTCGGTCTCGGCGGGCTCCAAGCCCTCGGCGCGCAGCCAGGTCTCCACGATCTCCAGGAACCGGTCGGGGACCTCGAGCATCGGGATGTGGCCGACATCGTCCAGAACCTGGAGGCCCCAGTCGGGGCGTTCCCGCTGCGCATCCAGCGCGGCGTCGACCCGCACCAGCCGGTCGGCTGCGCCGTGAACGATCAGGGTCGGGACTCGGACGTGGTCGATGATCCTACGCAGCATGCCCGGATGGGCGAGGGCGAGCACGATGGAGCGGGCGGCCTCGACGTAGGCGCCGTCGTTGTCCTTGAAGCGGCCGCGCTTCCGCTCGGCCGCACGTGCGCCTGCACCACCTCTGGAGGGATCCGCTCGAACCGCTCCGTGCAGAGGCGGAGGGCACCCTCCACCAGGTCGTCGACCGAGGCTCGATGGCGGACGCGCCGGAGCAGGCTGCGGCCCAGCGGCGACGCCAGGTACGAGGTGAAGGAGAGCACGACCACTCTCGGGCGCCCCTGACGCCATGGCCCGGGGAGCACCGCGTCCACGAGCATGAGGCCGGCGACGCGCTCTGGGTGCAGCGCGGCCTCAACGAGGGCGATCAGCCCTCCCATCGAGTTGCCGGCGAGGCGGAATGGTTCGTCGCAGGTCTGGAGGATCAGGCGGTGCAGGAGGGCCCGCTGAGCGGCCACCGACGTCCGGCGCCCGGCGACCGGGGTGAGACCGAATCCGACCAGGTCGGGCGCCAGCACCCGTCCATGCCGCGCCATCTCCGGCGCCACCCGCATCCAGTTGAGGTGGGAACCGCCGAGGCCGTGAACCAGGACGGTCCGGACCGGCCCGGTACCCCACTCCGCGACGTGGACTGGACCGTCGACATCGATGGTGATCGAACGCATGGTCGGGAATGGGCCGCTGGTGTGGTCGTCCCCTGGAGGCACGCGATCCCTACC
Source organism: Candidatus Dormiibacterota bacterium (assembly GCA_003170875.1). Taxonomy (GTDB): domain Bacteria; phylum Chloroflexota; class Dormibacteria; order Aeolococcales; family Aeolococcaceae; genus Changshengia. Next base: position 19,536 of record PMYJ01000146.1, on the reverse strand, counting down.
TGCCCGAGGGCTCGATGCGGCCGTCTGGGCGACTCGGGTCCGCGGCCCAGACGTTGCCGAGGACCTGGACCTCGCCGGCGAAACCGCCGGCCCAGGCGGCGGCGACGGCGCCTGCGATCGGCGGGTGCAGCTCCAGGCCGAGCAGCTCGTCGCGGCTGACCCAGCGGACCTCGTCGATGGCGGGGTCGAGAGGCGGGTTGACCCCCGCGCCGCTGGTCGAGGCGACCCCGGCGGAGCCAGGCGGCGCCACAACTGCGGTGGCCGCGAAGACCAGGTTGACGAGGTGGCGCCCGGCGGGCTCGATGGCGTCGCAGACGATCAGAAGACGGCCGATCTCCGCGTCGACCCCGGTTTCCTCACGGACCTCCCGGCGGGTCGCCTCGACGAGGGTCTCCCCCACCTCCACCCCGCCGCCGGGCAGCAGCCAGTACCGGTGCGTTCCTTTGCGATGGGCGACGAGGAGGAGCCGCTCGGCGGCGGTGAGGCAGACGGCGACCCGGACGCGGGGCTCCATGGCCCCGATTATCGGCGGAACCCTTGACAGCGAACGGGTGTTTGCCTTACGCTGAGCGCAGTGCAAACAGACGTTCCCTCCGGCCCGACCTGTCCGAGTCCCGGCCGCGGGGCGCCGCGGCCCGCTGGGCCTCCGGCTCGGGTGACCCGGCCGTGATCAGCGACTTCCAGCCCGCTCAGCGCGTCCTGCGGCACCGACAGCGTCCGATCGGGCGAACCCTCCTTGGCGCGGCGTCGGCCGCGTGCATCGGTTGGGCGCTAGTCGGAGGCGTCGGCACGACCACCGCTCCCACCGCGGCCGTGACCGTGGTCGTGCGTCCCGGCGACACCGTCTGGAGCATCGCCGAGAGCCACTCCGGCGGCGGGGATGTCCGGGACGAGGAGGCACAGATCCTCTCCGCCAACCATCTCAACTCGCCCATCATCCAGGTGGGCGAGACCCTGGTCATCCCCTCCGACTGACGGGGGGCCCGGGCGCTCAGGTCGCGCCCCCTCGGCGCCGAGGCGGCAGCGCCCCACGCCGCCGGGCCCCGCCTCAGAGGGCCGTGTACCCGATCTGGGCCAGCGCCGCGTGGATCGGAATGGCGTAGGCGAGATGTAGTGGGCAGACCGCTGCGGGTGCGCAGGGCGCGTCGTCCGACCCGGCGGCGATGAGCCCGATGACGTGGCCCGTGGCGTCCACCAGCGCCCCACCCGAATCGCCCGCGAAGATCGGAGCCGCAGCCTCGATCATGCCGGCGAGATCGACGGTCCCGGACCCGACTCCGTAGCTGATGCTGCGCTGGAGCGCCACCAGGCGGCCGGCCACCGCTTTGGGCACCTGTCCGAGGCCCAAGGCGTTACCGATGGCCAGGACTGGGTCGCCGATGGCGGCGGAGGACGTCCGAGCCAGCTCTGCCGGCTTGAGGGTCGGGGCGCCCTCGACCTGAAGGAGTGCCAGGTCGGCGGCGGGATCCGTGACCAAGACCTCGGCGGGATCGACCTCACCGGTGCCCCCCACGCGCACCCCGACGAAGACGTCACCGCGGATCACGTGGAAGTCGGTGAGGACCAGGCCCGAGGAGGAGAGGACGATCCCGGTGCCCAGAATCTGGGTCCCCGCCGGGTCGGCGAAGGTGATCGTGTCCACCACCGAGCGCTCCACCTGTCGGCTCAGGCGGGTGACGCTCACCCCGGGCTGGCTGGGGGCCGCTCCACCGCCCGGCGCACCTGCTGCGCTCAGGAGCCCGACCTGGACCGCGATGAGGAGGGGCAGCGCCCGGCGCGCCAGGAGCCGGAGACGTCCCTTCCCTCCCCCTCCGTCCCGGACGGGCTGAGCGGACATCCCAGGGGCGCCTCTCGGAATTCTTAACGATTATTAAATCGGTTACATCCTAGTCCATAACCCGCGCCATGTCCCGGCAAGCCGCGAATCGTCCAGGCCAACTGCGTCGCACGGATCCGCCCGCATCCCTGCTCGAAGGGGCATGATCTCCGCTACCGTACGCGCAGGGGAATTACAACCACGCGCCCTCGCAGGGGTCGCCCCGATGGCCGCGTGACGAAATCAGGCGTGAGTAAATACGTGAGAGGACAGGCAGTCATCCACAAGAGGACGTCCACCGTCCCCTACCAGATCGCGACCCGCACCAGCCGGCCTGCGCAGGAGGTCCTCGCGCAGTTCGACCTCGAGCGGGTGCCGGGAATGGTCGTGGCCGAGCACGGCGTCCATTACCTGGTCATCCGGCCGGCGCGGCGAGTCCGATACGGCCCCGAGATGGCTGCGGGTTTCGCCATCGTCATCGTCCTGGCACTGCTCATCCTCACCGCGGTCACGCCGGTCGTGCTGGTGGCGCTTCCGGCGGCCGTGCTGCCAGCCCTGCCGCTGCTCATTGACCACCGTCCGGACCTGGCCCTCAGCGCGATCGAGGACGAGGGAGAAACTCGGGTGACGGCTCATGGGCAGGCGTCCGCGGACCTCGCCGAGTACCTGGACCACTACCTCGAATCGTTGCCGTCCGTCGCGCCCGCACCCCCAGAGACCGACACGGAGGACGACGGATGGGCCGACGCGGAGATGAACGAGGATTTCTTCAGCGAATAGCCGCTGACCCGGGGTCGGTTGTCCGGCCCGATGGCGTCAGTGGACGACGCGGATCACCGCGGCGACCACTCCCTCGAGGGAGAGCTCCCCGCTGACGAAGATCGGCGCATAGCTGGCGTTTTCCGGTTGCAGGCGGACGCGGCCGCCCTCGCGGAAGAAGCGCTTCACCGTCACCTCGCCCTCACCGGTCGCCTCGTTCTCGATCCGGGCGACGACGATCGTCCCGTTCGGCGGCGGGTCGCGGCGTGGCCTGACGACGACCAGGTCGCCATCCAGGATGCCGGCATCGACCATGCTGTCGCCGTGGACGGTGAGGGCGTACGCTCCGTCGTCACCGGCCAGCTCCTGGCCCAGCGTGATGTGGTCCTCGACGTTCTGCTCCGCCAGCACCGGGGTGCCCGCGGCGACTCGACCGACCAGGGGCAGGGTGAGCACCCGCGGCGCGCCACGGGTCGAGGCCGGCTCGTGGCCGACGACTTCGACGGTGCGCGACTTGGTGGGGTCGCGGCGAATGTGGCCCTTGGCCTCGAGCGAGTTCAGATGGTTCTGCACGGTCGAGGAGGAGCTGAGGCCGACCGCCAGCCCGATCTCCCGGACCGTGGGAGGGTAGGCATGGGTACGTGCGTGCTCGCGGAGGAACTCGATGATCTGCCGCTGGCGCGGGTTGAGGGCGTCTGCCATGTCGTCTGTCTCACCTCTCAGCGTGTCGGGGCAGGCCCGACTGTAGCATGGCCGGCGCCGAAACGCAAACGGATGTTCCTGACGTATGTTCGGTCTCGGGGCCGCCGGGATGACGGGAGAAGGGCGGGGTTCAGCGCCCCGCAGCGAGCGCGACCGCCCTCGTGACCAGCTCGTCGAGATCGTCTCCCCTCTCCCGCGGGAGCCAGACGACGCTCCGGTCGGCGCGGAACCAGGTGCGCTGGGCCTTGGCGTAGCGGGCGGTCCTGCGGACGATCTCGTCGACGGCCTCGGCGGCGGACAGCGTCCCGTCCAGCACCGCGAGCGCTTCCCGGTAGCCGATGCCGGAGCCGTCCAGCGCCTTCGGGGGCACCCCCCGCGCGAGCGCCGCGGCCGTCTCGTCGAGCAGGCCGCCGGCCATCATCGCGCGCGCCCGCTCGGCGATCCATCCACGGTGCAGCTCGGGCGTCGCGTCCAGGCCGATCCTGATGCTCGGACGGATGGCGCCACCCCGGTGCCGGCCCGCGAGGCTGCCGCGTGCCTCGACGATCTCCAGGGCCCGCACCACGCGGCGGGGGTTGCGGAGGTCGATGCCGGCGGCACCTTCCGGATCGCGCCGCTTGAGCTCGCCGGCCAGCCCGGCGAGCCCCTCGGGGCTGGCGGCCCTCGTGTTGAGGGCCGCCCGGCGGGCCGGGTCGGGCGGAGCACCGTCCAGCTCGAGGCCGTCCAGCAGGGCTCGCACATAGAGGCCCGTGCCACCGACGATGATCGGCCGCACCCTGCGGGCGTCCAGGTCGGCGAGACAGTCTCGCGCTGCCGCCAACCAGTCGGCGACCGAGAAGAGCCGACCGGGGTCGGTGATGGCCAGGAGGTGGCAGCGCACGCCGTCGAGGTCCGCGGGACCGGGCGTGTTGGTGCCGATGGGGAGCCCGCGCAGCACCTGGCGCGAGTCGGCGTTGACGAGCTCGGCGGCGCCGATACTCCGGGCCAGTCCGACTGCCAGCGCGGTCTTCCCGGTCGCGGTCGCTCCCACCACGGCGATGGTGAGAGGCGTGGCCGGGAGCGCGCGTTCCCGACCCGGGTCGGCGGTCATCTCCGTAGCTTGCTGCATCGAGCGAGCCGGCCTGGGGCGGCACAGCCCGGCGCCTGTGTCCTCCCGCCGGCGCCGGTCAAGCTGCGGGTCCGCGACGGGCCGTCGGAGCTCGCGCCCGCGACGACCCGCGCGGCCCCAATAAATGGGCCACGGTGACGACCAGGACCACCCCCGGACCAGGCCGGCGCCGGGGGCGGCTGGTCAGCTGCACGGTGCCGCCCCCGATGGCGGGCTCAGGAGGTCTGGCTGGCGGTCCAGGAGCCGCTGCCTGCGCCCTGGACCTGGTAGCTGCCGGACATCGAACTGCCCGAGACCGTGCCCGTATACGTGATCGACTCCGAGCCGACGAACCCAAACTGAATGCTGCTGCCGTTGACGGTCCCGGTGAGGGTCTCGGTGCCACCGGGTGAGAGGTCGATGGTGCCGCTGAGCTTCGACGACGACTCCTGCCAGGTGAGGGTGAATGTGCCGCTGAAGGCGCCGGTGTAGGACCCTGACCACGTCCCCGACAGCGGCCCGCTGGCAGTCGCCGTGGGGGTGGCCGTGGCGGTGGCCGGTATCGAGGTGGCCGCTGGCGGCGCGGACGCGGTGGTGGAACTGGAGGAGGACTGGGTCGGGGAGCTCGATGTGGAGCCGCACGCCGCCAGCGAGACGGCGGCCAGCCCGGCCAGCAACGGAACGAAGCTGCGAATTCTCATGGCTCTCTACTCCTGATCCAGGTCTTGCGAAGCGTTCTCCATGGATGCGGACCCGTCTTCCGCAACGGCGGCCTCGCCCAGGAATGCGATCAGCCGTCCCGGTTCGGAGAAAGTGATCTCACGTCCCGAACCGAGATGCACCGCCACCCCACGCACGCCATCCGAGCGCTCGCCGTTGTCGAGCTTCCAGACCCGCACCATGAAGGTCTCCATGACGCGGCAGCCTAGTCGCGGCTCTTTGGGTGGCCTTAAGGATGTGTGAATGGAGAGGGTGGGGGTGCCGCCGGATGCGCCACCGGCGCGCGCCCGCCGGGGAACGGAGCCGGCTCAACGTCCAGCTCGCCCATGGCGCGCCGGTAGTTGAGGTAATGGCGATGGGCCTCGCCGTGCCTGCCGGCGCCGGCCAGCGCGGTCACCAGCTCGAGATGTGCGGGCTCGTCGTACCGATCGATCTCCAGGATGCGCAGCAGGTGGGGCACCGCCCCATCCGGGTCATGGCCCTGGGAGGCCTGGAGGGCGAGCGCACGACTGACGGCGACGTAAGCCGCCCGCGCCTCCTCGCGGGCGGGGATGGCCCAGTCGTCGTAGGCGTTCTCCTCGAGGAAGTCTCCGCGGTACGCGGCGGCCGCGGCCTCGAGGGTGGGCAGCGCCGCCTCGGTGTCCCCCCCCCGGAGGCTCGCCAGACCCCCCGCCGCCGTGGTGAGGAACCCCTCGAGGTCGATGTCGATCGCCCCGACGTTCAGGGCGACGGAATCCTTGTCGGCGACCAGGCACTCCTCGGCCGACCGCCGCTCGGGGTCGAGCACGCCGCGGATCGTGGTCAGGGCCACGGAGAGCCGATTGGCCACGCGATCGGAGTCCTCGTCGGGCCACATGGTCTCCATGAGATAGGCGCGGGTCGCCGGGCGGCCGCGTCGCGCGACCAGCAGCTTAAGGAGCTCGCGGGCGCGCTTCGACTGCCATTCGGAGAGCCGGACCGGCTCGCCGCCACGGAGCACGGCGAACCCGCCGAGGGACTCGATGCGGACGCCGCTCAGATGCCCGCCGCTCACCAGCGCCAGCAGCCCGGCGGCGGCGCTGCCCCCGCGGTGGCCATGCACCCCCAATCCCGCCAACGTCCGCTCCGCCCGCCGGCGTTGCGACGACGATCCCGATCCTGGCTCGACGACCGCCAGGGCCAGCTCCACCTTGGCCTCCCCCAGGACGTTGCCGATCTCGCGCCAGATGGCACGCGCTTCGCGCAGCCGGTGGGCCTCGCGTGCCGGCCGCGCAGCGCTCAGGGCGGCGAGGGCCAGGGCGTCCGCGAGTCCGGCGCGATCCCGGCGGGTCCGAGCCGCGCTGGCGGCGGTCTCCGCTATCCCGGCGGCACCGGCCAGGTCGCCGGTGACAGCCGCCACCCAGCCGGCCGCCAGCACAGCGGAGACGTAGTCGAGACCGGTGCCCGCCGCGACAGCCCGCTGCGCCAGCTCCCGCGCCCGCTGCGGGTCGTCCGCGGCCAGCACCGTCGCCAGGCCGGCGAGGGCCGGGACCAGCGCCTGCTGGTCACCCGAGAGCTGCGCGAGCCCCTCGGCCTCCTCGTACGCCGCTCGGGCCTGAGCGAGGTTGCCCCGCTCCCGGTGGACCTCGCCGATCAGGCAGAGCGGGTAGGCGACCATGTCAGAGCCGATCTGCCGATAACGTGCGCGGGACGCCTCGAGGTCCACCAGGGCCTCGTCGAGCAGCCCCATCCGCAACCTCGTCTCCCCGCGGTTGCAGAGGCTGAGGGCGTGGAAGTTGGCGAAGGAGGTGAGCTCGGCCAGCCGGACCGCGACATCCAGCTCCTGCAGTGCCTCCGGGTAGCTCCCCTCCTCCAGGAAATGGGAGGCCCGGTTGGTCCGGATGCGGACGGTCTGGAGGATGTCGGCCGCGTCCTCGGCCGCCCGGAGCGCCAGCAAGTAATGAGCGTCGTTGGCACGCCGATCGCCGTCCTGCGCTCCCAGCATTGCCAGCACGGTGTGGGCGGCGGCAAGGGCGCGGCGGTCGCCGCAGGCGGTGGCCGCCTCCAGCGCGCGCGCGGCTAGGCTGCGACAGTCGTCGATGTCACCGCGAAGCCAGTGCGCGGTGGCCGTCCAGGCGAGCAGCAGCGCCATCTCGACCGGGTCGGCGCCGGAGTCGTGGAGGCCCTGGCGGTAGACGTCCAGGGCGGTGTCCACATGTCCGCGGAGGTAGTGGAGGAGCCCGATCCGCCAGGCGAGTCGCGCCGGCAGCTGCTCGTCGCCGCTGGCGAGCCGTTCGAAGCAGTTGAGCGCCCCCATCCAGTCCCCCTGGATCTGGCGGGCCTCACCGTCCAGCTGCTCGATCGCATCCGTGCGGAGGGTCGTCGGGATGGCACGGCAGGCGTCGAGCACCGCGGCGACGTGCCCGGAGGCCAGGAGTGCGGCTCCCTGCTCCTCCATGAGGGCGGCCAGACGCTCCGTGGCACCGGCGTTGAGCAGAATCCGGATCGCCGCTGACAGGTCGCCGCTCTGGCTCAGCCAGCCGGCGGCGGCGAGCTGCAGCTCGGTCGCGACCGCCGCGGGCAGGGGGAGGTGCTCCAGGGCGTACTCACGGATCAGCGGGCGCAGCGCCAGCGTCCCATCCTGCCGTCTCTCCACAAAGAGGCTCTGGCGCGCCAGGTCGGCCACGACGGCGCGCGAGTCCGCCATCCCCACGGCATCGCAGAGCTCGGGTGTGAACTGGTCGAGGATCGCCACCCGGCTGACCAGCTCCCGCACCCCGGCCGGTTGGTGGGCAAAGACCTCCTCGGCAAGGTAGGCGAAGAGCGGCGTCCGCGTCCGGTCGAGGCTGGTCATCACCGTCTGCCGGGAATCCGGCGGGGTCGCGCGCAGCGCCTCCACTGCCATGATCACGGCCGCGGGCCAGCCCCCGGCCAGGTGGTGCAGACGCTCGGGCAGCCCGGGCATCCCCGTGCCCAACCGCTCCTCGACGAGGCCGGCGACCTCCTCAGTCGTGAAGGCGAGCTGGTCCTCTCCGATCTCCAGGAGCTGTCCCCGGCCGCGCAGCCGCTCCACGGGAAACGGGGGACGGGTGCGACCGGCCAGGACCAGGTGAAGCCCTGGAGGAGCGTGCCGGCAGAGGGCCTCGACCAGTCGCGCAGAGGGGCTCGCGGCGCCGAGCTCGTCCACATCGTCGATGACCAGGAGGAGCTCGCCCGCGACGTGCTCCTCCAGGACCTGGGCGAGACGTGAACCCAGGGCGTCGGCATGGGCGGAGAGATCGGCCTCGGGGCTGGAGAATCCCTCGAGCGCGAGGGCCAGCGCACTGCGCAGCTCGGGGACGCGGAGCCGGAGGGAGTCGAGGAGCCGGCGCGCCAGCGACGGCATCTCACGGTCGGTGTGGTCGGCCGTGTACCAGGCGCACGGAGCCAGCTCCCACCACGACGCGAGGAGCGTCGACTTGCCATACCCGGCCGCCGCGACCACGGTGGTCAACCGCCGGCTGAGCACCTCCTCCAGGCGGCTCACGAGCGAGGGGCGCGCGATGCAAGTCGCCGGCCGCGCGGGCGGCAGCATCTTGGCGATGGGGGTTTGATCCATCGAACCTCGGGCCTGCGGTGAGCGTACGCCTGCGCACCAAAGCGTGGCACAGCCCGGCAGGGATGGCTAGTTGATACCCGACCCCAGCTGGGAGGTTGGCCGACGTGGGAGGTGCATTCCCTCGGGAGGTTCACGCCCAGCCCGAGATCACGCCGGCCCAGCGAGGACCGCTCAGAGGGTGGGGCGGCCGAAGGCGCGCCGCAGGCTGTGGTCGTCGAGGACGATGACCGTCGGCCGCCCGTGCGGGCAGGTCAGCCCGCCGGGGGTGACGACCAGGCGTTCCAGCAGGCGAAGCTGCTCCCGCGGGTCGAGGCGGTCGCCGAGGCGGACGGCGGCGTGGCAGGCGGTGAGCGCCGCCAGCCGGCGCCGCCGGGCGGGCGCGTCGCCGCCTGCCGGGAGGCTGTCGAGGAGGTCGCGGACCAGCCGCTCCGGGTCGAGGGACGCCGCCGCGGCCGGGACGGCGCTGCAGCGGATCAGGCCGGGACCGAACGGCTCGAGCTGGAATCCGAGGCCGGCCAGGGTGTCGAAGGTCTCCGACAGACGCTCCACGGCCGCGGGTTCCACGCTCACCAGGCTGTCCACGAGCAGGAGCTGGCTGGTCGCCGCACGGCCCTCGCGGACGGCGGCGTCGCCCTCGGCGAGAAGTTCGGTGTAGAGGATCTTCTCGTGGGCCGCGTGGGGATCGACGAGGACCAGGCCGCGCGGCGACTCCGCCACCAGCCATCCCTCGGAGGTCTGCGCCAGCGGCCGCAGCGGGGCGAGGTCGGCAAGGCGGTGACCGGCGGTCTGCGCCTGCTCGCGACCGGTGATCGGCGCGGCGTCGTCGCGGTCCGCCACCCGCCCTGCCGCCTCCCTCAGAGCGTGGGGCCAGAGCTCCACGCTTCGACTGCCCGGGCCCTCCCGCAGCTCCAACTCCGGCTCGCCGCTGCCGGGTGCGCCGGACCCGCCGCCCTCGAGCTGGGGCCGGCGGATCCCCGCCACGCCGAGACGGGCCTCTTGCAATGCCGCCCAGCAGGCGCGCTGGACGGCGGTGAATACCCGGCCCTCTTCGCGGAGGCGGACCTCGCGCTTGGTGGGGTGGACGTTGACGTCGACCATGGCCGTATCCAGGGTCACCTCCACCACCCCGAAGGGATGGCGGCCCACGGGCAGCAATCCCGCGTACGCCTCCTCCACCGCCACCACCAGGGCGCGGTTGTGGACGCGGCGCCGGTTGATCACGATGACGAGCCCCGTCCTGGTCCCGCGGTGGCTGCGCGGTTCGCTGATCAGACCGCTCACGGCGATCTCGCCGGGACCCTCCACGGCGATCAGCTCCCCGGCGTCACGGCCGAAGACCGCGGCCGCCGTGTCGATCAGGCTGCCCCCGGGGCTGCGCAGCGCCAATCGGTCGTCGCTCCTGCAGCTGAAGCCGACCTCGGGATGGGTGAGGGCCAGATCGGAGACGGCGCGCACCGCGGCCGCCGACTCGCTGCGCTCGCTGCGGAGGAAGGCAAGGCGGGCCGGCGTGTTGTGGAAGAGGTCGCAGACCTCAACCGTCGTGCCCGGGGCACGAGCCGCCGCCCGATGCTCCAGGATCTCGCCGGCCCGGGAGTGCAACAGCCAGGCGCCGTCCTCTCCGGCGGTGCGGCTGGTGATCCGGAGGTCGCTGACGGCGGCGATGCTGGCCAGCGCCTCTCCCCGGAAGCCGAGGCTCCGGACCCGGGCCAGGTCGTCCACGGTCTCGAGCTTGGAGGTGGCGTGGCGGGCGACCGCCAGACGGAGCTGGTCACCCGGGATGCCGGCGCCGTCGTCGGCCACCACGATGCGCACCAAACCGCCGCCCTCCAGGTCGACGTCGACACGGGTGGCCCCGGCGTCGAGCGCGTTCTCGCAGAGCTCCTTGACGGCGGCGGCGGGCCGTTCGACGACCTCCCCGGCCGCGATGGCGTCGGCCACCTGCGGGGGGAGGAGGCGGATCGGGGCGGTCACCGGCCCATCCGCTCCTGCAGCTCGGCGAGCTTGCTGAGGGCCTCCCGCGGGGTGAGATCGTCGAGGTCCAGCTCGGCCAGCTCGTCGAGCACCGGGTGGGCGGGCGGCGTGCCCAGTCCCAGGTCCAGCTGGGCCGGTCCGGGGTGGTCGGCCTCGATCGGGCGATGCAATTCGAGCTCGCCGAGGATCTCCCGAGCCCGGGCCAGCAGGCTGGCGGGCAGCCCGGCCAATTTGGCGACCTGGATCCCGTACGAGCGGTCGGCGCCCCCCGGGCGGATGAGGTGGAGGAAGGTGACCGTCTCCCCCTCCTCCATCACCTCCACGCGCGCGTTGACCACTCGCGGGAGGTGATCGGCGAGCGCGGTCAGCTCGTGGTAGTGGGTGGCGAAGAGGGTGCGGCAGTTGAGCTGCGGGGAGTCGTGGATGTGCTCNNTCGTCGAGGACGAGCAGGGAGCGCGCCGTGGCCTGGCGGAGGATGGCCGCCGTCTCGGCCATCTCGACCATGAAGGTGGAGAGGCCCGCGGAGAGGTCGTCCTGAGCCCCCACCCGGGTGAAGATGCGGTCGCAGACCCCGAGGCGGGCGCGTTCGGCCGGGACGAAGCTGCCGACCTGGGCGAGCAGGGTGATCAGCGCCACCTGGCGGAGGTACGTGGACTTGCCGGCCATGTTGGGCCCGGTGAGAACGACGATCCGGTGGGCGACGTCCAGGCTGGTGTCGTTGGCCACGAAGGCGCCGCGGCCGAGGCTCCTCTCGACCAGCGGGTGACGGCCGGCCTCGATGTCGGTGACCGTGGAACGGTCCACCTCGGGGCGGGTCCAGCCCTCCTCGTCGGCGACGGCGGCGAGGGATTGGGTGACGTCGGCGGTCGCGACGGCGATGGCGCACGCCAGCAGCCCCGGGGCATGGGCGGTGACCAGCCGGGTGGCCCCGGCGAGCAGCTCCATCTCGCGGGTCACCGCCCGCTCCCGCGCGCTGAGCACCACCGTCTCCTGCTCCTTGAGATGGGGTGTGATGTAGCGCTCGGCCCCCACCAGCGTCTGCTTGCGGACGTAGTCGGCGGGCACCGCGTCGCGGTGGGCGTGGGGGATCTCCAGGTAGTAGCCGAAGACGCGGTTGTACCCGACCTTGAGGGAGCGGATGCCGGTGCGTTCACGCTCCCTTCCCTCCAATCCCGAAATGAACTCGCGCGCCTCGGCCGCGGAGGCGTGCAGTCCGTCCAGCTCGGCATCGGCGCCGTCCCGGATGAAGCCGCCATCTCGCGCGGACGGCGGAGGATCCTCGACCAGTAGCGCGGTGAGCCGGGCCCCGACCTCCGGAGGGGGCACAGCCCTCTCGGCCAGGCCGGCGAGGTCACCCGGCAGTCCCTCCATCAGCCCGGCGACGGCGGGCAGCGCGGCGCACGCGTCGCGGATGGCCCCGAGGTCGCGCGGCGTGGCCAGCCCCTGAACCGCGCGCCCCACCAGCCGCTCCAGGTCGCGGACCGCACCGATGCGCTTGCGCAGCTCCTCGCGCCGGGCGCGGTCGGTGACCAGGGCCCCCACCGCGGAGAGGCGGGCCCCGATCGGTGCGGGCTCGACGAGCGGCTCCTGGAGGCGGCGCCGGAGCAGCCGTGCTCCCATCGGGGTGCGGGTGCGGTCGAGCAGCTGGGCCAGGCTGAGGCCCCGGCCGAGCGGCTCCAGCAACTCCAGGTTGCGCCGGGTCGGAGGGTCGAGGCGCATCAGCTCGCCGCCCTGCCGGGGGACCAGGCGCAGCAGCCCGGGCTCCAGCGCCACCCGCGAACGCTCGCAGTAGCCGAGCACCGCCCCCGCGGCACGCACCCCGAGAGGCATCTCGTCGAGGCCGAGGCCGAGGAGGCTCACCGTCCCGGTCGCGGTGGCCAGCCGTTCGGCGGCCCGACCCGCGTCGAAGAGCGGCGGCGCCAGCGCGGTGCGCACCACCCCGGGCAGGAGCGAGGGGGGCAGAGAGGCCAGGTCGACGGTCAGCAGCTCGGCCACGTCGAGACGCTCCAATTCATCGCGGAGCGCGACCGAGCCGAGCCCGCCGGGGACCTCCGTCACCACCAGCTCGCCGCCGGCCAGGTCGAACGCGGCCACGCCGACCCGCCCCTCGGCCTCGATGAGGGCGACCAGCCGGGCCACCCGGCTCGCCTCCAGGAGCTCGGCGTCCACGGCGGTACCCGGGCTCAGCACCCGGGTGACCTCGCGACGGACCAACCGGCCGGCCACCACCTCGCCCACCTGGTCCCAGAGCACCACGCGGTGGCCGGCGTCGAGGAGCCGGCGCAGGTGCGCGGCGATGGCGTGATGGGGCACCCCGCACATCGGCAGCCGGCCGGCGCTGCCGAATCCGCGGCCGGTGAGGGTCACCTCCAGGATCGGGGCGGCGACCTCGGCATCGGTGCCGAAGAGCTCGTAGAAGTCTCCGAGTCGGGCCAGGACCAGCGCGTCCGGATGCTCCAACTTCACGGCGCGGTATTCGCGGAGGATCGGCGTGTCCCCCGCCTCGTCGAGGTCGATGGTGGGCCCCGCCGCGGGCAGGGCGTCGGCGCGCAGGTGCGGGGGCGTCGCGCGCTCTCGGCCCCTCACCACCCCATCCCGCCGGTCAGGCCGCCGCGGCCTCGACGTCCGCGGTGAGCTGCCAGGCGTTGGCGGTGCGGACCGTCGCCTCGCAGAGCTCGCCGGCGGCGGCGGAGCCCGCGGACAGCAGGGCGATCTTGCCCTGGCGGGTGCGGCCGAAGGGGCGCCCGTCGTCGGTCGTCGATTCGACCAGGATCTCGATCCGCTCACCGACCAGGGCAAGGTTGCGCTGCAGCGCGATGTCGCGCTGGAGCTGGAGGAGATGATTGAGCCGCCTCTTCTTCTCCGTGAGCGGCACGTCGTCAGGTCGCCGGGCGGCGGCGGTGCCGGGCCGGACCGAATAGGCCTGCAGGTGGACGACGTCGAAGCGCACCGTCCGGAGGAGCTGCTCCGTGCCGAGGAACTCGGCCTCGGTCTCCCCGGAGAAGCCGACGATGATGTCGGTGGTGAGGGCCAGGGCGGGGACGGTGGCGCGGGCCGCGGCGATCTTGGCCAGGTACTCGTCGACGGTGTACATGCGGCGCATCCGGCGGAGCAGCGCGTCGTCGCCGGCCTGGACGGGCAGGTGGAGCTGCTCGCAGACGGTGGGGAGGTCGCGCATGGCCTCGAAGAGCCCCGGGAGCGCGTTGCGCGGATGCGAGGTGAGGAAACGCAGCCGCGAGAGGCCGGGGACGTTGTCGACGGCGGCGAGCAGCTCGGGCAGGCCGGCGCCGGTCGCCGGGTCGGAATAGGAGTTGACGTTCTGGCCCAGGAGGGTCACCTCGCGCACCCCCCGCTCCACCAGGCGCTGAACGTCCTCCACGATCTCCCCCACCGGGCGGCTCGTCTCCCGGCCGCGGACAAAGGGGACGATGCAGTAAGTGCACATCTCGTTGCAGCCGCCCATCACCGAGACGTAGGCGAGCAGCCGGTCGGAGGCGGGCATGGGCACGGGCCCGTCGAGGTTGGTGCCGTGGACCGATTGGAGCCGCGCGAAGAAGCCGTCGCAGTCGCGCACGTCGAAGAGGTAGTCGAGCTCGGGCAGCTTGCGGAGGAGCGCTGAGCCGTGCTCGACCGCCATGCAGCCGGTCATGGCGACGGCACGTCCGGGGCGCGCCCGCTTCCACTCGATGAGGTCGCGGAACTTCCCGTAGACCTTCTGCTCCGCGTTCTGCCGCACCGCGCAGGTGATCAGCACCGCGAGATCCGCATCGTCCAGCGCGGCGTCGGGGACGAAGCCGATCTCCGCAAAGCGCTCGGCGAGCATCTCGTGGTCAGCGTCGTTCATCTGGCAGCCGATGTGCCAGAGGTGGACCCGCGGCGGCCGCCCGAGCAGGGGGACGATCGGCTGACGGCCGGCGGAGCGCTCGGCGAGCGGGAGTGCCTGGAAGCCGCGGGCAGAGGAGCTGAGCAGGGGAAGTGGCGTGGGCATCGCGGTTCAGAGGGTACCCCGTGCGACGGAGGCAGCGGTGATCGGCGGACGAGGGGCACGGCGACGTGGGACCATGGCGCGGTGGTCGGGATCATCATCATCGCGGTGCTGGCCGTCGGCTTCGTGGTCCTCCTCTGGGTGAGGTCCGGGCAGCCGGGCAACGAGGGGGAGAGCCTCGGCAACAACATGCCCTACCCCCGGTCGGTCTTCGGTCCCTCATGGCTCGAGCCGCCGGCGGGCACCCCGGGGTCTCTGGATAGCCACGCCGGCACGAACTGGGCCGACGAGGAGTTGCACCGCGAGCGGCATCGGGACCACCGCCCCCCGGTCTGAGCCACAATCAGGCTTCCGTGAAGCAGGTGGTCGCGGTTGGGCTGGTTCTTCTCATCTTCCTCGGCCTCATGGGGCTGAGGTTGTGGGCTCTGCTGCGGCACCGCGCGCCCGGAGGCGGTGACGCCGGCATCAATCGCCTGGAGCGCTGGGGCCGGCACGTGACCCGCGGCGGCGACGACTCGTGAACCGCGATCGCCCGAGAGCCTGAGCTGGCGCTCTCGCCACCGAGGGCGCCGAGGCCGCCGCGGGGCGCCGGCCTCAGCGCGGTTCGATCAGGAGGCGGATGCCGGTGCGCTCCTCGCCATCGATCGAGATGTCGATGAACGAGGGGATGCACACCAGGTCGATCCCTCCCGGGGCGACGTAGCCCCGGGAGATGGCAATGGCCTTGATCGCCTGGTTGATCGCGCCGGCACCGATGGCCTGCACCTCTACCCGATGCTGGCTGCGAATCACCCCGGCGATGGCCCCGGCCACAGCGACCGGCTTGCTGGTTGCCGAGACCTTGAGGATTTCCACGAGCGCTGCCCTGCCCTGTGTGGGCGGTTGCTGAGATCAGTGCGACAACGAAAGCATAACCGTGACTGCGGATTGTCCTCACCAACCCGCGGGCATCGGCCCCTGCGACCCGATTGTTACGAAGGATCAGACAAGGGAGCCGTCGCGCCGACGGTCACTTGGCGTATTCGACGCTCCGAGTCTCTCTCAGCACGACCACCTTGATCCGGCCCGTGTAGCTGGCCTCGGCGTGGAGCCGCTTGGCGATCTCACGAGCCATGATCTGCGCACGGTCGTCGTCGACCTCCTCCGGCCGGACCATCACCCGCAGCTCCTTCCCCGCCTGGATGGCGAAGCTGCGCTCCACACCGGGCAGCTCGTTGGCGATCTGCTCCAGCCTCTCCAGCCGCTGGATCGAGGAGGCGAGCGTCTCCCGCCGCGCACCCCGCCGAGACGCGGTGATGGCGTCGGCGGTCATGAGGACGAAGGCCCCGATGGACCGCGGCTCCTCGTCGTAGTGGTGCGCCCGGACCGCGTGGACGACCGCCGCCGGCCGCCCCAGCCGGGCCAGGATCTCGCCACCGATGATGGCGTGGGAGCCTTCGACGTGCTGCTCCACGGCATGGCCGATGTCGTGGAAGAGGCCGATCTCGCGCGCCTCCTGGACGTCGTAGCCGATCTCCGCTGCGATCAGCCCCGCCATCAGGGCGGTGTCCTTGCTGTGGACCAGGACATTGGCGCCGTACCAGCTCCGGTAGCGGAGCGTCCCGAGGAGCTTGACGAGCTCCGGGTGCACGCCGGTGATGCCCATCTCCTGGATGGCTGCCTCGCCCTCCTCCCGCAATCGGTCGGCGATCTCGGAGCGGCTCTTGGCGACCACCTCCTCGATGCGCGCGGGGTGGATGCGGCCGTCGACGAAGAGTCGCTCGAGCGCGACCTTGGCGACCTCGCGACGCACCGGGTCGAATCCCGAGAGGACCACCGCCTCGGGGGTCTCGTCAACGATGACGTCGATGCCGGTCGCCGCCTCGAGGGCTCGGATGTTCCGCCCCTCGCGGCCGATGATCCGTCCCTTCAGGTCGTCGGTGGGGAGATGGAGGACCGTGACCGCGGCCTCGCCCGTCTGCTCGGAGGCGTGGCGCTGCATGGTGGAGATGAGAATCTCGCGGCCGCGCTCCTCCGCCTCCTCGCGCACCCGCAGCTCGGCGGCCCGGATGCGTTCGGCGATCTCGTGGTCCAGCTCGCCCTCGACCTCGTGGAGCAGCTCGGCCCGGGCCTCCTCCTGGCTCATGCCGGCGACCCTCTCCAGCTCCTTGGCGACGCCGGTGCGCTCGTCCTCGATCTGCAGGCGGGTCTGATCGAGCTCCTCCTCGCGCCGGGTGAGCCTCTGCTCCCCCTGCTCGACATCCCGGTTGCGCTTCTCGAGGCCCTCCTCGCGCTGGGCGAGGCGCTGCTCCAGGCGTGCCATCTCGCCACGGCGGTCACGGACCTCGGCCTCCGTTTCGGAGCGGAGCCGGTGGGCCTCCTCGCGCGCGGCGAGCACGATGGAGGCACGCTCCTGCTCGGCCGCGCCCCGTTCCTCGCGGAGGCGGGTCGTCTCGACCTCGCGCGACGCGGTGACGCTGTCGCCGAGACGCCGGGCATACAGGACGCCGGACACGGCGATGACCACGCCCAGCCCAAGGGCAACAAAGGCCAGGATCTCGATGGGAGGTGTCCTCGGAATTGTCGGGAGGTTGAGGTGGCCCGCCACCTCGTTCGGGGCGCCACCCGGGGGACGCAGGTCGTGAGTGGTGCGGCATCCGCCCGTGCTCACGACCGAACCGGCCGCGAATGCCGGAGGGTCCCTGGGGTTGTGACGGCATTGTACGGACCTGGGGCACGGATCGGGAGGCGGGAGCTTCAGGAGGTGGCCTGACGGGGACTCTGCGGCCCCTCCGCGGAGCGGCGGGCGGCGCCGATGAGATCGCGGGCCCCGAGTTGGGAGGGTTGGTGACCCAGGTTCGCCCTGGCCGGGCTCCCTGCCGCCAGAATTGCCAGGTGAGGCGGCGTCTGACCGTGATGGCGGGAGGGACACGGGCGATGGCACGCACGACGGAACCGGGAGGCAGCCCTCGGTCATGACAGAGGGCACCGAGGGCCATCCCGTCCACGCCGGTGTTGCCGCCGGCGCGGCCCCGAGCGTAGACCTTGTCGCCGAGCTGGAACACGAGCTCCGCGATACGCGCCAGGCGTCGATCGCGGCCCTCCTGACCGGCACCGCCCTGATCCGGGTGGCGGCCGCGGGAGCCACCGTGGCCGTGCAGTTCTACCTCGCGGACCTGGCCCACGGGCATCCGCACGGGACGACCATCGGGCTCGTCGGCACCGCTCAAGCGATCAGCGAGATGGTCTTTGCCCCCTTCCTGGCGCGTTTCGCCGACCGGCTCGGCCGCAAGCTCTTCGTGGTGGGCGGCCCTGTGGTGGGCGCGCTGGGATTGCTCTTGGTCGCGGCATCCCTCCATCCGCAGCAGATCTTCGCGGCTCGGATCCTGGAGGGAGTGGCCGCCGCCGCCTTCGTGCCGACCGCCCTGGGGGCGATCGCCGCGGCGACGTCCCTGAGCGTCCGGGCGCGGGCGCGAGCCAGCGGCGCCTTCGAGGCGGCCACCATGGCGGGGTACGCGGGCGGATTCGTACTCGGCCCGTTCGCGTACCACTACCTCGGCAGGGGTGCCTTCGTGGTGCTGGCCGCGGTCTACCTGCTCGCCGGCATCGTCTGCCTGCGCTTCGTCGCCCATGTCCCGCCCCTCCCGGTCACCCGCCTCTCGACGCTCCTGCGAGATGTCTCAGGGCCGGGGCCGATCCGGAGCTTCCTCCCCGCCTGGGTGGGCGTATTCGCCCTCATCGGCGCGTACGGTTCCAACCTCGCCGCCCTCCTCCACCACTCGCCGGTGAGGGGCCAGAGGCTGGTCCACCACTTCGACACGCGGTTGGTCTCTCTGGTCCTCGTCAGCGCGATCCTCATCCTCGTCATCGGGATCGTGCTCTGGACCCCATGGATCAACCGGCTCGGACCGGCGAGGCAGATGCGGCGTGCCATCCCGGGTGCGTGGCTCTTCTCAGCCGCGCTCCTGGCAGCCAACAGCCTCCCCCACGTGGCCCTCTACCTCCTGTTGCCGGTGGCCGGGCTGGGCATCCTCTGGATGGCGGGGTTCGGTCCGGCCGCCGTCGCCTACCTGGCCAACTGCTCGGAGACGCACACCGCGGACAGGTCTGCCCTCATGTCCATCTACACCGTGACCCTGGCAGCCGGCGGCGCGATCGGGGCGGCCCTGGGCGGGGTGGCGGTCAGCCTGGCGTCCTTTGACGGGCTGGTGGTCTTCGGGTTCCTGCTGGCGGTGTACACGTTCGTGCTGCTCGGGCCGGTGCTTCGCTGGGAGCGCCGTGGCACGGTCACGTCCCCGGCAGCCTGAGCGGGCTGGGGGCGGCAGCGCCTGACCTGGCCGGCTGACCTGNNGCAGCACCGCGCGGATGTCCGCCATGTCGAATCCGCGCCGCTGAAGCGCGGCGGCGAGTCGGCGGACCTCCGCGTCCGTCAGGAGCCCGGCATGGCCGCGACGCAGCCGGTCGGCGGCGATCCGGACGGCGCCGGCCTGCCCCTCGCCCAGCGCTGCCGCCGTCCGGTTGACGGTCTCCGCATCGACGCCACGTGACACCAGGTCGGCGACCACCCGGCGCCGGCCGTAGCCGTGGCTGAGACGGCGCCGGGCGAGGTCCTCGGCGAGGCGGTTGTCATCGACCCAGCCGCGCGCCTGGAGGTGTTCAACGGCCTCGCTGGCCGTCTCCGGAGCGTATCCGCGCCGCTCCAGCCGGCGCTGCAGCTCGACACGGGAACGATCAGTCACCGCCAGCAGGCGCTGCGCCATGGTGGCGGCCGCCTCCCGGTCGTCCGGGTCGACGGGTGGTGGAGGCTCGTACTGGCGACCGCGCTGGCCGCCGGAGTTGGCGAAGGGCATGGCGGCGCCCGCCGGACCCGGTCAGCCGGCCGGAACCGCGGGCGGGACCTCCTCCGCATCCTCGGCGACGACGGCCACGGGCAGCGCGTGCTGCCGGACCTTGTTAGCGAT
>PMYJ01000229.1:10685-12992 GCA_003170875.1 Candidatus Dormiibacterota bacterium | reverse complement strand
AACAGCCAGGGAGTGCGGCGCCAAGCCGCGACCACCTCGGCCAGCCTGATCTGCGTGGCTCGGGGGGAGAACGGCTGGGGGTACGCCGACCGCCACCACCATGACATCCGCCGCCTCAATGCGGAGGAGGTGGCCCAGGAGGCGGTCGAAACCTGCGGCCGCAACCAGGGAGCCACGGCCCTCGACCCGGGCGTCTACCCAGTCGTGCTCTCTCCCTATGCGGTCGCCGATCTGGTGGGGCACCTGGCCGATCTCGGATTTAGTGCCCTCTCTCACCAGGAGCATCGGAGCTTCATGCGCCCCGGAGAGCGGCTCATGAGCGAGTTGGTCAGCATCGCCGACGACGCCAGCCATCCCGACGCGATGCCATTCCCCTTCGACGACGAGGGGGTGTCGACGCGGGGCGTGAGCTGCATCGAGGAGGGGGTCTGCCGGAGCTTCCTGCACGACAGTGCCACCGCGCTCCGGGAGGACGTCCCGTCCACCGGCCATGCCCTCCCCATGCCCAACACCTTCGGCCCCTGGGCCCGTCATCTGGTGGTCACGGCCGGGGAGAGCAGCCTCGACGACCTGATCGCGGCCTGCGACCACGGGCTCTACGTCACCCGCCTCTGGTACGTGCGCGACGTCCACCCGCTCCGGACCGTGATCACCGGCATGACCCGAGATGGCACCTTCCTGATCGAGAACGGGCGCCTGGGGCACCCGGTACGCGACCTCCGGTTCACCCAGAGCATCGTGGATTCCCTCTCCGACGTTAGGGGCGCAGGCCGGGAGAGATCAATCGAATTGGACGAGAGCGAGCGCGCCCTGCTCGTCCCCGCCCTCGGCCTGGGCGGGTTCACCTTCACCTCCTGAACCTGGCGGTGGTGGCCGAGCCGCCCCGCTCCTCGCTCCGGTGGCAGAGCCACACGGGATCACCCCGCCAATCGGTGCCGGGTGCGCTTGTTACCGCCGCGATGCCCCACCACGGCGGTCGCGCTGATAGCGTCGCGAGCCGTGGCCGCCAACCCGCCTCCGACCTCTGCGCCGCCGGCGGCGCAGCCGCGACCGGGCGCCGGGCTGTGGCGGATCGTGCTCCGCCACCGCTGGGTGCTCGCCTTTGCTGCCGTCGTCTGCGCGCTCGCCGTCCGCAACCTGGTCGGGTTGAGCACCACCCCCTCCGGGCTCTACGCGGATGAGGTCTCGATCGGCTACAACGCCTGGACCATCGCCCACTTCGGGGTGGACGAGCACGGGACGACCCTTCCCCTCTTCTTCCAGGCCTTCGGGGAGTGGAAGAACCCCGTCTACATCTACGCCCTCGTCCCCTTTGTCTGGCTCTTCGGCCTCACCACGGCGGTGGTCAGGACGCCAGCCGCGCTGTTCGGAATCCTCACCGCCATCGCCCTGGCCGGTTTCGCCCGCCGGGCCACCGGCTCCAAGGGGGTGGCGCTGGCCACCCTGCTGATCGCGGGGGCCAACCCGTGGTTGACCCTCCTGAGCCGGGTGGCGTTCGAGGTCCCGGCGATGGTGGCGTGCCTTGCCGTGATGCTCTGGTGCCTCGCGCGGGCCGCGGAGGAGCCCACCCGTCGCCGGTGGTTTGGCTTCGCCGGCCTGGCCCTCGCCGTCGGTGTGTTCGCCTACACGGTGGGGCGGCTGGAGGGAGCCCTCCTCGCCGCGGCCGTGGTCCTCTGCTTCAGCGGATGGCGGCTGCTCCGGCGCCTCGACGCCTTCATCGTGGCGATGCTCGCCGCCTACCTTCTCCTCGCCCTCTGGGCGATGGGCCACCCCGGCCAGCTGACCTTTTACTTCAACTCCATCAGCATCGCCGCCGGGCACCCGCCGCTCTGGACGGTGGTGGGTCGCTTCGCCGGCAACATGGCTGCCTACTTCGGCCCCGGCTTCCTCTTCGTGAGTGGGGATCCCGACCTGCGACAGAGCACCGGCTTCGGAGGGGAGCTGCTGGTCGCGACCCTGCCGCTGCTGGTCGCCGGCATCGTCGTCTGCATTCGGAGGTGGCGGGAGCCGCTGCCCCGTTTTGTCCTGATTGGACTGGTGCTCGCCCCCGTCGCCGCGGCGCTCACCAACGAGGGGACGCCACATGCGCTCCGGGACGCCACGGCGCTGCCCTTCTGGATCGCGATCACCGCCTACGGGATGGACGGGCTCCGGCCGCTGCTCGGCAGGCGGCAGGCCTGGAGGGTGGCGGCCATCGCCCTGGCCGTGGCAGTTGCGGCTGAGACAGCCCTCTTCACGGTAGATCTCTTCGGTGGCTACACCACGCGGTCTGCGATCTGGTTCGGCGGGCCCGAGATGGCCGCGATC
>PMYJ01000229.1:7547-10588 GCA_003170875.1 Candidatus Dormiibacterota bacterium | reverse complement strand
GAGACCCCGCCGCCGGGCTCCATTCCCGTCTTCAGCGAATCGGAACCCGAGGTCTCCAGATCCGGAGCTGGAGCGACAGAGGTACTTGCCGTCAGGGTCTGGCGGGCCGGCTGATCGGTCGCGGCCGGGTCCCGGGCGCTATGCTCGCTCCGCCGTGGCCCCACGAGTCTCCCCCGCCGCGCCGATCCGCAAGGTGCTGATCATCGAGGACTACTACGCCCTCGCCGACATCGAGTCGCTGCTCTGCACCATGGAGGGCCACGAGGTCAAGGTGGCCAAGACCGGCGACGAGGGGCTGGCCGCCGTCGCAGAGTTTCACCCCGACCTCGTCCTGCTCGACCTCATGCTCCCGGGAGAGCTGACCGGGACCCAGGTTCTGGAGCGGATCCGGTCGGACCACGGCCAGACCCCCAAGGTTCTGGTGGTCAGCGCCCTGGTCAACCCGGCGACCGCGGCCCAGCTGGAGGCCTTCGGGAACGTTCAGACCCTCGCCAAGCCCTTCAAGATCAAGGACCTCAGCAGCCGCATCCAGGCGATGCTGACGCAGTAGCGCGAAGTTGGGTCTGGCCAAGACCCGCTCAGACGCGGAACATACCGCGGCAACCGGGATGGCCGCCATGGGGATGGGAGTTCCCGCCCTGCCATGTCGGCGAAGCGGCCCACCGCCATCAGCAGCGCGACGAGCACCAGGAGGTAGGTGAGTCCTACCCAGGTCACCGCCCCCAATTCAGCGTGGAAACTGGTGTGCAGGGTCGCGTAGGCGACGGTGACGATGCTGGCGTCGAGCTGGCCCACGAAGGCGCCGATGCAGACGGTGCCCACCGCCAGCCACGGGGCGTCGGGGCGGGCGCGAACGCGCGCCGGCCGGGCGGGCTCCACCAGAAGGCGTCTCCACCCCGTCGGAGGCGCGACCAGCTCGTCGGCAGCACGGCCCGGGAGCGGGTGCTGGAGGAGCGTGACCCCGGGCGCCGCTGGATCGAGATCGAGCACAGAATGGGGCCACCAATATGCAGCGCTGGTCGATTGGCTATGGCGCGACGCTCGTGCTCGTCCTGGCGTCCTGCGGCGCGGGCTCGCACGCTCCGAGCGCCACCACCACGCCGCCGCCGACCAGAAGCCCATCGGCCGCCGCCACCGTCGAAGCGAGCCCGATCTCCACGCCGGCGGCGCCGGGCACCCTTGCCTCGTGCGTCGGCTCTCCCTCAGCCTCGTCCTCCTCGGCCGGACCGATCATCGCGGTCCAGATTGCCGCCTCCGAGGTCGAGCTTGTCGATACCCGCGGGGACGTTCTCAACAAGACGGCCATCGAGCCCTATTCCGGCCTGACCCCGGTGGGGCAGGGTCCGGATGGCATCTACCTCTACACCCAGAGCACAGGTGAGCTGCAACTCCTCGGCCTGAGCGGGCCGCTCCAGACGCTCGCGGAGGTCACGCCCACCACCGCCTTCGGCGACGACTTCAGCCTGGCTGCTTCACCCAACGGGCAGTGTTGGATCCTCTCCGACACGTCGTACGACAGCAACCTGAATGGCACCAGCAAGCTGTATGTGGGTTTCAACGGCGGAGGTGGGCCGCTTCTGCTCACCACGCTCACCCGCGCAGCTTCGGTGAACGGAAGCTACGGCGGTGGTTTCCGCGTGCTCCGCTGGGACGCGTCCGGCGCGCTGCTGGGTACGGACCCGACCAGTGTCGGGGGCGGTGGCCCCTTCATCGGCGACGGCTACATTCTGGCGACCGTCGTGAGCCTCAACCCGCTGACCGGCGCCGTGTCGTCATCCCTGTGCACCAAAGGACGCTTCGGAGACGTGGCACCCGATGGCACCGTGGCCTGCCTCACGGGATCGAGCTCCGACGCCCAGATCACCGTGACCTCGCCCCACGGATCGACCGCCACCATCGACACCGGAATGCCATTCGCCGGGCAGATCGGTTTCGTGGAGGGCTCATCCCTGCTCACCTTCTGCACCAGCGACGATGTCGAGACCGCCGATGGGGACTGGACCACCAATCTTCTTGTGGCCAAGCTCAACGGGCAGGTCCCCTCGCCGGACACGCTCAGCAGTGGCGACGGTCCGGGGCAGAACGAGAGCTCATACGCCTGG
The DNA here is from genome assembly GCA_003170875.1 of Candidatus Dormiibacterota bacterium. Taxonomy (GTDB): domain Bacteria; phylum Chloroflexota; class Dormibacteria; order Aeolococcales; family Aeolococcaceae; genus Changshengia. Next base: position 8,486 of record PMYJ01000229.1, on the reverse strand, counting down.
TCGAAGCTCCTGGATGGGACCTCGATCGTCGAGACCCGGGGCGACAGCGGCTCCAGCTCCTTGGTGATGATCGACCTCACCACGGGTCAGACCACGACCATCGCTCCCGCCGACAGCATCCTCGGGGTGCTCTGATCCCGGCGCTGACACGCCGGTCTCGCTTCAGCCCACCTCCACCGGAGCGGACGAGTCAGGCGCCTTCTCTGGCGCGCCCGGCCCCGCCCCATCCTCGAAGCGGCTGCCGTAGACGGCGAAGTAGCGCGCCTCCGGGTGGTGGAGCACGATCGCGGCGGTCGACTGCTCCGGCACCAGTTGGAAGCCCTCGGTGAGGGTGACCCCGATCCGCTCCGCGGGGACGATCCGGAAGAAGACCTGGTGGTCCTGGAGGTCGGGGCAGGCGGGGTAGCCCCAGGAGTAGCGGCGTCCCTGGTCAGGACCGAGGCCCAGCTCGCGGCGGATGTGGGCCTGGATGTACTCCGCGGTGGCCTCAGCCATCTGGGTGGCGAAACCATGGATGCGGAGCATGTCGTCGTAGTCGCCCTTGACCTGGAGCTGGTTGGAGACCTCGCTGGCCCGCGGTCCGGTGGTCACCACCTGGAGCGCGATGACGTCGCGCTCGCCCTTCCCCGCCAGCTCCCGCGGCCTCACGTAGTCGGCGAGGCAGAGGCGGTGCTGCTCGCCCTGACGCGGGAAGCTGAAGCGCGCGATCTCACGCTCGTGGTCCTCGGGGTCGAAGACGACGACGGAGTCGCCGTCGGCCAGTGCCGGCCAGTAGCCGTAGACGGCCTGCAGGTCGAGCCAGCCCTCCCGCTGCGCCTCGCGCATCGATCTCTCGAGGCGGGGCTCCAGCTCGGTGCGCACCAGCTCGTCCCACCGTTCCGGATCGTGAACGCCGCGGAACTGCCAGCTCATCTTGAAGAGCGAGTTGCGGTCGATGTG
>PMYJ01000229.1:6980-7536 GCA_003170875.1 Candidatus Dormiibacterota bacterium | reverse complement strand
CCTGCTCGCGGAAGGTCTGCGCCTCGGCGCGGACACGCTCCACCAGCGGTGCGCGCCGCTCCGGATCGATCAGCTGATCGCAGGTCTCCAGCCCCTCGAAGGCGTCCTTGCAGTAGAAGATGCCGGGCTCATAGACGCGCTCCGCGTCGAGGTAGAGGATGCGCCGGCCGAATCCCCGATTGATGGCGGCGCCGCCGATGATAACGGGGTAGCCGAGGCCGCGACGGTCCAGCTCCTCGACCATCATCGGCATCTGCTTGCTGGTGCTGACCAGAAGAGCGCTCAATCCGATCACGTCCGCATCCACCTCGACGGCCTTCTCGACGATGGTCGTCAGAGGCACCTGCTTGCCCAGGTCGTGGACGGTGTACCCGTTGTTGCTGAGGATGGTCTTGACCAGGTTCTTGCCGATGTCGTGAACGTCCCCGAACACCGTGGCCAGCACCACCTGGCCCTTGGTGTACCCCTCGGTCCGGTCCAGGTACTGCTCCAGGTGGGCGACGGCGCGCTTCATCACCTCGGCGCTCTGCAGGACAAAGGGGAGGATCAGCTCTCC
>PMYJ01000229.1:3006-6966 GCA_003170875.1 Candidatus Dormiibacterota bacterium | reverse complement strand
AGCGCCTCGATGCCCTCCTTGCGGCGGTGGAGGATCTGGGCGTGGATCCGCTCCGGTGCGGCGAGCCCGGCGAAGGGGTCGACCTTCTCCGCCCCGACCCGCTCGGTCACTCCCGAGAAGTGATCGATGTAGCGGGAGAGCGCGTCCGCCCGCCGGTTGAAGATGAGATCCTCAGCGAGCTGGCGCCTCTCCGCGCTGACCTCGGCGTAGGGGACGGTCTGGGCGGGGTTGATGATGGCCGCGTCGAGGCCGGCCTCGACACAGTGGTAGAGGAAGACGCTGTTGAGGACGGCGCGGGCCGGCGGGGTCAGCCCGAACGAGACGTTGCTCACCCCGAGCGAGGTGAGCACGCCGGGCAGCTCCTGCTTGATGCGGCGGATGCCCTCGATCGTCTCCACCGCGGAATCCACCCACTCGGCATCCCCCGTCGCCAGGGTGAAGGTGAGGTCGTCGAAGAGCAGCTGATGAGGCGCCAGCCCGTACTCGCCGCAGGCGATGTCGCGGATGCGGCGCGCCACCTCGACCTTGCGATCGCGGGTCCGGGCCATCCCCTGCTCGTCGATGGTCAGGGCGATGACGCACTGCCCGTGGTCGCGGACCAGGGGAAGTACCGCGTCGCAGCGGGCGCGTCCATTCTCCAGGTTGACCGAGTTGACGATGCCCCGGCCCGGGTACGCCTCCAGGGCACGCCGGATCACCAGGGCGTCGGTGGAGTCGAAGACGAGCGGCGCCTCGACCGCCTGCTGGAGCGCCTTGACCGCGGTCGCCATCTGATCGCCTTCGTCGCTGCGTTCGGTGAGGGCGACGCAGACATCGAGCGCGTGGGCTCCGCCCTCGACCTGGCTCAGGCCCACCCGTACGATGCCGTCGTAGTCGTCGGTGAGCAGCAGCTCCTTGATCTTCCGCGATCCCTGAGAGTTGACCCGCTCACCGATGAGCAGCGGCTTCGGCTCCTGCTCCAGATCGGTGGCGCGGATGCTGGAGGCGAGTCGCGGGCGCTCGTGGACCTCACGCGGGACCGGGGTCGTGCCACCCACGCGGCTGACCAGCGCGGCGATGTGGGCCGGGGTGGTGCCGCAGCATCCGCCCACCACGTTGATCCCCAGGTCGCGGACAAACTCCGCCAGCTGGTCGGCCATGGGGTCCGGCTGCATCGGGTAGTGGGCGCGGCCGCCGACGTTGATGGGCAGGCCGGCGTTGGGGATGCAGGAGATGGGCAGGCGCGTGTTCTCGGCGAGGTACCGGATCGGTTCGCGCATGTACTCGGGACCGGTCGAGCAGTTGAGCCCGACCACGTCCACCCGGAGCGACTCCAGGATGGCGAGGACGGCGGCGATGTCGGTGCCGAGGAGCATCCGGCCCGAGACGTCGAGCGTCGCCTGGGCCTGGATGGGGACGTGGCGGCCCGTGCTCTCGAATGCCTCACGGGCCGCGAAGATCGCCGCCTTGACCTCCAGGATGTCCTGGCTCGTCTCGATGATGAGCAGGTCGGAGCCGCCGTCGAGCAACCCCTCGGCCTGCTCACGGAAGGCGGTGACCAGCTCAGCGAATGTGATCCGCCCCAGGCTCGGGTCGCTGCTAGCGGGCAGGAAGCCGGAGGGTCCCATGCTGCCGGCGACGAAGCGGGGCTGGTCGGCGGTGGAGTGCTCGTCGGCGAGGCGCCGGGCCAGCCGGGCCGCCTTCTCGTTGAGCTCCCGGGCTCGATCACCGGCTCCCCACTCGGCCAGGCGAATGGGGGTCGCCTGAAAGGTGCAGGTCTCGATGACATCGGCACCGACCTCGAGGAAGGAGCGGTGGAGCCGCTCGACCAGGTCGGGGCTGTGGAGCACCAGACCGTCCACCCAGCCCTCCAACGCCACCCCGCCGAACTGCGCGGGCGTGGGATCCATGGCATGGAGATTGGTTCCGACCGCCCCGTCGAAGACCAGGACGCGGCGGCTCAGCGCCTCGAGGTAAGGGCTATTGCTCATGGGGGTTTGCGATTTCGGTGTGAATCTTCATGGCGGGGTGAGGCGAGCCCGGCTGAGCCGGGCCGCCGAGGGGCGGCGAGCCCCTGTAAGACTGACGGGGGTCCCCNNCCTGCCGCGTGGGGTGAGCCGTGCTACGCTCGGCAATCGGGCCGGTCCTGCCGATCGGTTCCGTTCACTATACGAGGAGACACTTTGGCGCGACGTCCACCTCGACCAGGCGTCACCCGCCGGCGCAGCCCGGTGCGGCGGCGTGACCCCACTGACACCACCAACTCCCCCGAGGTCAAGGAGGAGACGATCGAGATGGATGCCACGGTGGTCGAGCCCCTGCCCAACGCCATGTTCAAGGTGCGCCTCAAGACCGGGCAGGACGTCCTCGCCTACACCTCCGGCAAGATGCGCAAGTTCTACATCCGCATCCTGATCGGTGATCAGGTGAGGGTGGAGCTGAGCCCCTACGACCTGAGCCGGGGCCGGATCACCTTCCGCTATAAGTAGCCGGGCGCGCGGTCGCGGAAGTAGGCGACCGTCGCCTCGAGGCCCGCGTCCAGAGAGAAGCTGGGGCGCCAGCCCAGGCAGGACGCCGCCAGTGACGCGTCCAGGCAGGAGCGCTGCTGCTCCCCGGGCTTGCCCGGTCCGTAGGCAGCGGGGGTCGAGACTCCGAGGATGCGAGCCAGCCGACGGTGCAACTCGTTGACGTCGCACTCGGTGCCGGTGCCCACGTTGTAGGCGCCGGGGGGCGCGGCGATCGCCGCCAGGTTGGCCGCGATCACATCGGCAACGTACACGTAGTCCCGGGTCTGGGTACCGTCCCCGTTGATGGTCGGAACCTCGCCCTTCAGCATCCGCTCGGTGAAGATGGCGACCACGCCCGCCTCGCCGTGGGGGTCCTGGCGCGGTCCGTAGACGTTNNGAGGCCGGCCGCTGCGGATTGCTCTCCGGCGTCGGGATCGCCTCGGTGTCGCCGTAGAGCGCGCCGCCGCTGCTCGCGAACACGACGCGGCGCACCCCTGCCGAGACGCAGCCCTGGAGGAGGTTGACCGTACCCAGCACATTGATCCTGGTGTCCAGCAGCGGATCTGCCAGCGAACGCCGGACATCGATCTGGGCCGCCTCGTGGAACACGATCTCGGGACGGGCCTCACCGAGAACGCCGCCGAGATCCTCGGTGACGTCTGCGTGGACGAAACGTGCGGCGGACGGCACCTGGGAGCGACGCCCCCGGGAGAGGTCGTCGACGACGGTGACCTCGTGACCGGCCGCAATCAGGGCTTCGGCGAGGTGCGAGCCGATGAAACCCGCCCCCCCGGCGACCAGGGCTCTCACACTGCCGACCGCGTCGCGGGGAGGTCGTCCCGGCAGCCTCGATCGCCGGCTTCTCCGACGGCCACCGCGGCGGCCTGGCGGGACATCCGGAAGTTGACCAGGGCGAAGACGATGAACCCGATGATGAGCAGGCTGCCCCAGCTGATNNCTCCCGTCGAGCAGGGCGATCGAGATGGCCGCCGTCTTGGTGATCCCGGCGACGATGATCAAGGCGGTCGTCACGCCGAACTGGACCAGTCCCACCCCGCCGGGGGTGAAGGGGACAGTGGTCAGCAGCGCCGCGACCAGGGCGACCAGGACAAACTGCGATGGCCCCACCTGGCTGCTGTACCCGAGGGCGGCGATGACCAGCCCCAGGCGTCCCGACTCGCAGATCCANNCGGAAGGATTCGTAGCGACGGAAGATCGGGTCCGGGAGCAGCCGGAGGACGCGGGTTCCTCGCCCCGCTCGCATCACCACGAGGACTCCGATGCCGGCCGCGCAGAGGAGCGCTCCGAAGATGACATAGGGGACGAGGGTGCCCGAAGAGCGCTTGTGGAAGACGTAGGCTCCCGACGCCAGCAGCAGCAGCATCAGCACGCAGAGGTCGAGGAGCCGTTCGCTGACCACAGTGCCGAGCGCCTTGCTGCCGGGGATGCGCTCTCTGACCCGGCCGAGGTAGGC
>PMYJ01000229.1:0-2962 GCA_003170875.1 Candidatus Dormiibacterota bacterium | reverse complement strand
CGAAGGAGAGGTAGTAGACGGCCATGGCGAGGAAGTAGAGGGAGAGGTTGGCGGACCGGATCTTGTCCCAGGCCTCCCCCCAGGGGACGTTTGCGCGCCACACGACCACCGTCACGATGAGGATCGCGGCCGCGATCGAGATCAGGGTTCGCTTGGTCAGGAAGCGGCCGGCAAGGGCCGGAGCCGCCTCGGCTCCTGGCCCGTCGGCCGTAGGCGTGGCTCCGCTCACGGTGGCACGCACCCTAGCACGCCGTCCCTGACAGGCTGGTTACGCCGCTGCGGCAGTGATCGCCCCGTAGGGGGATCACTGCCGGACGCGGCTGATCAACGGGTGTTCGTGGACGGGAGGGGACGCCGTCCCGCCCCCATCTCGCTCCGCCAGGATGCGCGCCACCTGGTTGAGGTGGGCGGCCGCTCCGGAGCGGGCCCCGACGGGCCTGCTGTCCCACTGGCGCAGCTTGAAGACGCCCTTGAGGGAGGAGTAGGGGATGCCCAGGATCCGCATTTCCGGGGACCCCGGCTCCACCGCCCTCCACAGGCCGCCGAAGCGTCCGAGGACGGAATCGGGGGCGACCGAGGCGCGCAGCACCTGGCCGTCGACGAAGTGGAAGGCGGCCCGGTCCCAGCCCGCGAGGTCCGCGGGTGCCGGCACGGGCTGGCCCACCACCAGCTGCCGGATCGCGGTCAGGGGGAAGAGCGCCAACTCGTTGTTGGGGTCGGCTCCCCGGACCTCGGCCTCGACCAGCGGGCGGTCAAAGCTCAGGTCGTGGACCTCGGCGTGGACGATCTCACCGTCCAAGAAACTGATCAGGACGAGCGGCACGGACGGAGCGTATCAGGAGCGGCGAGGATGAGAAAGGCCCCCGGGAGCTGTGCTCCCGAGGGCCTCAGATGCTGGGATCAGATCCCTCAGGGTGCCGGCGGTGCCGCCGGTGCTGCGGGAGCGGCCGCCGGGGCGACGCGCTTCACCGCGCGCTTGACGGTGCGCTTGNNTTGGCTGCCGGTGCCCGCTTGGCCGCGGTGCGCTTGGATGCCGGTGCCCGCTTGGCAGCGGGTGCGCGCTTCGCGACGGCGCGCTTGGCCGGCTTGGCCGCCGTTGCCCGCTTGGCAACACGCCGCTTCGCGGTACGTTTGGCCGACGCACGCTTCGCAGTGCCACCGCGCACTGCCGAGGCGACTTTTCCAATCGCCTTGCGCAACTCGCTGTCGATCTTCTCGACCGACTTCTCGAGGCCTGCGAGCCTCTTCTCCAACTCTTTGACGGGCAGTGCCTTGACGAGACCCTGAACCGCCTTGAGGAGATCTGCACCGGCGCCCCTGCGCGGTGCCGCCGCGCGTGCCCGGCGAACCGTGGCTTTGACGGCTCGCTTTGCGGTGCCGCCCTTGCTTCGTCTGGTCCTGGCCATATGCTGAGAGCCTCCGTTGGTGGTGACAGCCAGCGGTCTGCCGGCTGCCGGTCCTGCGTTTTGGACAGGGAGCGGATAATCGCCCCCGTCAGGATCGTCATATAGCATGCAGCCTACATACACAGATGTCAACGTGCGAGGGCGATCGTTACCACCGCAAAGGTGCTCGCGGGTGCCTTCCAACCGGTGCAGTCCGCCGTGTTACGCGACGTCGGTGACGCGATGACAGACGCGCTGACGCGGCTCGCATGCGTGCGGCGTGGGTCGGCGCGTGGCACCTGACACCGCACGCGCCGCGACCGCAGACCGCGGCTCGCTGTGTGTGGAGGCTCTCAGCGCTCGGCTCCCCGCCGCGTCCCACCCACATGAGACGCGACCGTTGCGCCGCGCGCAAGCAGTCCTCTCCCGTCAATCGAGCTGGCGGTACCAGAGTGAGGTTGGACGCAGCCTGGAGCGGTCAGGCCGCATGGCGTAGTCGGGAATCACCCCCACCTTGACCCATCCCATGTGGGCGTAGAGGTGCTCGGCGTCGCTGCCCGTCTCGGTGTCGAGGATCAGCAGCGTGCGCCCCAGGGCCCGGGCTTCGGTCTCCAGTTGCTTCATGAGGCGCGCGCCCACGCCCAGCCGCCGCGCGGAGCGATGGACCAGCATCTTCTGCACCTCGGCGCGGTGGGTGGCGTTGGATTGCCAGGAGAGCACCAGCTGCACGCAGCCCACCAGCCGGTCCTCGAGGAAGGCTGCGAGCACGACCCGGCGACCCAGATCCATCTCGTTGAGCACGCCGGCGAACCAGTCCCGGGCCTCGTAGTGAGCGAGCGGAGCGACGAAGCTCACCGACGCGCCTCCCTCCACGGAGTCGACCAGCAGGTCGGCGAGGTCGTCGAGGTGACGCCGGGCGGAGAGGGCGTCGAGGCGGCGGATGACCACCTCGGGCCGGCGCCTGGCGGCGGGCTCGGGCACTGCAGTCACGGCAGAAGGTTACATGCCGGGTGAGCGGGTGCATCATCGACGCTGATGCCGGAAGTTCGCGCCCCCACCTATCGGGCGATGGTTCTGCGCGAGCGAGGCGCTCCGCTCGCCGTGGAGGAGCGTCCCGTGCCCGAGGCCCGCGGTCACCAGGTGGTGCTGCGGATGGCGGCCTGCGCCGTCTGCCGCACAGATCTCCACGTCGTGGACCGCGAGCTGGACCGCGGTCTCCTCCCCATCGTGCTCGGGCATCAGGTGGTGGGCAGGGTGGTGTCGGCCGGCCCGGAGTCCATCCTGCAGGTAGGAGAGCGGGTGGGCCTGCCGTGGCTGGGCTCGGCCTGCGGAAGCTGCGAGATGTGTGCCACGGGTCGCGAGAACCTCTGCGCCTCTGCCAGCTTCACGGGCTGTGATGTCGACGGTGGTTTCGCCGAGCTCACCCTGGCCGACTCCCGCTTCTGCCTCCGCCTGCCCGGCGGGTACTCGGACGTCCAGTCGGCGCCGCTGCTCTGCGCCGGTCTCATCGGCTTTCGAGCGCTCCGGATGGCGGGCCATGCTTCGCGGTTGGGGCTGTACGGCTTCGGCAGCGCCGC
>PMYJ01000203.1 GCA_003170875.1 Candidatus Dormiibacterota bacterium | reverse complement strand
AATCTAGCGGCTACCGCCCAGCGGACGGACGCCGCGCCACCAAGACTCTGCTAGGCCCATGAGCGCGAGCGAAGGAGGTACTCAGATGGAGATGCGCAAGCTTGGAAACAGCGGTCTTGAGGTCTCCGCCATCGGCCTGGGCTGCATGGGCATGAACCATCACCGTGGCCCGGCTCCGGACCGGACAGAGATGATCGCGCTGATCCGCGCGGCCGTTGAGCGCGGCGTCACCTTCTTCGACACCGCCGAAGTCTATGGGCCGTTCACCAACGAGGAACTCGTGGGCGAGGCGCTGCAGCCGTTCCGGAAGGGCGTCGTCATCGCCACCAAGTTCGGCTTCGACCTCGGTCCTGGCGGATCGGGCGGCCTCAACAGCCGCCCGGAACGCATCCGCCAAGTTGCCGAGGACTCGCTCAAGCGTCTGCGAGTCGAGGCCATCGACCTCTTCTATCAGCACCGCGTCGATCCCGACGTTCCGATCGAAGATGTGGCGGGAACGGTGAAGAACCTGATCACCGCAGGCAAGGTCAAGCATTTCGGCCTGTCAGAGCCAGGGGCGAAGACCATCCGCCGAGCGCATGCGGTCCAGCCGATTGCGGCCGTCCAAAGTGAGTACTCCCTCTGGTGGCGCCTCCCTGAGGCAGACGTGCTGCCGGCCTGCGAGGAGCTGGGCATCGGGTTCGTCCCCTACAGTCCGCTGGGCCGGGGCTTCCTCACCGGCAAGATCGACGAGACGACCCCGTTCGGCAGCAACGACAATCGCACCACCTTGCCACGGTTCACGCCGGAGGCCCGCAAGGCGAACCGGCCCGTGGTCGACTTGTTGGAGAAGCTCGGCGACGAAAGGCACGCGACCCCGGCCCAGATTGCGCTGGCCTGGCTGCTGGCGCAGAAACCGTGGATCGTCCCGATCCCCGGCACCACCAAGCTCCACCGCCTCGAGGAGAACATCGCCGCGGCCCTCATCGAGCTCACGCCCGACGACCTGCTGAGCATCGACGCCGCCACCTCTCAGATCACCGTCGCAGGTGACCGCTACCCCCAGGCGGAAGCAGACCTGACGCGGCGGTAGAGGCGCCAGCGATCACCCTTGGCTTCACGGCCAGAAGCCACTCAACTCGAAACCGAGGAGTGGAGCGGGAGACGAGACTCGAACTCGCCCCCCATTTGTGTGGCCCCGCCGAGTTCGCAGGGCCGGTTCGAATCGAAGCCAGCCAGCTCGTCGTACTCCTGAGGCCGCCGGGCACGCCAATAGCTCAACGGGCGGTCCATCCACCGTCGACGAGGATCGTCTCGCCAGTGATGAGTGACGCGGCCGGTGAGGCGAGGAAGACCACCGCACCCGCCACGTCCATGGGTTCCCCAATGCGGTGCAGGGCGGCGATACGCTCGGTCACGTCACGTTCGAAGGCCGGGTCACTCAGCGCGGCCTTCGTGCCAGGAGTGCGAATGAAGGTGGGCGCCACCCCGTTGACGGTGATGCCGTGGGTACCCCACTCGATAGCCAGGCACTTGGTCAGATGGGCGATGGCCGCCTTGGTCATGCAGTACACAGACTCCGTGGGCAGCGCCACGAATCCGGCCTGACTGCTGAGGTTGATGATTCGCCCGGATCCTTGCGGAATCATGATCCGAGCGGCAGCCTGGCTGGCGAAGAAGGTCCCCTTGAGGTTGACATCGACGGTGAGGTCGAAGTCCTCCACCGTCACATCCACCGCGCGGTTCGATGGACCGAGGCCCGCGTTGTTGACCAGGATGTCGAGGCGCCCCATCTCGGAGGCTGCCTCCCACACCGCGGAGTGCACCTGGTCGAGGTCGAGCACGTCCATCGCCAGTGGAAGGCATCGCCGTCCCTGTGCTTCGACTCCCGATACAACCTCCGCTGCCGTATCCAGCGATCGCAGGCCCACGGCGACGTCGGCGCCAGCATGAGCCAGGGCCACGGCGATGGCTCGGCCCAATCCCCGGGCAGCTCCGGTGACCAGCGCGACCTGCCCCTCCAGACCAAACGATGGAAGGACCTCCACGGCCTGCGAGCTTACCAGCCGCCTTCGTGGCGCTGCCCCGCCTCTCGGGACGTGCTTCAGCGAGCCCGCCGGGACCCCACCCGAAGGCGGGGCCCGGCGGTCACTCGAAGGACGATGAGACCACTCAGGCGCTCACGGGTAGAGGGGCACGTCGCACCCTGGCCGGTCACGCCCGGGTCGGTGCAGGTGGAGGAACCTCCGATCCGCCGATGAGGCCAAAGTCCCTTGCCCCATTTCGGAGGAGGAGGCTGGAGCCCAAGGTGGGAATCGAATCCACGGCCTACGCCTTACCATGTATCGCGCACCGGGGGGTTTGCGGCAAGACTCGAGCCGTGCCGCAGAATCTCCGACCGAGGACCAGAACCGGGCAATGGGAGTTGCAACGTCCGTGTCTTGCGGGGGAGCTTCTGCTTCTGCTTCTACTTCTACTTCGGCTCCAAGCACGCCGTCCTGGGCCAACTGGTCCAACGAGCCGTCGCCCAGGGCCTCGACGCCGCCTCCCCATGGCTCGGACACCCCGTCGACCCGGCCAAAGCGCTCCGCCAAGGCACGCAAGCCGGCGCCCGCCTGTGGCACGCGAACGCGCTTGTGCTCCGGCCCATCGTCGAGAACTGGCAGAGCGACCATGCCGCAGGCTCAGCCGGCCACCGCAGTGCAAGGGTGCACGGCCACCCTGGAGGTATAGCGATGATCGAGCGCTACGTGCTGGGTCTCGAAGAGATCGACAAGACGCAAATCGCGCTCGTTGGCGGCAAGGGCGCGCACCTGGGGGAGCTTTCGCGCATCGAAGGCATTCGCGTGCCGGCTGGCTTCTGCGTGACGACGGACGCCTTCCGGCGGATCATGGCCCAAGCCCCGTCCATCGACGATCAGCTCGATCGGCTGTCGCGCCTGGACCCGGACGACCGGGAGGCGATTCGCACGCTCAGCGCGGAGATGCGCCGGACCCTCGAACGGATCGCCATCCCTGACGATCTGGCGGCGGCGATCACCCGCTCGGTCGCCCGGCTCGACGAGCAAGCTGCCTACGCCGTCCGTTCCAGCGCGACAGCGGAGGACTTGCCGACGGCCTCCTTCGCCGGCCAGCAGGACACCTACCTGAACGTCGTGGGGTCGGCTGCGATCCTCCAGCACGTCAGCCGGTGCTGGGCCTCCCTGTTCACCGAGCGGGCGGTGACCTACCGCCTGCGGAACGGCTTCGACCACCGGAAGGCCCACATGGCCGTGGTCGTGCAGCAGATGGTCTTCCCCCAGGCGGCCGGCATCCTCTTCACGGCCGACCCCGTCACGTCAAACCGGAAGGTCGCTTGCATAGAGGCCAGCTTCGGCCTCGGCGAGGCCCTGGTCGCCGGCCTGGTGAACGCGGACGTCTACAAGGTGCGGGACGGTGAAGTCGTCGCCAAGGCAGTCGCCACCAAGCAGCTTGCCATCCACGCCTCGCCGGCAGGTGGGACGCAGCAACTGGCGATCGAGCCAGAGCGTCAGGAGCAGCCAGCGCTGACCGATGCGCAGGTCGTGCGGCTTGCACAGCTGGGCCGGCGGATCGAAGCGCACTTCGGCCAGCCGCAGGATATCGAATGGTGCCTGGTCCACGATGAGTTCCAGATCGTCCAGAGCCGGCCGATCACCACGCTGTTCCCCATCCCCGCAGCCGGCGACGGAGAGAACCACGTCTACGTCTCCGTCGGTCATCAGCAGATGATGACCGACCCCATGAAGCCCCTGGGGCTCTCCCTGTGGCAGCTGACGACGCCGCGGCCCATGTACGAGGCCGGCGGGAGACTGTTCGTCGACGTCACCCANNCTGATCGGGGACGCGCTGCAGACCATCCTCGAACGCGGCGACTTCATCCCGATGCGCCCGGACGAGGGTCCTGGCGGGACGCCGGCTGACGACGCGCAAGCCCCGATCGAGACCGATCCGGCCATCGTCGCCGCGCTGATCGAGAGCAGCCAGGCCTCCATCGCCACCTTGAAGCGCGACATCCGGACGAAGTTCGGATCGGCGCTGCTCGACTTCATCCTGGCGGACATCCAGGAGCTGAAGCGGATCCTGTTCGATCCGCAGAGCCATCNNGCCGACACGCTCACGCAGTCCGTCCCCCACAACGTCACGTCGGAGATGGGTCTGGCGCTCCTGGACGTCGCGGACGTGATCCGCCCGCATCCGGAGGTGGTGGCTTTTCTGCAACACGTCGAGGACGAGGGCTTCCTGGACGAGCTGGCCAAGCTTGCGGGCGGCCGAGAAGCGCGGGACGCCATCCGGGCCTTCCTCGACAAGTACGGCATGCGCTGCGTCGGCGAGATCGACATCACGAGGCCGCGTTGGAGCGAACGCCCCACCACGCTCGTGCCCGTGATCCTCGGCAACATCAAGAACCTCGAGCCGGGCGCCGGCGAGCGGCGCTTAGAGCAAGGGCGGAGGGAGGCGTGGACGAAGGAACAGGAAGTGCTGGAGCGATTGCAGGCCCTGCCGGACGGGGAGCGGAAGGCCGAAGAGGCCAAGCGGATGATCGACCGAGTCCGGACCTTCATCGGGTACCGGGAGTATCCGAAGTACGGCATGGTCAGCCGCTACTTCGTTTACAAGCAGGCCTTGCTGGAAGAGGCCGAGCGCCTTGTGCAGGCCCACGTGCTTCGTGAGAAAGAAGACATCTTCTACCTCACGTTCCAGGAGCTCCACGACGTCGTGCGCACGAACCAAGTGGATGACCAGCTCATCCGCCAGCGCAAGGACGCGTTCAGGTCGTATCAAGCGCTCACGCCGCCCCGGGTGCTCACGTCGGATGGCGAGGTCGTCGCCGGAACGTACCGACGCGTCGATGTCCCAGCCGGCGCGCTGGTCGGCTTACCCGTTTCCGCCGGGACCATCGAGGGGCGGGCTCGCGTCATCCTGGACATGGCCGAGGCCGATCTCGAAGCGGGCGACATCCTGGTCACCGCCTACACGGACCCCAGCTGGACGCCTGTGTTCGTCGCGATCAAGGGCCTGGTGACGGAGGTGGGGGGCCTAATGACCCATGGCGCGGTGATCGCACGGGAGTACGGCTTGCCGGCCGTCGTGGGGGTGGAGCATGCCACCCGGCTGATCCGGGATGGAGAGCAGATCCGCGTGCACGGAACGGACGGGTACATCGAGATCCTGCCTTAGTCGGCCTGCCGGATCTGACTCTGGGGGCCCTCACCAAGACGAGGAGCGCGTATTGACACGCATGCGCTCTGCCTGCTCCGTCCTCGGGCCATGCTTCGACAGCTCCCGCGTGCTCACGACATCGGATAGCAAGCGCTCCAGCAACCACGAACTTACCTGGAACTGCGCTCTTTGAGTACGGCTGCGGCGTTGCTCAGTATCTGTTGGGACACATCAGGGTCGTCCACCGCTCTTGCTATGGAGATCGCGCCAACGAGGACGCTCAGTGTGTGGACCGCTTCGCGATCTCTCACGCGGCGGTCGGGGCTTTCGAAGAGGTCGGCCAGCACGGCGAGGCATATCTCCACCTGGCGGGTGTAGCTCGCGCGAGCTGAGCCGCCGGCACGCGCCATATCCGCCGCGACCCCGGCCACGCCACAGCCGGCCTCAGGATGATCCCGATGCCGGGGGCTGAGGTAACCGTCAACGAGCGCGGCGTATCCGCGGTGCCCGCCCATCTGGCCGGCCGCGATGGTCCACGCGCTGCCCTGCGTCAGAGCTCGCTGAGCGGCCTCGGCTACGAGTTGCTCTCGTGAATCGAAGTGGCGATAGAAGCCGCCGTGAGTGAGCCCGGCTTCCTTCATGAGTTCATCGACGGAGAGGCTATCCATGCCGTCGCGGCGGAGCCGCGCTGCAGCGATGTCGAGGATGCGGTTATGGCTAGCCGTCTTCGCCGCCTGAGACGTGCCCACGCTCAATCCTCCCGCTGCTCGACTGGCTTGACAGAAGAAGATTGTATCCGTCATCCTCATTGAAGTGAGGATGACGACCGTCCTCTTGCAGTGAGCCCCGTTCGGGAGGCGGAATCGATGGCACCAGAAGCTCCAGCTCATCTAACGATCGAGGTCTACACGGCCCCCAGCCGAACCTTCGTGAGTGCAATCGCACCCCAAGGGCCGGGTGATGAGCCGACCTGGTCCCCCTCGACGGCCACGCTGATCTTCGGTGACAACGACGCGGTCCTCGTCGACGCGTTGGCAACCTATAAGCAGGTTGACGCGCTAGCCGACTGGATCGCCACGAAGGGGCGGCGGCTGTCGCGCATCTACATCACCCACGGCCACGGGGACCACTGGCTCGGTCTGGCCCGACTGACCCAGCGCTTTCCCGGAGCGATCGGCCTCGCGACAGCTGACGTTCTCGCCCAGGCGGCTGCCCCTGGCATCGCCGGGTACTGGGAGGCGATCTTCCCCGGTGAGGTTCCGACCGGCGCGGAGAAGGTGTTGCCGCAACTCCTGAGCAGCGACACGATCGACTTGGAAGGCAATGAATTGCGGGTCATCCGCATCGGTCGAGCCGACACCGCGCAGTCCACCGTTCTCCATATTCCGTCCCTGGGCGCGGTCGTCACCGGGGACCTAGCCTACAACGAGGTTCACATGATGACCGCCGAGGCAGGTGAACCCGAGCGGGCAGAATGGATAGCGAACCTGGACAAAGTCGCGCTGCTCGAACCCAGCATCGTCGTCGCCGGCCACAAGAAGGTCGAGAACAGCAACGATCCAAACATCATCGAGGAATCCCAACAGTATCTGCGCGACTTCTCCCGGATCGCCGCTGCGGAGACCACGGCAACCGGCATCGTTGCCCGCATGGTCGAACGCTATCCCGATTGGGCCAACGGCCGCACGCTCTGGCATTCCGCGAGAACCGAGATCGCGCGGAAGGACGGTTGAATTTCACCCCATGCACGTTGAAACCCCGCGACGACCCTCGCAAGCCCTCGAAATCGGTTATCAAGGTCCCCAACTCACCTCGAAATCGAGACGTGGAGCGGGAGACGAGACTCGAACTCGCGACATCCAGCTTGGAAGGCAGTAGCTGCGTTGAGCCTGGTTCGTCGAGCCAACTCTGAGTTCAAGCCCGGCGCTTCCGTGTCAGATTGGCGTCCTGAGCAGCGTTCGCCTTACACGCGAGAGATTGGCGCGTTTATGGAACCGGCCCGGGCTTCTGACCTCCTCCCCTCCCCACCCGCTACGGGAGACGACTACCGAGAAGCTCGCGCTCGACGGCGATCCCGACGCTCGAATGATCTGGCACGGCCAATTACGCCCATCGGGCCTACACTTGACGCCATCATGACCCTCGACTACGAATCGCTACCGCGCGTCGCCGACGAACGCTCCACCCTGACCGCATTCCTGGAGTGGCAGCGAGCGACCCTCGCCCGCAAGTGTGAGGGGCTCACGGCGGATCAGCTCCGGCTTCGCGCCGCGCCGCCGTCCACACTGTCGCTGCTCGGACTTGTCCGGCACATGGCGGACGTCGAGCGTGGCTGGTTCCGGCGGGGCCTGGCCCAGGAGAGCATCGACCCGATCTACTCGTCGGAGGCCGACCCCGACGGCGACTTCGACAACGTGGAGACCGCGGACGCCGACGAAGCCTTTGCCACCTGGCGAGCCGCGTGCGAGGAGGCGCGAGCGATCCTGACGGCGCATGCGCTGGACGACACCTTCCCCCGCGAGAGCACTGGACAGAGCATCTCGGCGCGCTGGATGCTCACCCACATGGTCGAGGAGTACTCTCGTCACAATGGGCACGCCGACCTTCTACGCCAGCGCATCGACGGCGCGGTGGGGTACTAGCCGCATCTCCACGGGCGGCCTCGCTGTGCGTGGTTCCCTCACATCAAGGCTTTCCTGAACCTGACCAGTAGCCCACTGGTACATCAGGCGGACCGAGGCGAGTAGACGCTCACGTGGTCGACCAGCAACCGCCGCGGGAAGGCGAGTGTGTCATCGGACTTCTCGGAGAACCACCCTCCAACCGCCACGTTGAGAAGCACGAAGAAGTCGTGGTCGAAGACCCAAGAGCCGTCCCCGACCTGTCCGCGCGTGACCTCGGCATACAGTTGGTGGTCGAAGTACCAGCGGGAGTGCGGGGGCACGCAGCGAGACATCGCGGGTTGGCTCGGCCTCAGCGAGCCGTCCGCCAGCCGCATGGTCCGTGTCCTCGCCGATGATGACTTACTCGAGGTCAAGACCATCGCTGGCCAGGGCAACCGTCGCGACGTGCAGCTGACCGCCAAAGGTGACGAACTGGTCGACCGTTGCTGCGGGCTGCTCGAAGCGCGCTTCGAGGCGTTCGTGAAGGACTGCGGTGTCGACTACTGGACCTACCAGGATCAGACGCGGCGGCTGCTGGAGAAGCTCGAGGCGGCGCCGACGGCCAACCTTCGACGTCTGGACATGGGATGAGCACTGCCCTGTTCGACGGTGTGCGCACCGCCACGACCGTTTCCGCAGACGGCACGACTATCGCCTACCACGCGCTCGGCCAGGGGCCAGGGTTGGTCATCGTGGGCGGCGTGCTGTGGGACGGCTCCGACTACCTCCCGCTCGCGCGGGCCCTAGCGGACGACTACCAGGTCCACATCATGGAGCGGCGCGCCAGGCCAGGAAGCGGCCCGCAACGCGAGCACCATGGCATCGACGACGAATGCGCCGACCTCGTCGCCATCGCTGCAGCGACCGGGGCGAAGTCAGTCTTCGGTCACAGCTTCGGCGGTCTCGTGGCCCTCGAGACAGCCCGACGCCACAACACAATCGCCGAGGTGTTCGTCTACGACCCCGGGATCCCCCTGCGCGGACAGTTCGGGACCGGGTGGTTCGACGGATACCGGCGACTGCTCGACCAGGGAGATCGGCGAGGGGCGTTCGCCTGGATGACAAAGCACTCCGGTTTCGCGCCCGGGCCGCCCGGGTCAACCGTCGCACTTCTGAAAGGGCTTGGGCACCTCGCCCCCCGAGATCAGCCCGCCCGCCTCGCCGTCGCAATCCTTGAGGAGCGAAGCTCCGGCAGGGCGCCGAGATGACGGTACACCCTGCCCTGCGCAGCGCACTCCAGCACATACACTTCCGGAATCAGTAACGCGACAGCCGTCCAGTCACGGGAACCTCATAGAGGGCGGACCGTGCTAGCAAGCGCTCCAATGCAACTCGGAACTTGAGGAGTGGAGCGGGAGACGAGACTCGAACTCGCGACATCCAGCTTGGAAGGAATGATCACGGTTTCGTATTCGGATTCTGCGAAAACCCCCGTTTGAGCGCGTTCATTCAGCTTCTGGCAGTGAGACGAGGATCCGTCGAACGTCGACCTGCGCTCCCCGACAGACCAGGCCGACTCTGGCCGGATGGTCATAGCCTGCGGATTTCGGGTGAAAGCGATCACCCGTTTCGGTTGAATCCGACCACCTGTTTCGGCGGAATCCGACCAGGCGTTTCGGTTGAATCCGATCACCTGTTTCGGTGAATCCGGCCACCTGACGGAGCTGTCACCGGAGCGGCAGCGCGGTCAGGAACCTTCCCCTGTGCTCACCTCCTTCAGGAACGTCGGGTTGGTGGGATGCAGTCTGCCAGGCCCGGGCTCCGGAGGGCCAGCGGCCAGGTCATAGGGGTGGCGGGCGACGGTCATCGGGCCTTGGAGGGCCTCCCAGTGGCTCGCTGTCCGGCGGGTACCGCATCGACTGGAGCAGCTGAACCGTCTGAGGCGGTGAGCTGCGGCTCGGAGGGGTCGTGACGCCGCCGCAGCGAGTCGCCGTGGAGCTCGACGCGGTGGGCGTTGTGGAGCAGCCGGTCGAGGGTAGCGTCGGCGAGGGTGGGCTCGCCGAGGGCGTCGTGCCAGCCGGCGATGGGGAGCTGGCTGGTGACGATGGTGGAGCGGCGCTGGTTGCGATCCTCGATGACCTCGAGCAGGTCCGCGGCCTGGTCGGTGGTGAGCGGTCGCAGGGCGAGATCGTCGAGGACCAGGACGTCGACCTTGGCGAGGGCGGCGAGCAGCCGTGACCAGCGCCCGTCCAGGCGGGCCAGGGCCAGGTCGGAGAGCAGCCGCGGCACCCGGTGATAGAGGGCGGTGCGGCCGGCACGAACGGCGGCCTGGGCCAGGGCGCAGGCGAGGAAGGACTTGCCGCAGCCGGTGGGCCCGACGATGAGGACGTTCTGGTGCCCGTCCACCCACTGGGCGCTGGCCAGGCTGAGCACCTGAGAACGGTCGAGACCGCGCGGGTGGCGGAAGTCGATGTCCTCGACGCAGGCCGTGGAGCGCAGCTTGGCGACCTTGAGGTTGCGCTCGACGCGTCGGTTGTCGCGGTCCTGGGCCTCGCGGTCGACGAGCAACCCCAGCCGCTCCTCGAAGCTCAGTGCTTGGTACTCGGTGCCCTCCAGCTGCTCGCTGAGGGCGCGGG
The DNA here is from genome assembly GCA_003170875.1 of Candidatus Dormiibacterota bacterium. Taxonomy (GTDB): domain Bacteria; phylum Chloroflexota; class Dormibacteria; order Aeolococcales; family Aeolococcaceae; genus Changshengia. The sequence goes on along the minus strand of PMYJ01000203.1, from coordinate 6,674 downwards.
CCATGCCCATCAGGTTGAGGGTGCGGAGCTTGTCCAGGGTCGGGGTGATGAGCATGCTGAGTCTCCTCGTCACTGGTAGTAGGCGGGGCCACGGACGTTGGCGTGGTGACCGTGGCCGTTGCTGCTGGGGGGCGGGAATGCGGGCTGGCGGTCGAGGCCGGTGCGCAGGATCGAGTCGACGCTGCGGTAGCTGAAGGCCCCGATCGCCACCGCCCGGGCGCAGGCTGCCTCCAGCCGCTCGGGGCCGTAGCGCTTCCCCAGCCGCAGCACTCCCAGGCAGGAGCGGAAGCCCTGCTCGGGATGGGGCCGCGAGCGGAGGATGCCGGCCGCCAGCACTGCCGTCTGCGGGCCCGTCTGCTCCGCCCAGCGCTCAATCCGGCTCGGCGTCCACTCCAGGTGGCGGCGGTGGGAGGCCGGCATGTGCTCCGCCACCGTCGTGAAGCCGCCGCGCCGGAAGCTGCGCGGATGGCTGGCCACCCGCCGGCCCCGAACGAACACCTCGACCGTCGACGCCGTCAGCCTCGCCTCGTACAGCTGACCGACGAGCTGGTGGGGGACCGAGTAGTAGTGGCGGTCGACCTCGACGTGGTAATCGATGTTGACCTTGCCCCGCTTCCAGATCCCGTACTCATAGGGGCGCTCCGGCAGCGGCCGCAGCGCCGGCTTGTCGAGCTCCTCGAAGAGGCTGCGACGACACCCGTCCAGCTTCTTGAAGGGCCGGTCGTTGAGCCGCTCGAGGCGCTCGCGGATGGCGTCATTGAGCGCCACCCCGGAGAAGAACGTCTGATGGCGGAGCGTGGCCAGGATCCAGCGCTCCGCCATCAGGACGCCCGCCTCCACCTTGGCCTTGTCTCGCGGCTTCTGCGGCCGGGCCGGGATCACCGCGCAGCCGTAGTGGGTGCCCATCTCCTCGTAGGTGCGGTTGATCAGCGGCTCGTAGCGATGGGCCTGGGTGACCGCGCTCTTCAGGTTGTCGGGGACCAGGATCTTCGGACAGCCACCCAGGAACTGGAAGCAGCGCACGTGGGCGGCGATCCACTGGGGCAGCTCCTGCGACGGCAGCGCCTCGGCGTAGGTGTAGTCGGAGGCGCCCAGCACGCCGACGAACAGCTCCCACGGGTCCTCCACCCCGGTCTCGGGGTCGACCACCGGGATCGTCTCCCCGGCGAAGTCGAGGAACAGCTTCTCGCCGGCGCGGTGCTCCTGGCGGAGGACGACGTCCAGGTGACGCGCCCACTCCCGGTAGTGGTGCACGAACTGGGTGTACTGATGGCCGTCGGGATGGGCCTCCTTGTGCTCCATCCAGAGCAGCTGCAGGGTCACCGACGGGCGTCGGAGCTCGCGGTGGACCGCAGCCCAGTCCGGCATTGGCCGCTGGCTCTGGGGCGGGAAGTCGCCGCGGGTGAACAGCCGCCGCTCCAGGTCGGCGTCGTCCATCCCGTCGGGGAGCGGCCAGCTCAGCCCGGCTGCCACGATCCGACCCAGGTAGTCGGCCACCGTCGTCGGGGGCACACCCGCCGCCCGGGCCACCTGACGTCGGCTCAGTCCCTCCCCCTGGCTGAGGCGGAGTACCTCTCGTATCTTGCGCATGGCGGATCGGGGTCGGGGCATCGGCACGCTCCTCGAACGTCTGGTGGGCCGTCCGAGAGAGGGTGCCAGCCCTCCTCACCTCACGCTGCCGCCAGGCTCTCCCCCAGGTGGTCGGAAACCCCGAACTGGGTGGCCGGATTCAGCCGAAACGACTGGTCGCTTTCAGCCGAACTGGGTGGTCGGATTCGCCGAACTCCGCACATAGCCCTCGGCATCAGTATTACCAAGCTGGCTTTCCCGCCAAGTCAGGCTTGCGCTATCACCGCCGCGCTCTCGACCGACAGCCATGCCGCCGCCTCCTCGACGGTGGCGAATGCCTCAGTCTCGACGTATTCCCGGTAGCCGCACATCAAGCTCTCGACCGTGCTGAGAGCCACCTGGCTAATCGGCAGGACGATCGCCAGTCGCTTCAAACCGAGAGCCGCCGCTTGAGGGAGCCAGCTTCCCATGAGCAACTTCTGCGCATCGGGCTGAACGACCCGTCGGTGTCGCGAGTCGCTCAAGCACTTGGTAGCCCGGTGATCCCGTTGCGCCTTGAGGAACGCCTCCATCCCAATGTCCACCTCCGCAGTGGCGAACCACTCCCGATACTCGATGTATATCCACCGAGCCTCGCTGTCCCAGTGCACTCGCACTCTGGGTGTTTCGAGGTAGACCTCAATGCTCATCTCTGCCTTCGCCTACGAGGTGATGTCCTCTCCGGGGGTCCCGACCCAGAGCGATCGTACCCTTCGAACCAGTAGGGCTCAGGTGGCGGAGCTGTCACACGGGTGGGCACTCGATGTGACAAGGGTGCGACGACCGGCACTCGTGATCCCGGGAGCGGCTGGGACCATGCGGGAAGGCGGTATAGCCGCTTGAACTGGCGGCCGACACCCAGCTTGGGAGGTCGACTTTCAGGGTCAGCCGGCGGCGGCGGGTGCGCGCTCCAGGGTGACGACCTGCCAGAAGTTGCCGACATCAATGACCGCGGTGATCAGCCCATGCTGTCGGGCTACCTCGAGGACCCGCTCCGGCGGGTGCAGAAACATCTGGAACTCCCGCCGCCCAATCCGCAGAGCCAGGTTGCCGATCCCGACAGCGAAACGGGTCCACCACCGCTCCTTCGGGAAGCTCATCACCAGGATCCGTCGGGCGTGATCGGCGGCCGCGCCGGCGAGCGTGGGCATGTCCGGGTAGCAGCAGATGACGCGGTTCAACACCACGATGTCAGCGGGCGGCACCTGGCCGCCGGCCTGCGCGAAATCGAGCACCCGGCGGTCCACCAGGTCGTCGAAGCCCGACTCCCGCAGCAGGGCCGCCGCCGCCGCTTCGTAAATTGGTGTCAGCTCGATGCTCACGGCGCTGCTGATCCCTGCCTTCAGCAGCTCGATCTGGATCGCGCCGACCCCCCCGCCCACCTCGAGCAGGCTGCAGCCTTCCAGGCTGCGCTCTCGGAGCAGTCGCACCAGCCGTGAGGACACCGCATCGAGGCCTCTACGCCGGTACCGGCGTGCTTGGCTCTGTGCGCCGCGCTCGCTGAAGGCCCACCGGTAGCCCTTGGGGGTGCAACAGTCCATCGGCCCCTCATTGTCGTGACTCGCTGGGCTCAGGCGCCGGCTGAGGCGTCGGCTCCCGGCACTCCCAGGCGCTGCCTGCATCCGAAAGTGCTCCTCGAACGCCCATGGAGCGGGACGAGACTCGAACTCGCGACATCCAGCTTAGAAGGAACGCGCGCACATTCGTATTCAGATTCCGGGGAAACCAGGCGTTTGAGCGCATTGCGTCGCCTTCTTGCACTTGGGCGAACGGCAATGACCTTGAGACGCGACCAAAGCCGTGAAGCTCATGGTCTGCGGCTGCGGGGAGATCGCCCTCTTCCGCCCGTCACCCCGCTCTCGCGTCGCGGCGCACCACGCCCCTTTTCTGCGGGGGTGGTGGGCATCAATACCCCCGCCACGATGCGTCGCCGCCGCCCCGGAGCGGGAGCGTTCGCCATCCGGGGCTGCACCACCGGAGCCAAGTCATGGAGGAACTCGGCAAGCTCCGCGTCGGAAAGCCAGAGGGCCCCGAGGCGGTAGCCCACGTCGTCGCGCGCCAGGTTGGGGTCACCCAAGGCGAGGTAGCGGTCGAAGTCGCCGAGCAAGCCCGCTACGAAGGCCATGAATGCCCGGCGATGTTCATCGGTGGTCATGGCCGCGTCACCCTGGGCGGCGGCCACCCGGAGGATGTACGTGCGCTCCACGGCGCCGCGGACCCGGTGTTCCGCGGCGACGCCGAGCACGCCGGCGCTCACCAGCAAACCGACGTGGCGGTACAGGCTACCGGGAGGCACGTCGGGCAGCTCGGCGGCGAGCTGGGTGGTGGTGAGCGCCCGATCGCCCAGGAAGGCCTGGATGATCCGGAGCCGGATCGGGTGGAGGAGCAGATCGGCCTTGGCCACGGCCGAATCTTACCAACTTCTACCATATATGGTAGCGTTACCGATTATGGTAATGGCTGCCCAGCAGGGTGGGGTCACGGAGATCCGACCGCTGACCCCAACGGCGCACATCACTCATGGAGGACGTGAACGATGACCGCTCCTGCCTCGTTCGGCGAGAGCTCGGAGGTGAGCTGGCCCCTGGGCACGACCACCGTCTACGGCACGGTGGTGCGGCCGCCCGGTCCCGGTCCTTTCCCCGGCGTCGTGCTGGTGGCGGGAAGCGGCCCCACGGACCGGGATTGGAACTCGCCCCTGCTCCCAGGGACCAACGGCAGCGGCCGCCTGTTGGCGGAGATGCTGGGAAAAGCCGGTATCGCATCGCTGCGCTACGACAAGCGCGCCTCTGGCCCCCACGTTCGCGAAACCATCCCCCAGCTGATCGGAAAGATCACGATGCAGAGCCACGTCGACGAGCTGGCCGGCGCCGTACGCACGCTCGCAGCCGAGGGCTGGGTTCGGGACGACCGGATCTTTGCGCTGGGCAACAGCGAGGGCACCCTCCACGCCTTGAAGTACCAGCTGGAGAACCCAGACCTTCCCTTGGCCGGTCTCATCCTCACCGGTCCGCCCGGCCGCGCTGTGGGCGTCGTCTCGCGATCCCAGCTCGCGGCTCAAGCCGTGGGGATACCGCACGGTGAGGCGCTTCTCGCCCTCTACGACGCGTCCATCGCCCGGTTCCTCGCCGGCGAGCCCATCGACCCGGATCCAGCCCTCCCTGAGGGCGTCAGGCTCCTCCTGCAGGCGCTGGAGACACCGGCCAACCTGCCCTTCGCACGCGAGCTCTGGATCGCGGACGCAGCCACACTGCTGGCTCGGACGACGGTTCCTGTCCTCGTCATCATCGGCAAGAAAGACCTGCAGGTGGACTGGCAGACGGACGGGGAGCCGCTGCAGCGCGCGGCCACGGGTCGAGCGGCCATCACGTTTCTGTTCCCCGACAACGCGAACCACGTGCTCAAACATGAGTCAAGGCCGCGCCAACAGCTGGCGCAGGCCGAGGCCATGCCCAGATACAACGCGCCGGATGCCTACGTGGACCCGGACGTCGCAACCGCCATCAAGACTTGGCTAACCGCCCACGCGTAGTCACGGAGCGAACGCTTCCCAGTGGCGCCAGCCAGCCCGCTCGGAACGAGGAGCGTCTATGTGCACAACACACTCCTTAGCAGCAACAGCTAACCGCACCTTGAAGGCACTCGAAGCCGCTTCGGGCGTCCCGCAGGCGCAACCCCTATCAGCTGCTACCCAACTCGGAATCGGAGTTCCCGCATCGGGGCGATGGAGCGGGAGACGAGACTCGAACTCGCGACATCCAGCTTGGAAGGAGTATTCACGAATCCGAATTCACATCGCCCCGATAGCGGCGCTGGGAGCGCGTTACTTCGGGTTCTGGTGACAGGCCACGTTTGGACGCGGCTGCGGCACCCCGGAGATCCAAACGCGTCGACTACGTGCCAGGCTCGCTGACTGCGGTTGGCCGAGCATCAGTCGCACCTGACCTGGGCTCTGAACAGCACGACGGCTTCGCAATGATCAAGCCGTCAGCCGGTCAATGAACCAGTCGAGAAAGCTCGCTCACTTATGCCGGACCTCAGGGTGCCGGCGGGCCTGCCGCGCTCTCCCCCAGAGCCACCCGGCGCCAACCCCGAACGTCATGATCAGCACGATCCACGCCACCGTGCGGTCGGTCGGAGGCAGGAGTCTTTCCGCAAGCAGGCCGCAGCCGAGGAAAACCACTAGGTCCGCGAAGAGGGCCGCGTACCACGCGCCCGACCCGCTGGCTCGCGCTGGCATGGCGGCCCTCACGGGCCGGGCCGGAGCGCCGCGGCGATCGGCTCCAGCCGCGTGCGGACCAGTCAGGCTTTGGGTCGGCCTGTCCCCGCCCTCGAGAGCCTCACCGCGCCTCTGAGCACGGGGCCCGCGCCTCTGAGCACGGGGCCCTCGCCCCCTCGGGGTTGTTCGTCTCCGGCGAGTCTGCGGCATGGGTGGAGGATAGCTTGACGCGACAGGTCCTGTAAGTGCGTCACGAGAGCCGATGGCGCATGGGCGGTGGAGCGGGAGACGAGACTCGAACTCGCGACATCCAGCTTGGAAGGAATGTGCGCGGATTCGTATTCAGATCGGCCCGGTGGCGGCGCTGGAGCGCGTTACTTGAGTTCCTGATGACAGGGCGACGCCGGGCACGACTTCCGCAGCATGTAGCATCGAACGAGCCGATCACCGCGAGGGTTGCTGACGGGCCCCACAGGGTGGCCGGCTCCGCGCCGGCGACACCCTCGACGGCTGACGCTAGCGGTCAGGGAAACTCCCGGATGACCTCGATCGGACCCACGAACGCGCTGTGTGACTCCAGCAGGTCCTCCCCTTCAGCGACTACTCAGCGAGCGTCAATCAACGCCTAACGATGCGGCAGTGTCGCGGAGCCTCTTTGCAGTCTCGCCGTCGTCCGCAGGTGTGTACAGGTAGAGGCGTAGCGAACGCACGAGGCGGGTGAGATCGACCACCGCCTCCGGCTGCGCTTCGTGAACCGCTGCTCTTGCCATCTCTGGAATTACAGCGCTCTTCTGCCAAAGGTTCAACTCGTAGGGAGCAACACTCATTGGGATCGCGGGGTAAGTCC
>PMYJ01000183.1 GCA_003170875.1 Candidatus Dormiibacterota bacterium | reverse complement strand
CGCCCTACCCTCTAGGCACCGCGTCCGCGCTCTGAGAAGATCCGGGCGCGCAGGCGGGGCGGGGATGGCTTTCATGTCTGCTGCCCTCCATGGCTCAGGTGGCATTTCCCCCCGCTCCGCCGACCTTCCACGACCGCTGATTAGGCTCTGCGAACCATCGCTATGTAGGGCGAAGCCGGCAAGGAAGGGCTGCGTTCCACGATCGGGGCTCCAGGGAGGAGTGGCATGCGGATCTCGGTGGGTGTGGACATCGCCAAGGAGGTTCATTGGGCGACCGCTCTGAACGAGGTCGGCGAGGTGCTGCTCGACCGACGCGTTCCGAACGATCCTCAGAGCCTGCAGGAGCTCATCGAGCAGCTGCGGGCTTTGGATGCGGAGATCACCGTTGGACTGGACGTGGTCGGTGGGATCGCCTCGCTGGCCCAGGCCATGTTGAGCGCAGCAGGGCTTCGCCTCGTGCACGTGCCCGGGCTCGCTGTCAACCGGGCGCGCCAAGGGACCACAGGTGGGGAGAGCAAGAGCGATCCCCGTGACGCCCGGGTGATCGCCGACCAGGTGCGTTCGCGTCGTGATCTCCGACCGATCGCTGCCGCCGAGGAGCTGGATACCGGCATCCGCCTCCTGGTTGGTCGCCGCGGGGATCTCACTGCCGAGCAGACCCGGCGCCTCTCCCGACTGCGGGATCTGCTGACCGCGATCCACCCTGGCCTCGAGAGGCAGGTCGACGTCACGAACAAGAGCGGCCTCTGGCTGCTCACCCGCTACGTCACGCCCGCGGAGATCCGGGCCGCCGGCCAGAGCCGTCTCGTGGCTTACCTCCGGCGGGCTGGGAACCTGAGGCAGGTGGAGAAGCTCGCCGAGGCCGCGCTGGCCGCTGCCCGGGCCCAGCGCATCGCCGTCCCCGGCGAGGCCGTCGCTGCCAGCCTGATCCGCGAGTTGGCACGCGAAGCCCTGGCAACCCGGGAACGCCTGGAGGGTCTCGACAAGGAGCTGGGAGAGCTTCTTGCCCGCCACCCTGATGCAGCCCTCATCCGCAGCTTGCCCGGCATGGGGGCCGTCCTCACCGCCGAATTCATCGCCGAGGCAGGCACCATCAACCGGTTCCGCTCCGCAGACGCTCTGGCCGCGGCGGCAGGCCTGGCTCCGGTGCTGCGCCAGTCGGGCAAGGTGCGCTTCCTGCGAAGGCCTGCTGGAGGCAACAAGGGCCTCAAGCGGGTCTTCTACCAGTCCGCCTTCTGCTCTCTGAACTCGCCGAGCAGCCGCGCCTTCTACCAGCGCAAGCGGAGCGAGGGGAAACGTCACCACCAGGCGCTCATCGCTCTGGCCCGCCGACGCATCGACGTGCTCTGGGCCATCCTCGCCAGCCGTCAGCCGTTCAGTGAGGAACATCGAAAAGTCGCTTGACAGGAGCATTAGGCTGCCNNACGAGCGTTTCCAGGCGGAGCTGCGCGGCTCCCGCATCGAGCGCCCGCTCCGCCTCCTCCATCCCCGCCGCGATGTCAGGAACCCGCTCCGCCGCGAAGAGAGCGGCTCCGGCGTTGAGGATCACGCAGTCGCGGACCGGACCGCGCTCGCCACCGAGCACCGAGCGCATCCGCGCGGCGTTGGCCTCGACGTCCCCGCCTGCGAGCGCCTCGGGAGGGGCGGAGGCGACCCCCAGGCGGGCCGGGTCGATGTCGGTCTCCTCGATGGCGTCCCCGTTGACGACGTAGGCGTGGGAGGGGGCGTGGAGCATCAGTTCGTCGGTCCCGCCCGGCCCCGAGAAGACGATGGCGCGGCGCAGGCCGAGGCGGCTCAGCACGCCCGCCATCTTGCGCGCCAGCCCGTCGGACGGCGTGCCGATCAGCTGATGGCGCACGCCGGCGGGGTTGGCCATCGGGCCCATGATGTTGAAGGCGGTGCGGATGCCCAGCTCGCGGCGCACCGGGCCGACGTGGCGCATGCCCGGGTGGTAGACGGGAGCGAGCATGAAGCCGATCCCGGCCGCCTCGATGCAGCGGAGAACGCCCTCGGGGGGAAGGGAGATGGCCACGCCGAGGGCCTCCAGCACGTCGGCGCTGCCGCAGCGCGAGGACTGGGCGCGGTTGCCATGCTTGGCAACGGGGCAACCGGCTCCGGCCACCACCAGGGCTGCCGCGGTCGAGATGTTGAAAGTGCCGGCGCGGTCACCGCCAGTACCGCAGGTGTCGACCGCCGGAGCTCGGAGGACGACCCGGAGCGCGTGGTGGCGCATCGACTCGACCATCCCGGTCAGCTCCTCGACGGTCTCGCCCTTGACCCGCAGCGCGGCCAGGAAAGCTCCCATCTGGGCAGGGGTGGCCACCCCTTCCATGATCTCGTCCATCACCGTCCGTGCGGTCGCGGCGTCGAGATCCTTCCCGTCGGCGACGCGGTTGAGGGCGCTCACCAGAGACAAGGTCATGGCAGGCGCACGGTACCATCCTCACCAGAGTCGGCACCATGACGGCACGCAGCAACGCGCTCTTTGACCCTGAAGTGGTCAGCCCGTGGCGAATCGGCGAAGGCCGCCGGGGCGTGCTTCTTCTGCACGGCTTCGCGGGGACGCCACCCGAGCTGCGCCGCCTGGGGGAGGCGCTCGCCCGCAGCGGATGGAGGTGCCACGGACCGCTCCTCGCCGGTCACGGGACGACGCCGGAGGAGCTCGACCGGACCCGCTGGCAGGACTGGGCCGAGTCCGCGCAGGCGGCGCTCACCGAGCTGCGCGCCGAGTGCGACGAGGTGATGGTCGCCGGCCAATCCGGCGGCGCCAGCCTGGCCCTCCATCTCGCCGCCAACGACCCGGGGATCACGGCGGTCGCCTGCCTGGCGACCCCCATCTGGCTGGCCGGCTGGAAACCCCACGCGCTGCCCGTCGCCAAACACGTGATCCGCTGGGATCGGCCCGAGGACGACGTCGACCTCTACCGCCTCGAGGGGGCGCGCGAGCTCTGGTCCTACGATCGGCGGTCGCTCCGCTCGATCCACGAGTTCACCCGCCTGCTCGCCCGGGTTCGCGACGAGCTGGCCTCGGTCCGCGCCCCGGTGCTCCTCCTCCACGGCGAGCGCGACCGGGTCATCGACCCGGCCAACTCCGCGGAGATCGAGCGCCGTCTCCTGTGCAGCGCGGCGGTGGAGCGACACACATTTCCGCGCAGCGGTCACGGCATGTCAGTCGACATCGACCGCGACCATGTCAACCGCCTCGTTGCGGCCTGGTTTGACAGATTCTCGCGGAGCGGGAGCACCGCGACCGCAGCGTCTCAGGTCTCGGGGCTGGCGGCCTCGCCCTCCAGCATCTGACGCAGCCGCCCGGCGGTGGCGTCGTCGAGGACGAAATTGTCCGGCTGCCCGCCCTCCGGGAGGGGACGGCGGCGTGGCGGCGGCTGAGCCCGCGCCCGCGAGTCGTCGTCCTGCGGCTCTCCGCGAATCTGATTGCCGCAGCCGGCGCAACGGAGGACGCGCACCGACCGGCGCCCTCCCAGGTACTCGCGGTGAGAGAGGCGGAGCTCGCCTCCGCAGAGGGGGCACGTCCGCTGTGAGCGCATCGTCACCGGTCGTGGCAGCCGCGTGCCCGATGACACTTCCGGGGGCCCATCACCCACACCTCGTCTCGCTCCGTCACAGCGCGTGGCACCGCCTTGGCGCCGCTTCACCAACCTTCACCAAGCCGCGCATCGCACGTGACCCCACGACAGCCTCACTCCGCGTACGTTGCTCACGTGGCCCGTCGCCACCCCTCCGGAAGCATACGAGGAGACCACGAGGATGGACGCGAGGAGGCCCGAGCAGGTGGCGGCGGACGCCGCCGAGACCGAGGCCACCGTGCGCTACCTCCGCCAGCGGCAGTTTGTGGGCCTGCTCGACGAGGCCATCGCCCACGCCGAGGCGGTCTGGCGTCTCGAGACCGCACTCCAGCAGAAGGGCCGCGACCGCTGATGTGACGCGCCGGCCGCGGCCGGTCCGGCTCTCGACGCATAGTGGCACGGTGAACCCGCAGTTGATCGATCGGCTGCGCCACGCCTTCGCGCCTGCGCCGCAGGCACCGCCGCCGCCCGGCAAGCGTGAGGCGGCGGTCCTGATGCTCTTTGACCCGGCTCGCGACGGCCTCCCGCTCCTCTTTGTCCGGCGCGCCGAACACCTCCGTCTCCACGCTGGGCAGATCGGCCTTCCCGGTGGCTCGCGGGAACCCGAGGACCGGGACCTCCCGGCCACCGCCCTCCGCGAGGCGGGCGAGGAGATCGGCCTCGACCCCACCTGCGTCGAGCTCCTGGGGGCGCTCCCACCACGTCTCACACACCGCTCCGACCTCTGGCTGACCCCGATCGCGGGCCTGCAGAAGCGGCCCTTCGCCGTGCGCGGCGATGGCAACGAGGTGGCCGAGTGGTTCTGGCTCCCGCTCGGCGGGCTGCTGACCGCACCCCATCGCGCCGAGGAGCGGACGGCAGAGGGAGGCGAGCGGCGTCTCGTCCACTACTACGAGGCGGAGGGACGGACGATCTGGGGGGTGACGGGCCGGATCGTCCACGACCTCCTGGAGCGCATGGACGCGGGCTGAGGAAGCCGACCCTGGCTCGCGCCGTCAGCGGAAGGTCGGGTGGAGCGCGAAGGGGTTGCCCCGCATCTCCTCGCCGATGGTGGTCGCTGGGCCGTGCCCGGGGTGGACCACGGTCTCCGGTGGGAGGGCGTAGAGGCGGTCCTGGATCGAGAAGAGCAGGCTCTCCCAGGAACCACCGGGAAGGTCGGTCCGCCCCACGCTGCGCCGGAAGAGGGTGTCGCCCGCCAGCAGGTCGGGCCCGGCCAGGAAGCAGACCGAGCCCGGCGTGTGCCCGGGGGTGTGGAGCACCGCGATCTCCAGCCCCTGCCAGGCGATCACCTGCCCGTCGCTGAGGTCGTCCTCACAGACCACCTCCGGCAGCCCGGCGGGGATGCCGGGGAAAGCTCCCGCCTCGGCGAGCAGCCACCGGTCCGCCGGGTGGATGGCCGCGGTGCAGCCGAGGGCCGCCTTCATCGCGGGCACACCGGCCAGGTGGTCGGGATGGCCGTGGGTGAGCAGGATGCGGTCGGCGGCCAGCCCCTCCCCCTCCAGGAACCGGAGCGCCGCGTCAGCCTGCAGCCCGGGGTCGATCACCAGGCAGCGCTCCGTGTCACGGCGCCGAAGCACGTAGCAGTTCTGGTCGTAGAGGGGGTCGGTGAAGAGGTGGAGCTGGAGCAGGTCGCGCAGCGGCTCCATCAGGCGGGCGCCGTCGGTGGGAGCGTTTCCAAGGCAGCGAAGGATTACCGAATCGACCAGACGGCGGGGCCGTCTCGGACGCCGCGAGCCGTTCCTCAACAGCAGACCCGACGTCCGTTACCGCTCAGCATTTTCCAACCCCCTACCCGTCCCCCTCGAAGGCCTCCACGCATTCCACACCCGCCTGGCCGGCCAGTGCCGCGTGCGCAGCACCGGCGCCGATCCGGATCCCGGCGGGGGCGGAGACATCCAGCCCGTTGAAGCTGATGCTGCCCCGGGTCACGAAGAGGTGCTTGGTCCGCTCGTGGCGGTGCTCCGGGAACCAGGTGCCCGGACCGACAGACCACGAGCTGCCGTGCAGCCCCCGGGAGGCGAAGTAGCGCTCGGGGGGCTCGGTGGCGGCGATGGGCTCGATGCCGGCCTCAGCCATCCCGCACCTCCGGGCAGCCCTCTCCGACCGGCCGGGTCATGGCCGTGCCGCCAGACCGCGAGGAGCAGGCCCAAGGGTCGCCGGCGGCCGGGAGCGGCGGAGCGACCAGGCGGGCTGGCGCGAGACGAATTCGTAGAGGGCCGCCGGGCGCCCTGGCGCGCCCTTGGCGACCAGCCCGGTGGCCTGCACCAGACCGCTCCGCTCCAGCTCGCGACGGAAGTTGCTCGGTTCGTAACGGACGCCGCTGATCGCTTCGAAGACGCGGCGTGCCTGGGGCATGGTGAAGCGCTCCGGAAGCAGCCCGACGCTGATGTTCGACCACCAGAGCTTGCCCCGCAGCCGGTCGACGCCGTCGCCGATGATGCCGCCGTGACCCAGGGCCAGGATGGGCAGGTCGTCGACCGGCCACCAGCGCGCCTGGCTCTCGTCGGCTCGCAGCACGGCCGCGTCGATCAGGGCGAGGTAGGCGACGGTCGGGATCCAGCCCCGGGGATCCCGATGCGGATCGCCGTAGGTCTGGAGCTGCTCGAGGTAGACGGCGCCCACCCCCGTCTTCTCGGTGAGCTTGCGCTGAGCGGTCTCCGCAGGGCGCTCGTCGCGGCTCATGAAGCCACCCGGGAGAGCCCAGGCCCCGGGGTCGGGGGGGTCGTCGCGGCGGACCAGCAGGACATGGAGGCGTCCCCCCAGGGGAGCCAGCACCACGGGAACGGCGGTCATCCCCGCCGGCGCCTCGAATCCCGCCGAGTTGCGAGCGGTGAGGGGCATCACGGCGACGCTATCAGGTCGCGCTCCCGGCCGCCCCGATGGCGCGGCGGTGATCCCCGCCTCCCCAGCCCGCGAAGCCTCGGAGGTGGCTCAGCCCCTGGGACGTGGCGAGACGGAGGGCCAGCCCGAGGCGGCGTTCACCGACCTTGTGGGGACGTGGAAATCGTTCCGCACCTCGGCCGACGGTGAGGTGGACGGGGGCGCCTGCGGCTTCCCGTCCTCGGACCGCCGCACCTGATACCCGACACGCTGCGGCGTCCTCGGGCAGTCCAGCGACGGCGCCGCGTAGCCGGCAAAGGTGCCCCCCTGCCGGTGCCCGGTCAGGGCGCGCTGCCTGGGTTGGAGGCGGAAAGCCCAGCGGACCTGGTTGAGCAGGAGCACGCAGGTCGCTCCGCCGGCCGTGACCAGGGGGAGGACGGCGAGGTTGGCACCGTAGGCGAGGGCGATGGTGGTGAGCACGATCGCGAACGACTCGATGAGAAGGACGCCGAAGCGGGCGATCCGCCGCAGGTCGGCGAGGCGGTAGACGAGATCCAGCTCCACCATCGAGATGGCGGCGACGAGGACCAGGACGGTGCCGCGGTCCAGACCGCCCAGGGGCAGCTTCACGGCATGGGTGGCATCAAGGGTGAGGACCACCGAGGGGAGCCGCGCCGGGAGCAGGCTGACGAAGAGGAGCACGCTGAGGATGCGCACCACCAGGAACGTCTGGCAGGCGGCGATGGCCGAGCCCACCCGGGGCTCGATGGCCGCGGCGTGACGGTGCGTTCCTTCGATGGTCACCGCGTTGCCGAACTCGGAGCCGGGCGCGTAACTCATGCGCGATTCACGTTAGCGAGGGTGTCGTCACCCCCTGTTGCGGGGGCGTAACAGGCGGGATACAGCGCACCGAACGACCCGCCCCGCCCGCCGCGCCGTGACGAAACCGGCGTCGGGAGCTCGGGGGGGCCCCGAACGCCGCTCGTGCCAGACGGCAGCCCGGACTGGCATGATCGTTACCGCGGATGCCACCGAGGGGATGACGTGGATCCTTCCGAACCCACCTTGAGCCCGGAGCAGGCCGAGGCGCACCGGCACCTCATCCAGTTCCTGCGCGGGCTGAGCAAGCTCGACGCTGGGCTGGGACGCTGGCGGCCGGACTACGGGCGGCTCCGGGCGGCCGCGGCGGCCGCAGCCCCACCGGCGAGCGAAGCCGACATCGTCGAGGCACACGGGCTCTATGCGGATGGCCTCCGCTACTTCGCCGATCGCCCGGGGATCGCCCGGACGCTCAGGATGGCCGCCGCGAACGACATCGCCGCCGCCATCGAGGACTCGATCATCAGGTTCGGGGCGCCGATCGCCCCTGTCGAGTGGCTGGTCTCGCCCGAGGCTCGGATCGATCTGCAAGCCCCGAGCGGGCAGCAGCCGGGCGCTCCGATGTCCGAGGCGGACGTGCTGGCGGCGGGCGGACGTGTCGCCCTCAGCCCCTGGGACGCGGAGCGCTCGACCCCGACCCCAACCGCGGACAAGGGCGCGCCGGCCCGGCGGACCCCGCCGCCGCCACCCCGAGGATCCCCCCCGGCCCGGCGGGGCCCTGCCGCCGGCGGTTCCCCGGGGCAGCCGCAGGACAGGAGGAGATTCGCGATCGGCGTCGGACTGGCCGCCCTGGTGGTGATGGTCATCCTCATCGCAATCGTCGTCTTCAGCGCCAAGTTCCTTCTCGGCGCGGGTCCGACCGCGCCCGGCGCGGTGGCATCGCCGACCCAGGCGACCCTGCCACCCTCCGACCTGCCCACCGGCTCGCCGGCGAATGTCCTCGCCCCCGTCGCGGCCTGCACGACGCTCCCCACCGGCCAGCTGCCCGCCGGGCTCACCCCCGTCTCCACCACGAGCGGCATCGGCCTCGACCCCGCGGTCGGGTACTCCAACCCCTTCATCACCATCCAGATGAGCGGCGCCGTCCAGTCGGCCACTCCGGCATTCAGCCTGATCGCGGCGGTCCTTCCCTTCAATTCGACGGCGCTCCCCAGCGCGACCGCGCTCCCCAGTGGGACGGCGTCTGGGGCCAACGGTCCGGTCAGCCGCGCCGGCACCCTCCAGCTGATCGCCTACTGGAGCGGGAGCCAGTGGCACGGAGCGCTCCGGAGCTGGTCGGGGTCGACCTGGACCCTCTCGGTCGACGCCGCCTCCGGGGTGGACGTCGTCCAGAGGGGAGCCGCGGTCACCCTCTACTGGGAGGGGCTCGCCTCGGGTGACAAGTACGGCGTGATCGTCGCCAGCTCAACCGGCTGCGCCGACCTGGGTATGAGCTCCGCGCTGGTCCCCGAACAGACCTACGGCGCGACGCCGACGCCCTGAGCAGCCGGGACTAGCTCGCGGAGACGGGCCGCGCCTGGGGCGTCCAGGCCCACGCACCCTCGGCGCCGCGGAACATGGGCAGCTCCTCGGCGGGACGCGCCCCGCTGAAGAGGAACCCCTGCCCACCGTGGCACCCGAGATCGCGGAGGATCGCGGCCTGCGCCGCCGTCTCGACACCCTTGCCGACGCAGAGCCAGCCCGCGGCGCGCACCTGGGCGGCGATCCCGGCCACGCGCGCCCTCCGTTCGGCATCGGTCTCGATGCCGTCGAGCAGGCCCATCCGGAGCTTGACCATGCGGAGCGGGAGGGTCCGCAGCTCGTTGGTCATCTGACCGTCGTAGTCGTCCGCGACCAGGGTGACCCCGAGGGAGGCGAGGTCGCGGAGGATGCTCCGTGCCGAGAGCGGGTCGCGATCGAGCAGCTTGAGGGGGACCTCCAGGATCAGCCGGCCCGGTGCCAGCCCGACCTCGGCAAGGATGTGCCCGACACTCGCCACCAAGTTGGGGAGGAAGTACTCCTGCGGAGAGAGGTTGACCGAAAGTGCGGGCGCCGCCGCCCCGCTGCTGGCCCAGTGGACCGCCTCGGAGGCGGCCTCGTGGAGGATGGTCTGGCCGATCCGCGTCATCAGACCGCTGCGCTGGGCGGCCTCGACGAAGCTGGCGGCGTCGAAGAGACCGACCTGGGCCCGCTGCCACCTCATCAGGGCTTCGAACGAGGTGAGAGCCCGGGTCTGCAGCTCGACCACCGGTTGGTAGAAGACCCGGAACTCGTGGTCGTCGACGGCATGCCGGAGCGCGATCTCGGTCTGGCGCTGAGCGGTGACGCGCGCCTGCAGCGCGGCGTCGGCCAGCTCGTAGGCGGCACGGCCACGGTTGCTGAGACGGGCCAGCGCGCCCCGGGCCTGCTCGAGAAGAGAGGCCGCCGTGACACCTGCCTCGGCCACCCGCCGGCTGCGCGCGGCGATGCCGATGGCGATCGTGATCGGCACGCTCTCCTCGGTGACGACGAGCGGCTCGCGGCAGGCACGGAGCAGGCGGTCGGCGAGCGCTGCGATGGCCAGCTCGTCGTCATCACGGCGGGCGATCACGAGGCTGCGATCCGCCGTCCGGGCCATGATGTCGCTCGGCCGGAGCACGGGCCGGAGCCGGATGGCAAGCGCGAGCATCAGCGCGTCCACGTCACCGTGGGCGTAGCGGCTGGCGAGCGTCCCCAGGTTGTTGATGGCGAGCACGAGGACGGACAGCGGCCACTCCTCTTCCAGCCGCCCGAGAAGGTCTGCCTCGCTCTGGACGGTGATGGCGTCGCCGACTGCGCGAGCCCGAGCCCGCCGGTCGGCGGCCGCGAGCACGGCCTCCCCGGCCGTCTTCCAGTCCTGGGCGAGGTTGATGATCCCGTCGGCGCCGGCGTGGGCGGCGACCTCCTGGCGTGCCTCCCCCGCCTGGTCGTCGAGGACCATCAGGGCGGCATCCGGAGACGCCAGCCGGACGACGGCGACGGCGTCGTGCAGAGCCAGCAGCGAGAGGCCGCTCCGGCAGAGGACGACCGCCCGGGTCCTTCCTGACGCCGTCAGAGCCGCCAGGTCCTCGGCCCGGGTGACCTCCCGGACGCGGAGGAGGGTGCCCGCGGTCAGGCGCTGGCGGACCGGTGCGGAGGCGGGGTCGTCATCTCGGACGACGACCACCTCGTCGTCGACGGGCGCCACCTCGTCGATGTTGGCCTGAGCGAGCTTGCCGATCAAACCGCTCCCGCTTCCCCGGGATGTGGCCTTCCAGGTCATGGTTCCTCGATCCACCCCCAGATGCCGGCGAGGTGCTTGGCGCCGGCGGGCACGTGCAGCCCGCATGCGGAGGCGCCGCCTGGCAATGGTGGGCACTGGCGGGCGGCGGGAAGAGCGTCGTTGGCAGGGAGTGACACCGCCGATTGGCCCCGTCACATTCGCGTTGCAATGGGGTCAAGGCCGGCGGGAATGCCCGGCGACCTCACCGCCCTGCCGACCTTCGGCCCTGGCCGCTGGGACCGGGCAGCGGGAGGATCGAGACGCCGGCCGCGAACCGGCCGTGCCCCCCGTGAATCTGCCCCCGCGACGGGGTGCAGCGAGGTAGCAGAGTGGCCCGACTCTCCAAGAAGCGGCGGCAGGAACTGGCCGCAACCCACGGCGGTGGGACGTCCCGGCCGGCGCCGGGGCCGACCTCGGCCCCGCCACACCACCGCACGCAGAAGGCGGCGGTCAGCACGCCCTGGTGGCAGAGCCCGTGGGCATGGGGCGGCGGGGTCTGCGCCGTGGTGGTCGTGACCCTGGTGGTGTTCGTCGTCCTGGCAGCGTCGGCGCCGGCAATCGTCCCCGACGCCCTCGCGCCCCAATCCGTGGTCAACGATGTGACCGGGGTGAACCCCGCCACCCTCGCCTCGGTGGGATCGGGCGGGCTCTCCGACCCCATCCAGAAGCTCCCGACGTCGACCGCCGCGCTGACCGGGAGCAACGGCAAGCCCGAGGTGCTGATGGTCGGCGAGGACTCCTGTCCGTTCTGCGCCTTTGAGCGGTGGGGCCTGGTGGTCGCTCTGAGCCGTTTCGGCAGCTTCAGCGACCTTCACATCACCAGCTCTTCCAGCGCCGACGTCTACCCCAACACCGACGGTTTCTCCTTCCACGGCTCCAGCTACTCCAGCTCCTACGTTGACTTTCAGGGGATCGAGGTGAGGGACAGGGACGGGAACACCCTCCAGACCCCGTCCGCGACGGAGCAGACGATCCTGAACGACTTCGACATCCCTCCCTACTCCTCGCAGACCGGCGGATTGCCCTTCATCGATCTCGGCGGCCGCTACGTCGCGAGCGGGGACCCGAACATCGACTACGAGGTGAGCGGGCAGACGCTCACCCAGGCCCCCGAGCTGCTCGAGAGGCTGACCTGGCAGCAGATCGCCGGCAGCCTGAGCAGCTCCAGCACGTACCAGACCCAGGCGATCCTGGGCGACGCCAACTACCTCACCGCCGCCATCTGCGAGATCACCGGCAACCAGCCGGGCTCGGTCTGCGGCACGTCCACGATCACGGGCCTGGAGGACCAGCTCGCGTAGCCTGGCCACGCGTCGTCCGTGCCCCGCCGGGGTACTGTGGTGGGGCGAGCCCACGATCCGAGGAACTGGCAATGTCCGAGAGCACCCATCCCACGAACCTGACCGACGCCGAGTGGCGTACCCGGCTCTCCCCCGAGCAGTACTCCGTCCTGCGGCAGAAGGGGACTGAGCGAGCCTTCACAGGGAGCTACTGGCAGAACCACGACACCGGCGCCTACCACTGCGCAGGCTGCGGGGCTCAGCTGTTCCGATCCGACACCAAGTTCGACTCCGGAAGCGGCTGGCCGAGCTTCACCGAGCCGGCTGACCTCGAGGCGGTCGACTTCCACGTCGACAAGAGTCACGGGACGACCCGCACCGAGGTGGTCTGCCGGAGCTGCGGGGGCCACCTCGGCCACGTCTTCGACGACGGCCCGGGGCCGACGGGGAAGCGCTACTGCATCAACTCCGCCTCCCTCGAGATGATCCCCGAGAAGTGACGGGATCGTCGGCCCGGCCACCAGCCGGCATGGGGAAAGAGGCATCCGGGAGAGGGGCTCGAGTGCCCGATGGGATCGTGGTCCGCCCGGTGCGGCCCGAGGAGTGCGCCGACGCGGGCCGGCAGACGCGCGCCGGCTTCGCCGCCATCTTTGGCGAAGGCGACGTCGAATACCTCGACACGGTCGCTGACGTGGCCGGACGGTGTGACCGCACCACCGTGCTGGTCGCGGTCGATGAGGACGGGCTCGTCCTCGGCTCGATCACGGTGGAGCTGACCGGCAAGGTTGATCCGGAGCGCGAGCTGGCGCCCGACGAGGCCCACCTGCGGATGCTCGGCGTCGCCCCCGAGGCACAGGGGCGAGGAGCGGGGCGGGCGCTGATCGAGGGAGCCGCCGCCGCGGCGCGGGCCGCCGGCAAGGGCCGCCTCACCCTCGGCACCCTCCCGGAGATGGCGGCGGCCCGCCGCCTCTACGACAGGATGGGCTTCCAGGGCGGGGCGCCGGAGGAGCACGCGCCCGGTCGCGTTCACATGAGCTACGAGCTCCGGCTCGGGCCGAGCTCTCCCACCGTCTGAGGCCGCCGCAGCGTGCGGCGTGGGGCCGCATCGGGTCATCCCCCACCCCGATGCCGCGGTCCGACCCCAAAACACGCCCTGCGTCTCGATCGATCCGCAGGTCCCCACTCCCGGTGACGCCTTGCCAGCGAGGACCGCGTGCTCGCTGGGTGGATTATCCGCCAAGGCATGGCCGCTTTGTGGGCAAACGCGTCAAACGTCAAACGGACTCCACCGCCGAGGGTCCGCTGTGGTGCTCCGATGCGCGACTTCACGGAAACGTGACCGCCAGGTCGGGTCAGGTCACGACGCCGGCGTCGAGGGCAGGGCCCGGGGTCGGTATCCGCTCGACCGGACCCCGCGCGGGTCCCCGCGCCATTTCAAGAACCTTCGTCACGAATATTTCGTCACGAAAGGTTTTCAGAATCTCTCACAGCCTCCTTCACCAGCCGGCTCTGCGGTTCCTGGGAGGCGTGGCCCCCGAATGAGCGGGCGGGATTCCACCGGGCTCCGCGCTTCCGCGGCCCTGCGCATCGCTGATACTTGACAGAATGTTGTAGGACTACAACAATCCATCGCATGGTCGGTAAGCAGGGTCGCGAGAACCCATCCGAGGTTGGCGGGCCGCCTCGCCTGTACAACCGAATCGCCGTGCTCCGGCTGGAGCGGGGCCTCTCGCGCCAGGCGCTGGCCGACCTGGTCGGGGTCAACCACCAGACCGTCGGCTACCTGGAGAGGGGCGACTACAACCCGAGCCTCGAGCTCGCCTTCCGGCTCAGCGAGGTGTTCGCCCTGCCGATCGAAGCGATCTTCTCGCGCACGCCGCTCCGCCCCATGAGCGAGGAACTCTACGGGCGCCAGCGCCAGGCGGAGGCCACCCCGCCGGTCCCGGCGTCCATGTCGGACGAGAGCGTGGAAGGCGGCCGCCCGTGAACGCAAGCCCCGGCGGCGAGCGGCGCCACCGCCCGCGGCTCTTCTCCAACCGGATGACCCCCATCGCCGCCGGGTGCGCCTTCCTCCTGCTGATCCTCGGCCCTCTGGCCCTCGTCACGGCGAACGGCCTTCTGGCGATCCTGCCGTTGGTCGGCTACCTCCTGCTGGTGCTGGTCACGTGGGCGGTGGTGGCCGGGGTGCGCAGGGAGCCGGGAAGCTGGCTTGGCCGGCGGCCGGTGCGCCGCGTCCTGGTGGTCGCGATCGCCGCCGACTGCGTCGGCCTCGTCGCCACCTCGCACCCGGGTTCCCAGCTCGGTTCCGCCACTCTGCCGCTGCTGATCTTCCTCGTGCTCCTCAACATCGCCCTGGGGAACGCGACCCAGCGGATGGCCACAGCGCCGCAGGGGTGGATCGATGAGCGCCAGGAGGAGCTCCGCAACCACGCCCACCGCCTCGCCTACCCGGTCTTCGCCGCAATGGTCGGTGCCCTCCTGCTCGCCGAGGTCGCCTCGACACCGAGCCGGGAGTGGGCCGAGCACGCACTGGGGAGCGGCGGGTTCTTCGTCTTCCTGGAGCTCCTCTTCGTCCTTCCCGCGATGGTGCTGGCCTTCATCGAGCCTGCGCCGCCTCCGCCCGAGCCCGACGCGCCGGCACGGCCCGAAGCTGCCAACCTGCAGGCCCGTGTCGCGGTCGCCCTGGTGGTGATGGTCTTCGCCCTTCCGGTGCTGGCGTCGGTGGGGGTTGTGGTGCTTCCCCTGCGCACCTCGTCGAGCGCGGCGTCAACGGCCTCGAGCGAGCCCCCACCCATCTGCTCGGGATGCTCGACCTCCACCACCACTCCCGAGCAGCAGCCCGGCCTGACCACCTGCCACGGCTTCAATGGCCAGGTCGTCGCGGGATGGGGCGTGTTCGCCGGCTTCCAGTACAGCGGGCAAGCCTGCTGGACAGGGCAGAGCCCGAGCGAACTAATCCCGGCCTTCTGCGGGCAGAGCGATGAGGCGTTCGTGGCGGTGACCAACATCGACTGCAGCTCCACCAGCACCAGCGCCAGCGGCACCGTTACCTTCACCGCGGGGGCCACACTGTCGCCCGAGCTGCTGCCGTTCCTCCGCCGCCAGGTGACGGTTCGGGTCACCATCGACAGCAACGGACGCACGGAGATCCACACGTGACCCGCCGCGTCCGCCGCATCCTGGTCGTCGCCGTCGGGGCCGTTACCGCACTGCTGGCGTCGGCGCTGCCCCTGCACGGCTTCGGCATCGTGGTGGTGGTCGCCCTCGCCGGGGTCGACATCCTCCTCCTCAAGGCCACGGCGTGGCTCGCCTTCCACCGGGCCTCGGGCCTCGATGAGCGGCAGACCATCCTCCGGGACCTCGCCTACCGCCGTGGCTTCCGCTGGATCGGGCTGGGGATCGTGCTGTTGTATGTCCTCTGGCTCGGCTCCGACATTGCGGTGACGGTCGTCAGCGCCACCACCTCACAGTTCTCGATCCCAGCGTTCTCCGCCGTGGACACCGGCATCCCCGGGCGGATCGTGCTCGCGATGGCTGAGCTGTTGCTCATGCTCCCCACCAGCGTGATCGCCTGGCGGGAGGACGGGGGTGGGGACACGAACGGAGTCGCAGACGGCACCGAGCGCGACCGGCGCCGGACCTGGGTGGCGTGGTTGGTCCTCCCCGGGATCGTCGCCGCGTGGTTCGCCGCGGTGGTCTGGCTCCCCCTGCAATCCGCCCCCCACGGCTCCTTCTCATCGTCGGGGAGCGGGCCCTCCGGCACGACCTGCCAGACCTACGCCGGCGGCGTCATGGTCGGCGCCGAGTTCGGAGCAAGCGTGGGACTTCGCGCCAACGTCTGCTGGGACGGCTCCGTCGCGTACGTCTCGGGCAATCCGAGCATTCCGCTCCCGGCCAGCGTGGTCCGTGACTACAGCGTTCCCGAGTTCACGCCGTCTGCGAGTGATATCAACCCGGCCCAGCCCATGCTGAGTGGATGCGGGCTGGACAACATCGGCGACTTCGCCGCCGTGGGCCCGACCACCTGCACGGAGCGCATCGACGCCGACGGCACCCTCCACTACACAGTGAGCGCGCGGGTATCCCCGCTCCCGTTCGGCATCGCCTCCCGGGAGGTGAGCGTCGACCTGGTGGTCACCCGCACTGGGAAGGTCCTCGAGGGGCAGGGCTTCGACGAATCCTGAGCAGCCGGCCCCGCCCGCATCTCGCCGCTGTCTCGGTGCCGGCGCGTCCCCCCCCCGGCGTCACACGACGTGC
>PMYJ01000045.1 GCA_003170875.1 Candidatus Dormiibacterota bacterium | reverse complement strand
CGCAGGGCGCCGGCGAAGCCGAGGAGGAGGACGCAGTGGTCGCGCACGTCGCGGAGGCTCTCCTCCGGGGTGGCCGACACCATCTCCCGGAGCTGGGCGACGCTGAGGGGCGCCGCCTCGGTGCGGGGAGCGACTCCGAGCTTGCGGCGGATGCCCCGCATGACCAGACGAACCTCGAGTTCCTGGGTGGGGGCCGGTCGGACACCGCCCGCCTCGTGGGCGAGGGTGATGGCCGCCAGCTGGAGGTGGATCCAGGAGGAGGTGAGAGGCAGGGGCTTCCCCTTCACCACCCGGGTGGTCTGGGCGAGGTCGCTGACGTAGCGAGTGAGAGTGCGGGGGGTGGCAGGTAGGGCGGTGAGGTCGTGGACGGCGCACCACGACGTGAACTGCTCCCACGCCCGCTGGTACTTGGCCCGGGTGGACGCTGCGAGCGAGGCCTCGAGATGGGCTTCGACCTGGACGTCGAGGGCCTCGAGCCTGGCGGACGCGGTCTCGCGAGGGGCCGAGTCCGGCGCGATCACTCCAGTCGCGGTGTGCCGCGCCGGGAATTTGACATGACCGATGGCGGGCGAGCGACAGCAGGTTGAGGACGCCCAGAGTCGGTCGCTTCGAGGGCCGGCGAACGGAATTGGCCCTGCGGTGGCCAGGCGCCGGCCGGGAGACGTGCCATGGGCAAGGGAGAGCGTCGAGGGACACCCCATGTGGCCAGGGAAGCTCGCGAGACGGCGGTCGCGCGCTGCAAGCCCTGCGAGAGAGCGAGGAGTTCCGCTCCCACCACGTCAGGCTCGTTGCCGACAGCCTCGGCGTCCTCGATCGGACGGTCTGGCGCTGGCTTCAGGTAGCGGCAGCGGAGCGAAGGAGCACGCGGCGGCAGCGCGCGCAACTGGAGGCCACCGAGCAGGACGTCGTCGATCTCGCGTACCACCGCGGCAATGTTTCCGCCTTCCACCGAGCCCGCCGGAAGGAGGGGCCGACGCCCGGGATCGGAGCGTGGCGGCGCGCCTTCGCCCGAGCACTGTCGCCGGGACAGCGAGCCGGGCTGGCCAGCGGGGAGCGAGCGCGCCGGGACCTGGACACGTACCTGATCCGTGAGCCCGAGTTCCGCAACGCGTGCTGGGAAGCTGACCACACCCAGCTCGCCATCAAGGTGATCCTGCCCGACCGGCGGGTGGTGAGCCCGTGGGCGACCCTCTTCATCGACGTGTACTCGCGGGCGATCACCGGCTACGCCATTACCGTCACGCCCGGCCGGGAGAGTATTCTCGCCGCCCTGCGCGCGGCGATTCTGACGGACCCGCCGCACGGACCCATCGGTGGCGTGCCCTCGGCCATCCGCTTCGA
This sequence comes from Candidatus Dormiibacterota bacterium, assembly GCA_003170875.1. Classification (GTDB taxonomy): domain Bacteria; phylum Chloroflexota; class Dormibacteria; order Aeolococcales; family Aeolococcaceae; genus Changshengia. Next base: position 2,790 of record PMYJ01000045.1, on the reverse strand, counting down.
CCGGGGCCGCGACTTCTTGGCCGAGGCCATCGGCGCCGCGGCTGGGGCTCTCGCCATCGAAGTGCGGGCCCTTCCCGCCTACACACCCCATCTGAAGGGAGCGATCGAGCGGGCCAATCGGTCGCTGGAGCAGCTCCTGCTGAGCGAGCTGCCCGGGTTCCTCCATGGGGCGCGAGACCGCGGCGGTCATCTGGTCGGCGGTGACGCCCCCCTGCTCTCATTGGAGTCCTTCGTCCAGCTGTTCGCCGAATTCGTGAGCTGGTACAGCGAGCGTCCCCACGAGGGCCTGGGCGGCCGGACGCCGCTCGAGCAGTGGAGCTCGGATCCCACCCCGCTGCACACCGTGCCCGCGGTACAGCTCCGGCACCTGCTCCTGGTCGGCGTCAGCCGGACCGTGGGCAAGAAGGGCATCCGCCTCGAGAGCCGCTGGTACAACTGCGCCGAGCTCTGCGGCCACGTCGGCCAGGTGGTGGAGGTGCGGCACATGCCCCACCACGAGGAACAAGTGGAGGTCTTCCTCGACGGGCGGCATCTCGGCACCGCCCACCTCGCCAGCCGGATGAGCCAAGTGGAGGCGCGGCGGCTTCTCGACCGGCGCGCGGAGGAGGCGCGATGGCTGTCTCGGGTGACCCGCGCCGCCGAGAAGAAGCGGCGAATCGTCTATGCGGCGATGACCGAGCCCGGCCCTGCGCGGGTGGTCTCGGCCCTGACCGAGGAGGCGGCCGCCCCGTTGAGCGCGGCGCAGGCTGACGCCGAACAGCGCCGGCTGGCAAGCCGCAGCCTGGTCAGGCCAGCTGAGGTTCCGGCGCGGATGACCCGACCGCTGGTGATCCGGGGAGGCGCGGCATGAGCGGGCACTTCCTCGACCTGAAGGGGGCGGCCATCGTCGCAACGGAACAGCTCATCGACGCCCGGGCGATGATCGGCGAGGCGGTGGAGGCCCAGGCGATGGTGGCCATCCACGGCGCCGCCGGCACGGGCAAGAGCTTCGCGGTCGAGCAGGCCCTGGTCGACCTCCCGCCCCGCAGCTGGCTCTGGATGGACTTCCGCTGCCGCCCCACCCTTCGCGATGTGCGCCACGCGCTGCATCGGGCGACCGGGCTCGGCTCGATCCTTCCTGCAGATGCCTACGGCGTCGACATGGCCCTCAAGGCGGCGCTGGCGGCGCGCCCCCGTCTGGTCGTCATCGACGAGAGCCAGTGGCTGAACCGCGAGTGTTTCGAGTACCTCCGCCATCTCCACGATGATCCCGACACCCAGTTCAGCCTGCTGTTCGTCGGGGGTGCGGGCTGCTACGAGGTGCTGCGCCGCGAGCCCATGCTGGATTCCCGCCTCTACGCCCACATTCGCTTCGAGCCGTTGAGTCTGGACCAGGTCTTCGCCGTCATCTCGGTGTACCACCCGATCTACGCCGGCGTCAGCGACGACGTGGTGGCCCAGATCGATCGTCGCTGCGCCCACGGCAACTTCCGGAACTGGGCGAAGTTCACCCACCACGCCGCCCGCTTCTGCGCCGAGACGGGGCGGGAGGTGATCGACGACGCGGTGATCCGCAACGTCTACCGCGGCCTTGGCGGAGGAATGGGCGGTGGCCAGTAGCGGGGCGGAGGGGGAGCGGCTGCCGCAGCAGGTGGAGATCCTCCACGACCCCGCCGACGACCGGAGGCTCCACGACGCCATCCGACGCCGGTGCCGCAGGCGCCGCGACCAGCTGGCGCTGGCCCTGCCCCCCGAGGATCGCGTGGACCGACGCCCTCTTTCAGACTGGGTTCTGCTCGCCGTCTACCAGGCGCTGGAAGAGCCGCCAAGGCCCAGCCGCGATGAGCTCTCGCACCGCCGCTATCACCCCACCCAGCTGCCGCTCTTCACCAGAGCAGAGGTCGGGGGCACGAGCGGGGATGTGCCGCACCAGCTGGCGCTCCTTCCCGAGCTGGAGCTGGCCGAGCGGATCGCCCGCAGCCAGGCATTGGCCCGGGACCTGTGGCTCGAGGAAGTCAGCGCCATGCTGGTAGACCGGGGCGTCCGCGACCTCTACGTGCTCCACGCTGGGCAGCTCAGTGCCGGGACCTGGGAGTGGTTCTGCAGGCTGGCGCGCTCGGCCTCGATCTCTCTGCACCTGGTGGTCGGTGGTCGCCCGCCGCGAGCTCCCCAGAGGCGGGCGCTTGCCGAGTGCCGGGTTCGGGAGACCACCGCGACGCTCCGGCGCCGTCGCCCCTGGTGGGCCATGCCCGGCTTTCGCTCCCGGCGCCAATCCCAGAACGTGCCGCAGCGAATGACCATGCCCCGCCGGTCACACCGAGCGCTGCGAGGGTACGATCGGGCGATCTCCGCACCCAAGTCCCACGCCCCCGCACTGCACCCACTGCCGGCCCCAGCGCCCCTCGACGGGCTCGGGGACCGGATCCCGCAGGCCGAGGTGTGTCCCGCGCTGTCGGAACTCGCGCCCAAGGAGCTCTGGGAGCGGTTCCGCGCCGCGGCTGGCAGTCTCATCGCCGACCCCACCGAGGCCGCCTTCGTCTCCTTCCTGCCACCGCCCCAGCCCAGCCCCGAGGAGATGGAGGCGCGCCGGGAGCGCACCCGGGCGGCGTTCGCCCAGCTGGTCGCCCGCATGGGGGACCGGGTGCAGGAGTTCTTCCCCATCCCGTCGCCCGGTGGCCGGGCTGGGGGCGACGAGGGGCGAGAGGAAGATCAGGAGAGGTAGCGCTCGACCAGGTAGCTGGGGTGGGTGTCCAGGGCCTTGCGGCGGCGGTCGTAGTCGGCGGTGGTCCGGGGGTCGGCGTGGGCCGCCGC
>PMYJ01000225.1 GCA_003170875.1 Candidatus Dormiibacterota bacterium | reverse complement strand
GACAAGCCCATCTACACGATCAGCGTGGCAGCCGAGATCCTGGCGGTCCACCCTCGGACCCTGATGATGTACGAGCACCTGGCCCTGGTCGTGCCCCACCGGACCCCGACCAACCGGCGCCGCTACTCTCAGCGGGATCTGATCACCCTCCAGGCGATCCAGCGGCTCACCAAGAAGCACGGTCTCAACCTGCAGTCGGCCCGGCATGTGATCCGGCTCCTCCAGACCCTCGACCGGCATCGGATCCCGCGCCCCGACTTCGTGGCCGACGTGGACATCGCCCACGTCCGGATCTGACCTGCCCCGATCCGCCGGGCGGCGTCGGATTGCGGGTTTGCACATCGCATAACGCCCACTCTGAATGGGCCTGGTTACGCGGCTATACTGCCCGGCAGGCTTTCGGCGCCACGGAGGTGGCGCCAGCGGAGGAGGACAGCGCAGGCGATGGCAGACGAGGACGCGGTCATCGACGTCCTCCTGATCGAGGACGACCGGGACACCCTGGAGATGTACCGGACCAAGCTCGAGCTGGACGGCTACAGGGTTCACGTGGCGCTCGACGGCGTCGAGGGCGTGGATCGGGCCAAGGAGCTGCTGCCGGACATCGTCTTTCTCGACGTCCGCCTCCCCCGAAAGGACGGCTTCGAGGTGCTCCAGGAGCTCCGCCGGCACGGTCCGACGGCCGAGACCCCGGTGATCATCCTCAGCAACTTCGGTGAGAAGGACCTCGTCGATCGGGGGCTCAAGCTGGGGGCTTTGGAGTTCCTGATCAAGGCGCAGACGTCGCCTGGGGCCCTCTCAGAGGGGATCAACGAGTGGCTGAAGGAGTAACCGGGGGCAGTCCCACGGGCGGCCCGCGGCCCGGCTCCCCCGGCCTGGACAAACCCATCTACACGATCAGCGTCGCCGCCGAGATCCTGGAAACCCACCCGCGGACGCTGATGATGTACGAGAACATCGGCTTGGTCGTGCCGCAGCGGACCTCGACCAACCGCCGGCGCTTCTCGCAGCGCGACATCTACAAGCTCCAGACCATCCAGAGCCTGACCCGGCAGCACGGGGTCAACCTGACCGGCGTCCGCTACGTGCTGGCGCTGCTCAAGGCTCTCAACGATCACGGAATCCCCCCACCCGACGCCCTCAAAGACATCGACGTCTCGGCCCTGAAGATATGAGCGGCGCGGACCGCGACACCGGCCGGCCTGGGTCTGAGAAGCTCTGCTGATGGCCCAACAAGAACCCGCGACCGTGCCCGCCTCCTCGGTGATCGACGCGCTGCGGGAGATCCTGGCCGATGGGCTGCGCTTCGTCCGGGCCGAGATCGGGCTGGTGCGGGCCCGAGGCACCGCAACCGCCAAGCGTGCCGCGTTCGCTGCGGCCCTGCTGGCCGCCGCCGCCATCGCCGCCCTCCTGGTCGTCGTCTTTCTCCTCGGCGCCGGTGCCGAAGGGCTGGGCGCGCTCTTCCACCACGCCTGGCTGGGGTGGCTGATCATGGCGGGCCTGATCCTGGTGGTCGCCGCACTCCTGGGCTGGTTCGGCTACCTCATGCTGAAGAAAACGATCGCCGAAGGTCGCACGGTCGGCGCCACCGTCAAGGAGGACCTGGAGTGGGTCACGAGGTTGCCGAGGCAGAGAGAGAACGGGAGCTGAGCAAGCAGGCGCTTGCCGCTCACGTCTCGGCTCTGGACGCCCGGGTCCGGGATGAGCTCGACTGGCGATCGAGACTCCGGCGGGATGGCTTCCGGTACGCCGTCATCGGGACGGTCGCCGTGGTCATCACGGTTTCGGTCGTGGTGCTCCGGTCGCGGGGCCGGAGGAAGGTGAGCGAACCGGCCACGGTGACATCGCTCGACGACGTCGCCGCCCAACTGGAGGAGATCCGGCAGGAGCTGGCCCGGCGCCGCAAGGAGGGCGGGCCCCTCTGGCAGAAGCTGGCCGTGCGTGCCGCCACCACCGCGGCTGCCGCCGGCGGGGCGGCGGTGGCGCGCCGAGCGATGGAGCGGATGACCGGGGCCGACGAACCCTCGAACGGTACGGATCCCGACTCCCAGGCGTGAGGCCGGGGGCCGGAGCGAGCCCGGTTCACTCGGCGGCGATGGCTCCGCGGCAGCGGGGGAAGTCGGGGCACATCCACACGGTGGAGCCCCGGCGCTCCATCGGCCGCTCGCAGATCGGGCACACGGGCCGGAGTGGAACCCCGGGCCGCGGCTTCGGTCGTTTGCCGGGCCGGCGCAGGAGACGCATCACCCGTCCTTATACACCCCCCGCGAGGCGCCGCCCGTAGGTCACGTGAGACCTCGCGGGACCTGGGTCCGGACGCGAACCGCGGCGAGGCGAGCCGGAGCCGAGCGGAGGCGCGCGGCCACGAGCGCGGGCAGGATCGGGCCGATGAGGAGCAGGGTGAGCAGGAGCTGGCCCGTCTGGAGGGCGAGCTGGGTGGCGGCCAGCGCGGCCGCGACCAGGAGGATGACGATCGGGACCAGCGGCATGGGGCGACGCTAGGCCGCCGAACCTTTCAGCTCGGTGACCGGATCGGGCGCGAGCACCGCTCAGGCGGGACCAAGGCCGAGAGTGGTAACGCTCTTGTAAGGTTCGGATGATCAGCATCATGCCGATCACGTTACGGACGATTGGGGAGATTCCTTGTCCGCGAAGTCCGCGGCGGACGCGGTCTGGCGTGGGCGCGAGAGCGCGCCCGCGAGCGACGGCCCGGTCCACCACCCTGCCCCCGCCGTCCCCACCCTGGACGGCCAGGGGGCGCGCGCGAGAAGACTGACGACCCGACGCCGGCTGCTCCTGGCCGGGCTGCAGGTGATCGTCCTCCTCATCAGTGCGGCGGTCATCTACTTCCTGGTCCGCAAGGTGAACCCG